>CANQWU010000012.1 GCA_947627605.1 uncultured Clostridia bacterium
TTACCAAAAAAGCTCGTATGTCACATATATCAATGTGATACGAGCTTTAATTTTTCTTCAACTGTCAAACTTAGGATATTAGTATCTAATTTTTTTACAAGATTGTCAATAGTTTTTTGGAATGTCATATTTATTTAACATTGTTGTAATATTATTGTAACATTATTTTACTTTTGACAAGTCCGGATTAAGTACAATTTCATCATAAATACTAATATTTCTCATATTGGTAATTTGAGTACTAGTATATCCCAATTCTTTTAATTCGTCTGATGTATAATTGGTTATAATTGAATACCTATCATTTTGCTTTTTTATTTTTACAAGAATTTTGCTTAAATATCCTGCTCTATTTCTAACAACATATTGTAATCCATTTTCTTCAACTATTGATTGATTTGGAACTCTCAATCCCTTATGACTCCACCAAACTAAGTCAAATGATATCTTTCGATAGTTTAATAGTTCTTCAATATCTTTATCAATTTTTAATACTATCAATGTTTCTTCTTCATTTTCTTGAGAAATATATGTAATTTCTGCATCTATTTCATTTGAATTTGATAATCGAACACTTACTTTATCTCCAACTTTTGCTTCTTTGCTTTCTTTAGTATCTGAAATTGTTGCAATATATGCTTCAAAATTATCTATTATTTTTCCGCATTCATCGCTAGTTGCAATTGTTTTTCCTGTTTTTAAATTTAAATTTTCTAAGTAGTCTTTACTTAATGCTGAAAAGTTTCCAGGTGTTAAAGTTTCTTCTAATCCATCAACTTTATACGATACTATTCCACTTTTTGGAGCTTTAACTGTTTCTGACCCTTCATTTAATTCTTTTTCTAAGCTTGTCCTCTGTTTATTTAGTTGTTCAATATATGATCCTGATGGACTTTTTTCCCCCACAATTTTTGCTTTTTTATCAATAAGTTGTGTAATTTGTTTTTCATATTCAGTTAATTTTGAAATATCTGTTGTTTGATTTAATTTTTCTATTTCCTTATCTATTTGATCTTCTATCAATTTTATGTCAGAGTAATATAAGTCTGTTTGACTTTTAACTGTTTCTTGTATTTTAGCATCTAACTCTGTAATTTGATTTTTTAAGCTTTCTTCATTTTTACTATAATACCTAAAAATATTTTCATTCTTGGCCGCTTTTTCTCCTTCACTTTTTATTTGTTCCATCCCATTTTTGTAATTATTTCCTTGTACTACGACTTCATCTCTAATTACA
Source organism: uncultured Clostridia bacterium (assembly GCA_947627605.1). Classification (GTDB taxonomy): domain Bacteria; phylum Bacillota; class Clostridia; order TANB77; family CAG-508; genus CAG-269. The sequence continues at coordinate 1,238 of CANQWU010000012.1, forward strand.
TATCCTACTCTAGATTCTTCTAAGTATAACGTTCCTTCTTCTACTCTAAAAATACCTGTTGGCTCTCTTACCAGTAAATAAATAATATATAGGAAATAGAGTGCCATTATTATTAGCACAGCAAAAAGTATTGATTTTGACATTTGCTTTTTCTTTGCATTTTTTATATCTATTCTGCTTTTCTTTGTTGTTCCTTTTTGCTCCATTCTCCCTTCATTCCTTCCAAAATAATATGAATATTATTTCGCATATCTTCTGTAGCATCTAACCATATAGTTTCTTTATTTTTTCGAAACCATGTCATTTGTCTTTTTGCATATCTTCTGGTCTCTTGCTTTATTTTTTCAATCATCTCTTCTTTAGTTGTGTTGCCATTTAAGTATTCTACTACTTCTTTATATCCTAGTCCTTGCATTGCTGTTGGAAATTTATCATATTTTTCTAAAATTCCTTTTACTTCTTCTATTAATCCTTCCTTTATCATAATATCTACTCTTTGATTTATTCTTTGATATAGTTTTTCTCTGTTCCAAGATAATGCATATATATGATAATCAAATTCTGGTTCTGTTTTTCTTGATAAAATATCTTGTTCAGTCTTTGTTTTGCCTGTTGAATGATAAATTTCTAATATTCGTAAAATTCTTTTTTTATCTGTTTTTGCAATCTTTTGAATTGCTTGTGGATCGATTTCTTTTGCTTTTTCATATAACTTTTCTAGTCCATCTTCTATTACTTGCTTTTCTAATTTTTTTCTATATTCCTCGTCAAATTTAATTTCTGGATATTCAATCTCATAAATTAAGCTATTTACATATAGTCCTGTTCCTCCAACAATAATTGGTGTTTTTCCTTTTTTTATAACTTCCTTTATTGCATTTTTTGCATCTTTTTTATAATCTGCTACACTATACCTTTGTGTTGGCTCTATTGAGCTTATTAGATAATGCTTAATTCCCTGCATTTCTTCTACGGTAGGTTTTGCAGTTCCTATGTTCATATCTTTATATATTTGCATTGAATCACATGATATAATTTCTCCATCTATTTGTTTTGCAAGCTCGATTGAAAGTCCTGTTTTGCCTGATGCAGTTGGTCCACATATTACAATAACAATTGGTTTTTTCATTATCTTTCTCCTGCCATAATTCTTAATATTCCTTGCTGTGTTGTTGTCATATATCCACATTCAAATATTAATAATAAAAATAATATTCCTATACATAATGTTGTTCTACCTATTAACTGATTGTTTTTCATATCTTCTTGAAATACAGATTCTAATCCTCTACTTAAAAACGGCATAACAAACAATCCATTAATCCCAGTAAATAATGGTACTAATGTATTTTGTATGTATCCTATAACTTCATCATTAGGATATTCTACACCCGTTTTTGATATTCCATATGTGATATATGTTGCAAAAAATACTACTAATAGTTCTATTACTATATATATAACTTTTTTACTTGTTTCAATATTTCCTAGACTACGATATGTCCATACAATTAATATAGTAAATGTTATTATAATTGTAATTATAACCAATGGCATAATTTTTAGTCCTTTCTCTTTCTATTTTCTTGCAAATTTTCTTTCTATATCATATTGGCTCATTTTTATTGCAGTTGGTCTACCGTGCGGACAACTAAATGGATTAGGTAATTCTAATAATCTATCCATTAAGCTCTGTATTTCCTCTATTGATAATGCCATATTTGCTTTTACTGCTGCTTTACAAGCAACTGTTGCAATAAATTTTTCTTCTTTTTCTTGTTTTGCTGTTCTTGCTACTGTATTAATTGCATCTAATGTTTCAAGGAATAATTCTCTAGTGTCTAAATCTACGCAAATAGTTGGTACTCCCACTAATTTAACTGTGTTCTCTCCAAATTCTTCTAATTCAAATCCTGCTTGTTGAAACATTGACCAGTTATCTTTTGCAATGTCCATTTCTTTATGTGTTAGTGTAATTACATCTGGTAATAACAACATCTGTGAATCTTTTGATGTGTAACTATAATAGTTTTCTTTTACTTTTTCATATAATATTCTTTCATGTGCTGCATGTTGATCTATAATATACATCTGCTTTTTCATTTCAATTATAATATATGTGTTGAATACAATTCCAACTACTTTATATGGCTCTTTTTGATATTCTTCTATATCATCAAATACAGAAACATTATCGTTTATAATGTCAATCATTCCATTCTCTTCTGATTTTTTTTGTTTTTGAGATTGTTCTGATTTTACTGTTTTGCCAAATAGTTTTTCATACATTACATGAAAGTCTTGATTTTCTTCTTTATTATCTGTCTGTTCTTTTTCTTGGTTATAATTATTTATTTGATTGTTTTCTTCTTTATTTTCTGCTGATATTTTTTCTTTTATACCTTTTTGTTCTTCTTTACTTTCTTCAGATTCTTTGTCTACAATATCATGTAAACGATTTGGTATATTTTTTAATTGAATAAGTTTATCAAAAATTGAAGGTTCCTGTTTTATGTCTTTAGAATTTTCTTTTGGTGTTTTTAGCTGTATTACTTGTGTTTTTTCTAAATCTTCTTTTTCTTGAATTTCTTCTTTTTTGTTGTCTACATTTTTTTCTTCTTCAAATAATTCTTTTTCTTTTGTTTCTTCAATTTTATTTATAGTCATTTCCTGTGCATTTGTTTTTATTTCACTTTCTTGTTGTGTATATTTTTCAATTTCCTTTTCATCAGTTTTTCTTAGTCCAAATAAACCTTCACTGTCTCCATTTTTTAATAATGTATCTTTTATAGCATGAAAAATAGCTTGGAAAATCTTGCTTTCTTCTTCAAATCTTACTTCTAATTTTGCTGGATGTACATTAACATCTACTTTTGATGGATTCATAGTAATATTTAAAACAACAAAACCAAATTTTCCTAATGGTATCATTCCTTTGTACGCTTGTTCAGTTGCAGATGACAAAGTTTTATCTTTTATATATCTTTGATTTACAAAAAATATTTGATTTGTTCTATTAGATCTTGCAATTTCAGGTTTTCCAACAATTCCATCTACTTGGACATCTTCATATGTATACGATACTGGTATGCAATTTTCTGCTACTGTCTTTCCATATATACTATAAATTACATTCTTTATATCTTTACTTCCATTTGTTTGTATAACAGTTTTTCCAGTATTAATTAATTTAAATGAGATTTCTGGATGTATTAAAGCTACTCTAGTAATTATGTCTTCTATATATCCTGATTCTGTATAATCTTTTTTTAGAAATTTGTATCTTACAGGTGTATTAAAAAATAGATTTTTAACTGTTATCGTTGTTCCTGTTGAAGCACCTGCAATTTCTTTTTCTAAAACATTCCCTGCTTCTACTACAATTCTGTAACCTGTTTCTTGTTCTTCAGTTTTTGATATTAGTTCTACATTACTAATTGCTGCGATACTTGCTAAAGCTTCCCCACGAAACCCCATAGAGGTAACTGTATTTAAGTCCTCAGCTGAACGAATTTTACTAGTTGCATGTCTTTCAAATGCGATTTCTAAATCATCTTGTGCAATACCTTTTCCGTTATCTGCTACTTTTATATAGGAAATTCCTCCATTCTTTATTTCAACTGTAATATTGGTTGCTCCTGCATCAATAGAATTTTCTACCATCTCTTTAATTACAGATGCTGGTCTTTCAATAACTTCTCCTGCTGCGATTTGATTTATTGTAAGTTCATCCAATAAAACAATTTTTCCCATCTATTTTTCCTCCGCTTTACTTTTTTCTTCTTCTTCTTTTTCTTGGACATATTTTTCTAATCTTGCTGTGCAAAATGTAATTGATAAAATATATGTTGTTAATATCATTGGTAATGTTAATTTACCAATAGGAATTCTTGTTATTGCAAGTATACTAAATAATAGTGCTTGTCCAAGTATAATTACAATAATTGTTTCTAATATTATTTTAACATTAGTTTTTCTTATGTATTTAATGCCTATGTATACTAGCATAATAATTGTTGCTATTATTAATGGCATAATACATGGTTTAATTATATCACGTAAACGTGTATGTGGAACATCTATTATTTCACTCGCTTTTGCATCTAATTCTAAACCATATTTTTCATTTATTTTTGCTATTATATTGTCTCTTTGTTCTTCTGTCATATCTTGTGCAAAAATGCTAACACTTTCTTTATATATTTCAACTGTTTGAACACATGATTTTTCTCCAACTACTTCTTTAGTTATTGATTCTATATCTTTCAATTCAAATTGTTTTCCTATATCTGCTTCTATTCTTTTACCGCTTTGATAAAGTAGGTCAAAATTAAATCCCTTAACTATTGTTATGATAACTCCTATAGCTATTACCGCAACAATAATTGCTAAAATGATGAGTGCTCTTTTTTTTGTTTTATCCATTTTTATATCCTCCCTATTCTTTATTTTCCAATATGCTTAATATTGATGTTGTAACTAGATAGTTATATACTATAATTAAAACAACTCCCCAAAATAGTATCATTCCAAAGCTAGCAATTGGAATCCAATCCATAAAGCAGAATATAATACTACATATTGCTATAGGTGCAACTTTAAAGAAAAATCTCAAAAATTCATTTTTATCTTTTTTCTTTAATAGTTTTATTGAGACTATATAATTTAATGCAAGTACAAGTACTCCCGCAAAAATTGCTCCTAAAGATATAACAACATTTGCATAACGAATTAGTAATAATAATATTGATATAAATCCAATAAATGAAAAACTTGTTACAAGTCCACGTAATTTATATTTTATAATCAAGTATATTAATGCAAGAGCTGTAATTCCTGCAATACCAATTAATACATATAATATTTCTTGATTTGTTATTTCTGAATAGATAAATTCGTTTCCAGAAATTTCATAATCCATTGGTAATTTTCCATTGTTTAAGATTGTAGCATATGATAATGCATTTTGTGCATATTCATTAATAGTTTTTGTATCACTTGAAGCACTTCCTACTGTTAATTGCATTTTACCTGTACGAATTGGTTCATTAAATGATGTAGTCATAATTGTTTGGTCATTTATCTTCATTGTTATTTCTTTTTGCTTTGTTTCTTCTTCACTGTCTCCTTCTTCACTATCTCCTTCTGTTTCTTCTTCTCCAGTAGTATTCGTTTCTTCTGTTTCTGAGTTTTCTTCATTTTCCTCTGTTTCTGAATCTTCTTCTGTTTCTTCCTCTGTTTCTTCTGAATTTTCTTCAACTGTTTTATATGTATTTGTAATTTCTTCTAATTTTGTTTTTCCTTCTGAATTTAATTCAATTTGTAGGCATACACTTGTCCCATTTGTTTCAGAAATATATCCTACTTTTGCTTCCTTTATATATTGGTTATCTAATAAAACTTCTTCTGTTTCACTATCTGAAATTTCAAAGTTTCCTGTTGTATAAAGATCACTAATTATTGAATTGGTGGAATTATTCTCTTCTATTTCAATTTTTATTTCTCCTGATTGTTCATTTAATGCAATATTATAATCATTTAGTCCTAGTTGTTCTAATCTTTTTATAATTATTTGCTCTGTTTGTTTGAAATTTTCTAATGTCAATTTTTCTGCATTTTTATTGATTTCTTCTTTTGTGTATCCTTTTTCTTTAATTTCTTCATCTGTTAATTCTTCTGTTATTTCATTTCCTTCTGCATCCTTTATTTTTGTCTCTATTTCTTCTTCTGGTTTTATTGCAATTATTCTTGCCCCTTTTAAGTCCATTGTATAGTCGTAATCTTTTACTATGTTTTCCATACGATTTTGTTTTTGCACATAAATTCCTAAGAAACCTATCATACTTATTAATATTATTGTTAAAATTATTGTTAAAATTTTAATTGCTTTTTTCATTTTTTTCATCCTTTCCTATAATAGTTTTGTATCATTGATTACTAGTGAAAACCATATTTTTAAATATTTTGCAGCATATTTACTCATCATCGTTCTATCCATAAAAATTTCAAAATAGTCTAATACTGGGCAAATTTCTGTATCAATCTTTAAGTCTAGTGTTATAATACGCTTTTCAGCATCTAAAGTTAAGCTCGACTTTGTAACTGCATAGTTTACACGGTCATGGATATCAAAAGTTCCTAAATTTGGATTGCGCACTCTATCTCTATGAGCATCTGATTTGTCTGCTAAAATAATAGATGCAGATATATCGCTAATTGCTGTTCCTGTTCCTTCGTCATGATTTCCAATTGCCATCATGATTTCAGTTCTTTCTTCTACAGGCATTCCCATATTTTTTAAAATTTCATATGCAAGAATTGCTCCACTTTGTGCATGATCCACTCTATTTACACAATTACCAATGTCGTGTAAATATCCTGCTATTCTAGCTAATTCAATTGTGCGTTCTGGATATCCCAATTTTTGTAAAATATCTCCTGCTCTTTTTGAAACAATTGAAATATGTCTATGTCCATGTTCTGTATATCCTAATGCATCTAGTTGTTTTTGTGCTCCTTTAATTAAAGCATTAACTTCTTCGTTTTGACATACATCTTTTAAAGTAATCATAATTTCCTCCTTATAACCTCTTTAGATTTTATATTAATTTTTAAAAAATATCAACTATTTTTGTTGTTTTTTTACATTTAATTCTTATTTGATATTATATACAAGTTTCAAATTTGCAAACATAAAATTCTATTTTTATTTGTATATATAGCACAAAACTTGATTTTTTTCCTAAAATATGGTATTATATTTACATACGAAAGTATGGATGTATTTGTTGTCAGGTCAAATACAATGTGTAACTGTTAATTAGCAACACAATGAAAGGAAATGATGTTATGGTAAGAAATTTAACAGAGCGGGATTATATAATCTCGTACAAGGAAAATGAGCAAGAAAAAACCGGTTATTTTACAGCTGATTTGCAGAACGCTGTTGGAATATTGGTTGTTTCTTCTCCAGATACTCATTCACTGTTTTTTCTCCGCAAAAAAGACCGGGCTTTGCAACCTATAATTTTACAGGATTGCACTGAAACAAAAAGCGGAGAAAAGCTTCAAATGTCGATAGTATCTAGCTATGACCCTCTCAAAAAATTTATAAAAGGTGTTCCTGACTGGTTACGTTTAATTACATATAAGTTACAAGCTGATTGCACATATTTTTCCTTTACCTGACAAATAGGGTGTCCTAGGACACCCTATTTTACTTTTATAGACCAAATTTTCGTTTTATTATTTTTGCTACCTCTTCGGCTGACAACTTTTCATTATTTATTTTTATATAGTTTTTAAAGATTTTTTCTCCCTGTCCTTCTTCTGAGTTTAATTTGTGTTTTTCAAGTGACTTTATTATTTCGTTTTCACTCCACTCTAAGTTTCTTTTAGATTCCTTATGTTTTAGTCTATTTTCTGTTTTGTTTCTTTTGAGTCTTGTTTCCAAAGATGCTTCTAATTCTATTACATATGTTTCTTCAAATAAAGCACTCCATTTCTCCGTTTCTTGTTTTTCTTCCTTGAAAAATTTTTCTCCAAAGTCAAAGCAGTATGTAAATATTATTCCTTTTTCATTACTTTTTGAAAATTCCTTAAAGATTTCATATCTCATCTGTTGATTCATTTTTTGATATATTTCCTTGTCATAATCAAATATTTGTCTTACTAATTCTATTGTCATATGATTATATAGTAGTTTATACCCTATTAATTTCGATAATTCTTGACCTACCGTCATCTTTCCAACTGCTTGAGGGCCTATTATCAATATAAATTTTGGCATTATTTTCCTCCTAACATTCTTTTTAAATATTTATCTGTGAATTTTTGTAATTCTTTTACTCTATCTTTTAGTCTACTTATCAATTTATTAGCTTCTTCATAAGCATTTTTGTATTCTGCTTCTGTTATTTCTAATCTATCTAAGGCATCTTTTAATTCATTTTCATCTAGTAAAACTATATCTCCTGTTGGTGTTACAACAACATCTAAATATAGGTCATCTTCATATGGCACTCCGTTTTCTTTATTTATCTCTCTTGCTATATCAAAATACCATTCTATTATTTTGCAGTTTTCATCATAAATAGCAGTTAACTTTATTTTTGAATTATAATCATAAAATTCTAGCCATTTATAGTTATTATCTAATATACATTTTCCTCTAGGTATAATCATTTTATTTTTAACATCAATAAAGTCATAAAAATATATGTCTCCTGAGAAATTTTTTTCTTCTATGGATATTATTTTTTGATTTGCTTTTTTTACTTTATTTCTAACAAATTTATCAGCATATCTTTTTTTAAGACTTATCCAATATCTTTGAGTAATTTCCACATTTTCTATTGTAATTTCATTTTCTAATACTCCGCCATTTGCTATTATACTTTTTCTTGAGCCAATATTTTCTTTATCACAAGTCATTAAAACTCTATTAATGTTTAATTTTTTACACTCTTCTAATGCTAATCTAATCATTTCTGTTGCATATCCTTTTTTTCTTTCTGTTGGTCTAACTCCATCTCCTATGTGTCCATATCTTTCTAATAGTTTTTTGTTTAATTTGTGTCTTATTTGCAACATTCCTATAACTTTATTGTCTACTTTTCTAACTCCTAAAAATAGTGTTGATGGTGTTTTGCCTTCTTCTATTGTTTCTTCTGATACATCTTTTTTTATTTTATCTAGCCACTTGTCAACATTTTTTATTTTATCTAGTCCTCCATCACCTGCTAAATCGAATTCTCCATTTTCGAAATGTTCTTCTAAGTATTCTTCTATTTGATTTTTATATTCTTCAGTTGGAAATACTAATTTTATCTTTCCTTTTGCATTCATTTTGTTACCCCCTATAACTTTAAGTATATAGTAACTTTTATTTTTTTGTCAATTCATTTTTACACATAAAAAATAGCACTTCAAAATAGTGCTATTTTATGTTATGGTTGGAGTGTTCTTATAAGATTTTAAGAAAAGTTGAAAAATCAATAATTACGTAGTACGCCAAAAGTATATTTATCTAAAAATTGTAAGTTGTCGATATATAGTAATTTTATACTGGTATAGCAACATTTATCATCATAGCAGTTATTATGGCAGACATATTATTTATAGCAGCTTGTGCTATTTTTACCTTTTTTGCAATTTCTGTATCTTTTATTTCTTTTAATGTATTATTTAATTCTTCTTTTTCATATTTACTAAAAATATTTTTTAGAAATTTAGTAGAATTTAATAAAGAAGCTAATAAAATCAAATCTTCTGTTAGATTTCTTTTTTCTAAAAATTCTGTTTTTATTTCCTTGATAATATTAGCAAATTTATCTTCATCTATTTTTACTACTTCTTTATTGCCAATTAATCCTTTTTTACTTTCTAAAGTTATAAGTTCATCTTCTACCATACTATCTTTTAATGTATTAACAATGCTTTTTAAATTTTTACTTGAAAATCCATAGCAAATAGAAGTTAGTATACTTTTTAAAAGTACTTCGTCTTTTTTCATATCTTTTATAATGTCGTATAACCTTTTATTATAATTTGCTGTTGGAATCTTGTCATTAAGTATCACTTTGTTTTTATCAGTAATTTCTAAATTTCCATCTAACATCATTTCTACTATCATAGATACAATTAGATATGGTGATAACTCTTTTTCATATAAAGTCTTCTTTTCTTTTAACATACATAAAGTATATTTTTGTGTAATATTTATATTATCCATAATGTATCTTCCTTTCTTTTGCGTAACTATAACTTGTTACTAATTAGTTTTTTATAATTTAATTTGAATCTTAATGACAACTTGCTATTCTCATTATATTAAATTATTAGTATAATAAAAAGTGTTCTTGTAGACGTTAATCCTATAAGAACACTTAGACTGGAGCAGGTAGTGGGAATCGAACCCACGTCATCAGCTTGGAAGGCTGAGGTTCTACCATTGAACTACACCTGCATTTCTCTTGACAATTATAGATTATAAATTATATTTGTATTTTTGTCAAGAGTTTTTTAATTATTTTTTTATTTTTTTAAAATCTGATAAGGCAAACAATAGAAAATATTGCTATTTTTATCAATATTCCAGTTAATATTTTATATTGCACAGCACGTATTCCTAAATCATTTATAGTATCAAATTGTTTTACTAAACTATCTATTTCTTCTTTAGAAGAAATTTTCTTTTCTTCCATATATTCTTTTGCTAAATATCTTGCTTTTATCATAGCATCATTTTCTAAATAGAGTTTTACTGAATAATATATAAGTCCAAATATACATAGTATTGCCAGAAAAGTCATTGGACTTGGTAATATTCCGCATACTGCTACAATAAGAATAATAGCAAAATATAATAGATAAATATTGGAAAATATGAAATTGAAAAGCAATAATTTTCTACTTTGAATACTATGTAAACATTCATGTGCAATAGTCTGAATTCTTGAATAACTATTTTTCATATTTCCTATAAAGATTTTATTAGAAATTGCTATATAAACTGTTGCATCTGATTTATTGTCTTCTTCTACTTTCACATCTGTATTATTTAACTTTTTTAAATATTCTTTACATATTTCTATATTGTTTGGATATTTTTCAGCAATTTCATCTAAATTTTGAATATTAGTCATTTCTTTCAGTTTTTTCATATTTACTTCAAAAACAATTGTTAATATTACTAGTAATAGTAAAATAACTATAAAAACTATTAAAAATTCCACTCTGTTTCCCCTTTATTCCATTACTTCTCTAATTGACTCTCCAATAATTCTATTTACATCTGCAATTAAAATATTAAATTTTGTTTCTGCATCAAAATAATTTTTTGCATCTGGCTGTTCTATTAGTTCTGCATATAACTCTTGTACTTTTTGCATTTTTTCCTCATCTGTTTTTCCTGTTTGCATAGATTCTAATTGGCTTGTATAGCGAGCCATATCAAATTCTTTTATTTTTTTTGATAATTCAGCATTCAATTTGATTGTTTCTTTTGCCATTTTAAAATTTACATATTCTTCAGATGTCTTTATTTCCTGCGCTAATCTATTAGCGGTATCATAAACATTCATATTTACACTATCCTTTCAAAATTTATTTTAAGTTGTTACATTTATGTCACTTGTTTCTGTATTTTGTGTGTTATCTAATTCTTCTGTTTCTTCTGGTTCTATTGTAATCTTAGCATTAATTGGGCAAATATTAATCCATGTATTTCCATCATTTACCTCTATTTCATTTCCCTCTAAATCTTGATAAATTGTTTGTTCATCTCTTGCTTTTTTTATACATTTTATTTCTATTATTTTTCCATTTGTCAAGTAATATCCATCAAATGTTCCTATATTTTTTAAGCCCTGCCTTCCTTTATTTTCAGAATCATTTAATGTATAGTTTTCACATTTTGTTACAATGATGTTCTTAGTTGTTATTGGTTCTGCTGTTTCCCAATCTGTTTGCTCTTTATTTCTTGCATACCTTTTATATACTTTATTTTCTTCATCATATTCATACTTAACTGTTTGAAGATTTGAATGTGGTATTGTTATTGATGTTGCTGCTCTTGCATCTTTTAAATGAAGCTCATCTGCAGTATATTTTAAAACACTTTCTTTGCTAGATGTAGTTCTATATCCTTTATTAGTAGCAGATGTTAGTATATTTTTAGTACTTGTTACTGCATTATGTGGTGCATATTTTTTATTACTTCTCCAGAAAGTTGAGCCATCTTCATAAATACCATTGATATTATGTATTGAATATTTTTTGATGTCACTTTGTGCTTGAGGACTCCAACCAAAATGTACATAAATTGCATCATTTTCCATTGCATAATCTAAGAAATAGTGTCTCGCACTTCTAACAGGTCCTATTAATTCTAAGTCTGCCCCTTTATATAGAGCCATTAGTCTTGTTTCTCCACCTTCCACAATGATTTCATATACTAAATATGCCTTATTTAGTCCTGCTTGTGGCCATGCTTGATTATGATTATCATACATAACAGCAATTGGTCTATCATTTCCTTTATAGATTTGTATTTCCTTCTCTTCTACAGGTGTTACTAATACAGTTGTTTTTTCAGGTTGTGTAACTGTCTGATTATTGTTTTCTTTATCTTTTACTATCTTATATCCTAATGTTCCACCAGCTACTAAAATTAAAATAACTAGGATGAAAATTAATATTTTTGTACTTCCTTTTTCCATCTTTCTTCAGCCCCTTCTATATCCCACTTCTATTTATCTTTAGTTGCTCTAAAATTTCTTCTTCTTTCTTCCTCATTATTTTTTTATCTTGATCTTCTATGTGATCATAGCCCATAAGATGATAAAATCCATGTACTACCATATAGCTTAATTCTCTTTCAAAGCTATGTCCATATTCATTTGCTTGCTCTTTTACTTTTTCAACAGATATTACAATATCTCCCAACATATCTTCAAATTCAAAATCTTGTAATTTAATTTTTTCTTCTATTTCTTCTTTTTCAAAAACAGGAAAAGATAGAACATCTGTAGCTCTATCTATATTTCTATATGTCTTGTTCAGTTTTCTAATATTCTGTGGTGTTGTTAATGTTATTGTTAATATTAAATTGCTATCTTGCAAATTTTCTTTTTTATAGCACTCTTGCACTACTTTTGCTATTATTTCTCTATAATTTGCATTTTTCTCTACTCCATTATATACAATCTCAAACATTATTATACACGCACCTTATTGATTATTTCTTTAATTGTTCCTTCATATTTTCCTGCTGATTTAAAACTATTTTTTATTTCACGAATTGCTCCATAGTCTACTAGTTTTCTTTTATAATATTTTTCTAACTTTGTATAATCTACTTTTGTATTATGTATCTTTTTCAAGTCTTCCTTTATAAATAAAATTTCTTTTTGTTTTACATATTCAACAAAGTTTTCTTCTTTCAATGCTAAAATTTCTTGATACTTGTCCCAGATTTTCTTGAATTTTTCTCTTTCTTCTAAATCTTCCCAATATACCTTGGTTGATAATAGTTTTGTGTAAAACTCTTCAATTAGAGTTATTAACATAGAATATGCTCTTTCACGTTTATTTGCAATTTTTGTATCTTGCAATAAAGCTCTAGCATCTTTTAATAACTTTTCATAGCAATGTTCTGCAACAATTAATGGTATACTATGTGTAAATAGCTTTCTGCTGATTCCTAATAAAATCATATTTTTTTCTATATTATCTCTTGTATCTAATTTCCCAATTGTAAAGCCTTGAAATCTTTCATATTCTGCCTTAATTCCATCAAATTCTTCTGGATATTTTTCAATTTTTAATGCTAAAATATTTTGTATATATTCATCTAATGTATAGAATATTTTAGTATAAATCCATTCTTTTGTTGAATCATATATATTTGTTCCATCTGCTAGTTTTATAGAATAATTCTTTAAAATTGCTTTATATAGTGAATCCATTTTATATAAATAAAAGGCAATATATTTTTGCATAATTTTTTCTTTTGCGTTTGTGCGGATTCCTTCCCAATCTAATCCAATTAGATATTTTTGTTTACGATATTTGTATTCTATATATTCTTTTTCTTTTAAACTTGTCACTTCATAATATTTTGACATCGCATTTTTTTCAAATTCTGATGCTGTTCCATTTTTTACTTTTTTATAAATTGAATCCATAATATGTTTATCTAATGCTTCTAAGTAAGCTGTATATGCTACATCAAACTTTTTCTCCGCTTCATCTGAATTGTCTTGTTTATTTTCTTTTGCATATATATCATATGCTTTCAACATCGCATTTCTCTTCATTGCAACAAACATTCCATTAATTCCAATTTTTGTTGGTATTAACATACGTGTTAATGTATTTGTAATCTTATTAAAAAAATTGGTATCTGCTCCTGTTATTCTTAAACTTCTTTCTTCCATATGCGTCCTCCTTTTAAAATACGATTTTCTCATTTGTTCCTATTTCTTCTAAAACTTCATATGTTACATTTATTTCAATTCCATTATCTTTTTCATATGTATTATTATATCTATTTATAATTTTAGTTTTATCTTCAATTTCTTCTTCTATTTTTTGCTGTAATTGCTGTATCCCTAGTTCTGTAGCTTCTTGTTTTTGGTATTTTTTTTCTTCTTCTATTAGTTCTTTATTAGTTGTTTTTGTTATAGAAACAGGTAAATAGAAATCCGAAAATAATCTAATTTTTTTATCTGTTTCTATTGTATCATAAATTTTAAATTTTGAAACCCTTTTTGATAAATTTATTTCAAAATTATTAAATTTTATTGAATAAAAATTTTCTATATTCCCCGTTTCTTTGGTTTCCGTAGTATTATATGGAATAAAGATATTCTTTGTATGCCAAACTTTCGCTTCAACTTTTCCTCTTGCATGTACATAATGCATTCCAGTATATTTTCCTTCTAACCATCCATTAATTAGTGTTGTTCCGTATGTTACAGTATCACCTACCTTTACATTTGCTGTTCCATTTTGTGCTTGAATTTTTGTTATAATTCCTTCTTTATTAGAAACAATATTGCAATAATCTGCATCATCAATAATTTCTGGTTTTTTATCTGCTTTTACTATACGCACAATAGCATTTGTGCCTTTTAATTCTATTCCCATCCACGCAATATCTTCTCTTTTTAATCGTATTTTGTTAATTATTTCTTTTGTATTTAGCTTTACCTTTAATATTCCTGTTGTCAAGCCTGCATCTGATATATCTTGATAAATATTTTCTAACTCTTTGCCATTTTCTTCTTTTATTTCTATATTCCAAATGAAATTAGATAATAATATCACGCCAATAGCTATAAAAATTGCCACTATTGCAAAAATCTTTCTTTTTTTATATCTATGTAATAGAAAAGGAATTCCTTTCTTTTTTTCAATTTTTATATGGCATTTTAGTCTTTTAGAAATTTGTGTAATTTCTTTAAAATTTTGTATTGATGTATTAAAATATAGTTTTACATCCCTTTTTCTTTTTAAATTCCAAATTACAATTTTTTTATTTTTACATATATTAATTAGTTTTTCAATATAGTATCCCTCTACTGAAACCCTAATATATCCCAAAATATAGCATAGTAAAATTCTAATAAGCATTCTAGTCCTCCATTAGTTTTTCAAATTCAATCCCTTCTATCTTACCCGTTACCTTAATGTCATCATTTGATAAGTTTTCTAAATTAAAATTATATCCATTAAAATTAACTATTCCTGTTGCTGTTTTTATCCTTACAAAATATTCTTCATATTCTAAAATAGCCTGATAATTTTCTATTACTACTTCGTCAAATCCAACAATTGTAATTTTCACTTCATTAGAATACACTTCTTTTGGTATTTCTAATAATTTATCTATTTTCCTATAATGTTTTTTTTTCATTTTTGTTTTCATTCCTTTCTTATGTAGCCTCTTATTTTTCAAATTGGTCTAAAGAATAGAATTCATATCCTTGTTCTCTTGCTTGTTTTATGATTTCTGGCAAAATTTCTGTATTAGTTTTAGAATTTCCATGTAAAAGCATTATTTCACCTGGATGAAAATTTTCTGTAATCATTTTTATTGCTTCTTGACTGCTTGGCTGATTTTTTTCTTCCCAGTCTTTATATGCAAATGACCACATAACTGTTGTATATCCTAAATTACTGGTTGTAATTAAACTTCTTTCACTATATTCTCCTTTTGGTGGTCTCATATATTTCATTTCGTAATTAAATTTTTGATATACTGCTTGATGTAATGTTAAAAGTTCTGTTTTTATTTCTTCATCTGATATATCTGGCATACTCTTATGCCTAGAGCTGTGATTCCCAACAATGTGATTTTCTTCTATCATTTGCTTTACTAGTTCGGCTTGTGTATTTAAATAGTGTCCAGTAATAAAAAATGTTGCTGGAACATTATTTTCTTTTAATGTCTTCAATATTTGTTTTGTATATCCAGCTTCATATCCTTGATCAAAAGTTAAATATATTCTCTTACTATTTGCATTTCCAATTGCTATTCCCTTATTTTGTGATAACATTTCTAACCTACCAGTGCCTAAATCTGGTTGTATGTGTTCATTATTTCTTTTTATCCCCCATCCAATTTTTTCATTACTAATTGCTTTTGCACTTGCCAAAATGTCTTTATTTGCTTCTTGCATTGATATAACACTTAAAGAAAAAATACTTATACTTAAAACTATAATAGCAATTGCTCTAATTTTTTCTTTCATTTTCCTCAACTCCTATTTCCTATCTTAATTTTATTAAATAAATATGAATTTATGATTTTTTAATTTATATTATTAAGATTTTATATTTTACATTTTTTTCCATTTTTTATTAGTGATACTATCAATATCAAAATCGCTTTATTAGTACTACTTATAATTTGTTATTCGACTTATACTTACAAATTCCCTATTGACAATACTAATTTTTTGATTTATATTGTAAATGTTTCTGGAAAAAAATAGAAATTTTTTAATATTTGTACGATTCCATTTTTTTCCAATTATCTTTGCTATTTCTAAGGAGGAAACTTCATGTTAAATTTTGTTATTTGTGATGATAATCTAAATATATTAGATAAAATTGAAAAAATGCTTGAAAATATATTTATAAAACACAATTATGATGCCAAAGTAGTATTTAAGTCCGATGATTTTGATACTATTTTAAATTACGTAGATAATAACAAAACTGATGTACTTGTGCTTGATATAAATCTAAAGCAAGGAAAAACTGGTTTGCAAATTGCAGAGCTGGTTAGAAAGAAAAATAAAAATGTGTATTTTATTTTTACTACTGCTCATTTAGAATATGCTATGATGGCATACAAATTCAAAACATTTGATTATATTGCTAAGCCATTAATGCCTGAAAGAATGGAAGAAACTATTGTACGACTATTTGATGATATACAAGGTTTGCCAAAAAAATATATAAAAATTGATAATAAAAATACAATTATTGATGAAAATGAAATTAATTATATTAAAAGAGATGGTATGAAATTGATTTTTCATACTTCAGCACGTGATTATGAAGTATATAGTTCTTTTAATAAAATACAAGATTCATTACCTAAAAATTTTGTTAGATGTCATAAATCATTTATTGTTAATATCAATAATGTAACAAATGTTGATCCTGTTGAAAATAGATTGTATTTTCCTGAAAATGATTTTAGTGACATTGGTCCAAAATTTAAGAAAGATATAATGGAGGTTTTTAAAGATGATGGAATTTTTAAATAATATATGGATTGCAGTGAGTACGCCTAATGAACAATTAATAAAGTTTTTTTCTATTCCTTTAATTATATTAGAAATTATTCTAATTTTTTATTTTATTGATGCAATATTAAATTTAAATGCAAATAGGAAAAATAAAATTGTATTTGTAGTATGTGCTTCTACGACTTCAATTATATCTGCATTATTTTTGGCATCTCCATTTAATATACTATTTAATTACATTAGTTTATTTGCAATTATCTATTTCACATTAAAAACAAATTTGTTAAAAACCATCATTGCTACTATTCTTCCGAGTATTACTTTTATTATTGTTCAAACTTTACTTTTTAATCCTTTAATTACTTTACTAAATATTACATCAGAGCAAATGTTATCAGTTCCTATTTATAAAATTCCTGTAAGTTTGCTTAACTATGCCGTACTATTTTTTATAATATTGCTCTTAAGAAGCAGAAAACTGCATATTAATTTATTGGATGATATTGATAAACACTCAAAATCTCTTATTATCTTTAATTTGATGTTTGGGCTAATTTATATTATAATAGAAATTATCATTACTTTAAAATATCTAGATTTATTTCCTCTTACTTATACTTTTGCAAATTTTGTTATGTTACTGTTATATTTTTGTATTAGCCTATATAGTATGTCAAAAGTCGTAAAATTAACTGCAACTACTAGACAGTTAGAAAGTGCCGAAGAATATAATAAAACTTTACGCATTTTGCATGATAATGTTAGAGGATTTAAACATGATTTTGATAATATTGTTACAACAATTGGTGGATATGTTAATACAGATGATATGGAAGGATTAAAAAAATATTATGTTCAATTGCAACAAGATTGTGAAAAAGTAAATAACTTATATATTCTAAATCCAAACAGTATAAATAATCCTCGGTATATATAATTTATTAACCTCAAAATATCATGAAGCAACTGAAAAAGGAATTAATGTCAATATCTATTATCTTTTAGATTTAAATGATTTACATATGAAAATTTATGAATTTGGTAGAATTCTTGGTATCTTACTTGATAATGCAATAGAAGCTGCTGAACATAGTGATGAAAAAATAATAAATATTTCTTTTAGGAGGGACTCAAATAATCATCGAAATACTATACTTATTGAAAACAGTTATTCTAATAAAAATGTAGATACAGAAAAAATATTTGAAAAAGGAATAACTGAAAAAGAAAATCATACTGGGCTTGGGTTATGGGAAATTCGTAAAATTCTTACAAAAAATAATAATATAAATCTTTATACTACTAAAACTGATTCTTTATTTAAGCAACAATTAGAAATTTATTTCTAATTAAAAGAGGGTATCTATCGCATAGAAACCCTCTTTTCTTGGGATTACTCCATAATAACATTAGAGTTATATGTAGCTTAATTAAAACTAATGTTTTAACTAAGATTGATAATAAATTAATCTTTTTTGATTAAACTTGCTGGCATTTTTGGTTGATGTAATAAAGATAATACAAAACATGCTGTATTTGTATTTTTTGCGTATTTTTCAGCAATTTTTGATAATATTTTTAACATAGGAAATTCCTCCTTTTTAATTTTTTATATAATACAAAGCATGGCCGGCAAATGCTTTTATGTATTACCTATGAAACAGTTGAAGTATTATTATATACTTCATGTCCGTATTTATTATTAGTTATTTTATATGCTAATCTTGTAATAGTACAAGTTTGAATAAAATATCCAATTATAATAATATTAGAAATAATTTGATTATTAATTACTGCTGCTATAATTAGTGCAATTGTTAATATTATGTATGATAAAATTTGTTTTTGCTTTCTGTCTTTTTTCCTTAAAATTGGAACATTTTCTGTATCTGCTGGTGCATATAGTTTAATCATTGCTATTGCAAAAACCCAAATGCATATAATTGTTATTAACTTTGTAAAATTATCTAGCACTATATATTTAGATAAGATTGCAGGTGTACAATACATTGCAGTTGTTGTGATGATACATCCAATATGTGTCTTTAAGTGAAAGCCTCCTGAACATATTCGATATGGCATAATGATTAAAAATGTAATTAATGTTAGTTTAAATTCTCCCAGTAAATATGCAAGACCTAGCATTATAAATATCTTTGGAATTTCACCAATAATATTTTGTAATCCATAAAATATAATTTCTGCTCTTTCATCATCGATGTCTGGCATTTCTTTTCTCATCTTATTTGTCAGAAACATACAGATTTTATCAATCATTTTTATCACCCCGCTGTTTCTGATTTGATTTTATCATCTGCATGTCCATAAAGAACAAAAGTTTTACAAAACTTTGAAATTAATTCATATAATTTCATTTTTATAGTTTCGTAAAACCTTTTTCGATTTTTATAAAATTTACATAATTGTTATAAGATACTAAAATTCCATTTCCATGTTCCTGTGTTTTCTGGAAATACTTTAAAATCTAGTTTTTCATTACTAATTGGATGTTTAAATTGTAAATAATATGCCCATAGAGCAATTTGCTTGTTTTTCCCCCTTGTTCCATATTTTTGGTCACCAAAAATACTATGTCCACTATTGGCTAATTGCAAACGAATCTGATGATGCCTCCCTGTATATAAATATATCTTTACTAAGCTTAAATTCTTATCTTCTTTATATTCTAATACTTCATATTCTAGTTTTGCATATTTTGCACCTTTCTTATTTTCATTTACTACTTTACTGATATTATTTCTTTCATCCTTATATAAATAGTCTTCCAAAATTCCTGACTTTTCTTTGAATTTTCCGTCTACAACTGCTAAATACTGTTTTTTCATAGTTTTTTCTCTTACTTGATTACTCAATCTGCTTGCTGCTTTCGATGTTTTAGCAAATACCATAACACCACCTACTGGTCTATCTAGTCTATGTACTAATCCAATATATACATTTCCTAGTTTATTGTATTTCTCCTTTATATATTGTTTTACAATAGAAAGCATATCTATATCACCTGTTTTATCAGATTGTGACGGTATATTAACTATTTTTTCTACAACAATAATATGATTATCTTCATATAATACATTTAGTTTTTCCATTTTATTCACTCCAACGACCATAAATACCACAAGGTAAAATAAGCTTAGATTCTTCCATAGGAAGTCCTATTTCACCTGATTCTATTTTTCCTTTATATTTCTTTGCCACAGTTAAGTATATAATATCTTCTAAGACCTTACTTGATATACCTGTCGTATATGAATTTATTAAGAAAAATAATGGTTTTTTGGATAATACTTTTGTGCACAATTCTACTAAATCATATAAGTTGTTTTCAAATTGCCATACCTCTCCATTTGCTCCTCTACCATATGATGGTGGATCCATTATAATTGCATCATATGTATTTCCTCTTCTTATTTCTCTATTTACAAATTTTATTACATCATCAACTATAAAACGGACTGATCTATCTTCTAATCCAGATGATACAACATTTTCTTTTGCCCATGTTGTCATTCCCTTTGAGCTATCCACATGACACACAGAAGCTCCTGCAGATAAGCATGCAACTGTAGCTCCTCCTGTATATGCAAATAAATTTAATACTTTAATTTCTGATTTTCTTTTTTCCTTTGCCTGCTTTATTGTTTCTATCATCCAGTCCCAATTAACTGCTTGTTCAGGAAATAATCCTGTATGTTTAAATCCCATTGGCTTAATGTTGAATGTTAAATCCTTATATTTAATTTGCCATTTTTGTGGTAATTTTTTATTAAACTCCCATGAGCCTCCCCCTGTTTTACTTCTATGATATGTTGCATTTATTTTGTTCCATTTTTCAGGAAAACTTTTTTGTTTCCAAATAATTTGTGGGTCTGGCCTTGATAAAATAATATCTCCCCATTTTTCTAGTTTTTGTCCATCTGCCATATCTAATATTTTGTAATCTTTCCATTGATTTGCTATCTTCATAATTACAATTATCTCCTTTGTTTGGAATACATATATTTTATCATATTTTTCTAATAAGTTCAAATAAACTGCTAATTTATATAAAACTAGCAGTTTGCAATATTTTCATAAAATAGTAAATTAAAAAAAAATTAATACATGAAAACATTATAAATAGTACTATAATTAAGCTCATCCATTTGTGTTTTTTTATTTTTTGGATTAGCCTACGTTTCAAATTTTCTTTTGGCATTTGCAATCTGTTTACTCGACTATTATATGTAATTTTGAAAATTTCATCTTTTGCATATTCCATAAAAATCCCCCCTATTACATGTATATGTGTAACCTATTATGAATATTCCAAAATATTGAAAATTGTTGTTTCATATTGCACTTTTTTATTATTAATGTTAATATTATATTGAAAGGACTGTTTATATATGAAAGAAGTTGTATTTGATTTTTATTCACCTGTCGTTTTAAAATCATATAATTTAGATAAAACCATGCAATATCAATTAAATATTCTAGGAAGTCTAGATGTATTTACAAGAAAACATTGTGAAAATGTTGCTAATATTACTTGCCGTCTTTGCAATAGACTACATTGTAATAAAGGATTTACTGAGTATTGCACAATTTGTGCATATCTACATGATATTGGAAAACAATTTATTCCTCCTAGTATTTTGCAGAAACCTGCCAAATTAACAGATGAAGAATATGAAATAATGAAAACACATACTACTATAGGTTATGATATTTGCATGAATGATTTAAAATTAAGGCCTTATGCTGCAGGTCCAATTTATCATCATGAAGCTTTAAATGGTTCTGGTTATCCAAAAGGATTAACAAAAAAGGACATTCCTTATGAAGGACAAATTATTAGAGTTGCTGATGAATTTGATGCTATTGTTAGTAAAAGACAGTATAAATCACACATTGGTATTGCTGATACTTTAAAAATTTTAATTGAAAATACAAAACCTTTTGAGCAAGATTCAAAAAAAGTAAATGCAATAAATAAAATAGTAGAAAATGCAAAACTTGGAAAAAATAATCCCATTATAGTAAAAGCTCTAATATCTGTTGTTATCGAAGATACAGAATATGAAATATATTGTATAACAGAATATCTTAGTAGTTTGAAAAATACTTTAAAAAGATTGCAAAATGTTAAACAATATGAAGAAAAAATGCAGAATGCAAAAACTGAAAAGAAAAAGCAATATTTCTTAGAGGGTATGAAAATATTTTTAGAAAAAGACGAGACTGTGGAAAATTATCATAAAATTTTAGAAGAATATGAAAATACTTTTGCTCAAAAGCAAAAGCAAATCGATTATCTTCGTAATGAAATTAAAATTATAAAGAAATTAAAAGTATAAAAATCAGGGAATTTTCCCTGATTTTTATTATAATCCAAAACTAACTCCTAGAGCATTATTAATTTGATTTATTACTTTTTCATCTTCTATATGCCCTATTTTTTCTTTTAGTCTACTTTTATCTATTGTTCTTATTTGTTCTGTTAAAATAACAGAATCACTTTTTAATCCACAAGATTTACTGTCTACCTCTATATGTGTTGGGAGTTTTGTTTTTGTCGTCTGTGATGTTATTGCAGCTGCAATAACCGTTGGACTATATTTATTTCCTAAATCATTTTGTATAATTAAAACTGGTCTAATTCCTCCTTGTTCTGAACCAACTACTGGGCTTAAATCTGCATAAAACATATCTCCTCTTTTTATAGTCATTATCTTCACTCCTAAGTTCGTATATTGTCAAGTTTTATACTCTTTTTATTAGCTCGAAATAAAGATATAATCTTAATTATTTTTTATCTTTACCTCATTATATAATATGTAAACAGTAGTTTTTTGGTTATCTGATTTTATTTCCATTTGTAGAGGTTTTCCTGTTTTCTTATCAATTGTTAAGATTTTATATCTTATATATGGGTTTTGCAAATTAGAGATTGTTTTTAAAATAATTGTATTTGCTTCTTCTTCTATAGAACTTGTTTGATTCTGTTTATATTCTTCTAAAAAACTGCTTAAATCAATACAATTATCTGTTATATATGGATATTTTTCTATTACATTTGTAAGATTTAATCTGCTATTTTCTAAAATTAATTTTTCACCTTGCTGAATAATTTTAATTCCTTTCATATTATCTGGTTCAATAATTTCTTGTGAGCTTTCTATTCCCTTTTTATAGATTTGTTTAATTTTATATTTATTTTCATTTTTATTACTATATACTGTCATATCAATTGTTGTTTCATATGAACTAATATTAAAAATATCAAATTCTTGACTATTAGTATCATTCCCTGATTTTGAATTTTTAATACAATTTTTTATACAAATTCCTGAACAAATAATAATTATAATAAGAAGAATAAGTATGATTTTCTTTTTCAAATTAATCCCTCCTGTTCATACTTATTCTAAAAATACTTTTTTATTCATATATATAATTGTAAAAAAATTAATTTAGTTTTTTATAAATTATTAAAATATGTTTCTATTTCTTCTAATAAATCTTTTGCTGTTTCTATTTGATTTATTCTATCACGAAATTCACTAGAATCTTTTAATCCTTTTGTATACCATGCTATTGGTTTTCTTAGTTCTCTAATTGCTGTAATTTCTGGTTTTTCTTCTAATTCTAAAGCAATATGTTTTCTTATTATTTCCAATTTTTCTTGTTTTGTTGTTTCTGGCAATTTTTCTCCTGTCTTTAAAAAATGTTGTATTTTTTTAAATATCCATGGATTTCCAAATGTTCCTCTTCCAATCATAATAGCATCTACTCCTGTTGTTTCAAACATTTTGTATGCCGTATCTTCATCTATAATATCACCATTGCCTACTACTGGAATACTAACTGATTCTTTCACTTTTCTTATAATATCCCAATCTGCCTTTCCTGAATAAAATTCACTTCTTGTCCTTCCGTGTATTGTTATAGCAGATGCTCCTGCTTTCTCTGCCATCTGAGCAAATTCAATTGCTACAATATTATCTTTATCCCATCCTTTTCTGATTTTAACTGTAACTGGCTTATTTGTATTTTTTACAACTGCTTTAATAATTTTTTCTGCTTTTTGAATATCTAATAACAATTTGCTTCCATCATTATTTTTCACAACTTTTGGTGCTGGGCATCCCATATTTATATCTATAATATCTGCTTGTTCACTTATATATTTACTAGCAAATGCCATACTCTCTTCTTCACTACCAAAAATTTGAAATCCTATTGGTTTTTTTTCTCCTTTTGTATCCATCAATAACTTAGTTTTACTGTCATTATAAAAAATTGCTTTACTACTTATCATTTCAGTAAATGCTAATCCTGCTCCTAACTCTTTACAAATTTTTCTATATGCTTTATCTGTAATTCCAGCCATTGGTGCTAAAAATATATTATTTTCAATTTTTAAATTACCTATTTTTACTGCTTTTAAATACATTATTTTCTCCTTTAAAAAAGCAATGAGGAACATATATTTTTCCTCAATTGCCCTTATTTTACAAATATTGATTTTTGCCTTTTTCCACTGATATTTAACAAAATTCCTATCATCATATAATTAGTAATCATTGAACTACCACCATAACTTATAAATGGAAGTGGAACTCCCGTAATTGGTAATAATCCCATTACCATTCCTATATTCTCTATCATATGAAACATAAAAATCCCCGCTATTCCAGATGCTATTACTGTTCCTACACTATCTTTAGCCGTCTTTGCAATATATAATGCTTTTGTAACTAAAACGACATATAAGATTATAATTAAACCTGCTACTAAAAATCCCATTTCTTCTCCTATAACAGAAAATATGAAGTCTGTTGTTTTTGGATATAAAAAGCCTAATTGTGTTTGATTTCCTTTTAATAATCCCATTCCTGTAAGTCCACCTGCTCCTATTGCTAATTTTGATTGTAAAATATTATATCCTGCTCCTCTTGGATCTGATTCTGGATGTAAAAATATATCAATTCTTGTTTTTGCATGTTCTGGTAATACAAAATTGTATAATAATGGAACTGCAATTACAATTAATAAAATTACTGAAATTATATATTTTTTATCAATGCCTGCTGCAAAAAGCATTAATGCTGTTGCAACAAAGAACGCAATTGCTGTCCCATAATCTGGTTGTTTAACTATTAGCAAGACAGGTACCATTAAAGCAGATAATATAATTAATATTTTTAATGGTTTATTTATTTCTTGTTTGCCTTTTTGCTGAATTTTATTGATAACCATTGTTAAAAACAAAATTACAAATACTTTTGCAAATTCTCCAGGTTGAAAAGAAAAACTACCAATTGTAAACCAACTACTTGCTCCATTTATTGGTGTTGTAAATAATACTGCAAATAAAAGTATTAAAAACGTACCATAAAAAAATGGAGATAGTCTAACAAGTGTCTCATAGTTAATAAACATAAACGCTATCATAATTGCTAGACTTATTCCAAACCATATAAGCTGTTTTTGAAATTCATCATAATCGGTATTTTGTGTTGCTGAAAATAATGCTACCAATCCAATGATGGATAAAATAATTGCAACAACAACAATTACCCATTCCATATTTTTTAATTCTTTTTTTCGCATTATATAAACTCTCTTTATTCTTTATTTTTGCTTGCCTTATCTGATTTTTTAGTTGTTTTCTTTTTTTCTTTTTTAGGTTCTTCTTCCTTACTTTTTTTATTTTCTTGTTTATTTTCTTCTATAGTCTCTTTTTTCTCTACTTGTTCTATTTCTTGTTTTTTATCTATTGGTTGTACTACTTCTTTTTCATTAATTTTGTCTTGCTCTTCAGTTGTTTTTTGTTCTAATTGAATTTTCTCTTGTTCTTCTTTTGCTTCTTCTTTTACAGCTTCAATGTCTTTTTCATCTTCCTGCTTCTGTTCTTTTTCTATATTAACTGATTTCTCTTTAATTTCATTCTCTTCACTTTTTTGTTCTTCTTCAACTTCTTTTAATGTATCTTCTTTGTTATCTTTTATCTGCTTTTTGTCTACTTTTCTTGCTTCATTTTTTATACTAACAATGGGGATATTCGCATATAATGCTGGTGCTCCATTTGTTCCATCATCATTTTCCTTGTTAGTCAATCTAACATCTATTGCTTTTTCATCTACTTCAATATATTTTTTTATTACATCTATAATTTCTTGTTTCATAAGTTCTAAAAAGTCAGCAGATACATTTGCTCTGTCTTGCATTAAAACTAGATGTAGTCTTTCTTTTGCAGCATTTTTTGATTTGCCTGTATCTTTCTTCTCTTCTTTATTTCTCGTCTTATTAAAGAATTTGATAATATTTTCAAACATTCTTTTTACCCCTTCCTCTTGCAATTATTTCATTATCTTCTGAATAGGTGTTTTAATTTAGCAAAAAAACCTTGTTCAGTTCCTGGTATTGTAACTTCTATTTTTTCTCCTAATACTCTTTTAGCAATTTCCATATATGCTTTTCCTGATGGTGCTTTCCTATTTTGAATTACCGGCTCTCCCTTATTTGTTTGTGTAATAATATATTCGTCATCAGGTACTACGCCTATTAGGTTAATTGATAATAAGTCAACTATGTCATCTACATCCATCATTTCACCTTTTTTTATCATATTAGGTCTAATTCTGTTTATAACTAATTCTGGATTTTTAATTTCAGAAGATTCTAACAATCCAATAATTCTATCTGCATCACGAATAGCAGATATTTCAGCAGTCGTAACAACAATGGCTCTATCTGCTCCTGCTATTGCATTTTTGAATCCTTGTTCAATTCCTGCTGGGCAATCTATTAGAATGTAGTCAAATTCTTCTTTTAGTTTTTTTGTTACTTTTTTCATTTGTTCTTCATTTACTGCACTTTTGTCTCTTGTTTGAGCTGCTGGTAATAGGTATAATTCTTTAAATCTTTTGTCTTTAATAAGGGCTTGTCTTAATTTACATTTTCCTTCTACGACATCAACAATGTCATATACAATTCTATTTTCTAAGCCCATAACAACGTCTAGATTTCTTAGCCCAATGTCTGTATCTATTAAGGCTACTTTTTTACCTTCTACTGCTAAACTTGCTCCTAAATTTGCTGTCGTTGTTGTTTTTCCTACTCCACCTTTACCAGATGTGATTACAATTACTTCTCCCATAATTATTTCCTCCTTAGGATTTTATGATGCTCAAATTTGATATTATTATAATATAACGAAATTATTCAAAAGTCAATTGAGTTTGCATAAAAATATGAGAAAAGTCGATTTTTTACGTATAAAAACGCAGATTTTTTATCTGCGTTTTTTGTCTGTCTATTTTTTTACTAATACTGGTCTAAATCCTATATTGTATGAAGCTTCTCCATTTGTTTGAGTAAATGAAAATAATCCATTTTCATATGAATTTTGTGAAATTGATCCTCCTCTAACCATATATGGTGTTGTCTTTCCAAAAAAGTTTGAACTATCCTGATACCAGCTTGTATTTCCTATTCCGTCTTTTGAAGTTTCAAAAATAGCATCTCCATAAATTTTCATATTTGCTTTATAGTTTGCTTTCTTGAGTTGATTTTCATCTTGTGAATTTACTTCTCCTAGTTTATAGCCTTTAATATATTTTGTACTTTGGGATGTTGACATACATGCTGATATTATTTCATTTACTCCTCCGCTTAAATCATATATTCCGTATATTGTACCTGTTGAGCTTGCACTTTGACCATTTTGTTGATTCCATGTATATACTCCTTCGTCATTTGGTAAATTCATTCTAGTATTATTGATATTATTCATTGTTGTTATTATTAGTTTATCTCCATTTGGTAATCCAGAGGTTACACCTGTTACACTAAATTTTCCCTTTTGTATATTTGATGCATTTTCTATACTTTTTAACGAAACAAAATTATTTGAGATATCATTTCCATTTAATCCATATTGGCTTTGACTTAGATATGCTACAGCTCCCCATTCACTATTTTTCATTAAATGGCTATCTGTTGTCACATTTGAAAATCCATAATTATTTCCAACCTCTGTTATTCCTTTTGAAATATTAAATGCTTCTTCTTGGTTTATGCCATTCATTGAGTATTTTAGTCCCTGGAATGTTGGTTGTGTATCACTTTCTTCTGTATATCCAGCTTCAAATTTCGCTACCCAAATTCCAGTTAATTCTTTATCCCAACCGCCATTGGCATATTCAACATTGCTTTCATCTGTAAAGGCTGGATGTACTGTATACTCTTGTGCTTTTGTATTTACATTTTCATCTAATGACTTTTGCCTTTGTGCCGTTTTTCTGCTTCCATCATCATCATAGTAATCGTCTGTTGTCCCTATCAAAAATTTTATTTTTATTTTTCCTCCATTGATTGTTGTTTGATCTGCATTATATGTTGGATCTTCAATTTTATATGCAAATCTAGGTATCCATACCCATAAACTTCCATCTTTTGACTGTGCATTTGCCCACTTCTTATTTTCATATGAATACCAAAGGTTTTCTTCAAAGCCTTCGTCTCCCTCTTCAATTATTTCTCCTTTTTGAGTATTGGTTGGATTCTTATACATTATTTTTTTCATTCCACTTAACATTTCTGGTGGATTGGCAACATTAGTTCCATTAAAGTCTTTAGAATTTCCTTTGCTTGTATAATATATTATTGTTTTTCCATTTTCTTTTATTGAAATTCCTTGTACATAAAAAATATTATGTGTCGTTTTGTTTATGATATACACATCTTTATATTCATTGACTGTTTCTGTAGTTCTATCTGGGTCAACATTTTTTATTTTGTCATAATCTTTTCCATAGTGCAAACTTAATCCTTGCATTGTTTGCAAATCTATTACATAAAAATCACTAGAAAGTTCTGCTGAACTAAAAACGTCTTTTAAATTACTAATATCTGTGTACTCTATACTTGCTGGTAATTCTCCATATTCATCAAAAAATTCTTCTACTTTTCCTTCTAAATTCTCGATATCATTACGTAAATATACTAATTTTTGCAAGTCAGCATTATTCTTTAAGTTTGTAGAAACCGAAAAAGATACAAGAATTAATACTATGACTGTAATTACTAATGAAATTAGTGTCATTCCATTTTCATTTTTTTGTTTCATCTTTAGCACATCCCTTCTAGGTTTACTTTTCTTTAGTATAGTTTACTATTTTTTTATTTTTTTTTCAATAGTTTTTTTCTAATATTTCATAGATTTTTTGTTTACGGTTTGCAAGTTTATTTTCTTTTATAACTAAAATCCATATATATATCATTATTAAGGTAATTGATATATTTAAATTATGATATATGACAACTATCGATAATATTGTAAATAAAATTGTAATAAAAAGTGATAACTTATTTGTATAATAATTGGCCTTTTTCCTTCCTTTTTTTATTTCTATTAACCCTTTTATAATTCTTCCTCCATCTAATGGGTATATTGGTAGCATATTAAATATAAAAATACATATATTTGCATATATAATTTCAATTTGCTCTATAATCTCCATCTGCATATTTACAGTTATTAAAATAATAATTAAATTTGTTATTGGTCCTGCCAAAGCTACAAACAATTTCTTTAATTCTAGCATATTTGATTTTCCTATTTTTTTGTTCATATCTTTTATTGATACTTTAAATGATATTGTTATTCCCACTGGGATAATTTCTATTTTCTCTGGCTTCATTTTTAGAAAAATGCCTGCAAATAGATGTCCTAATTCATGTAATATTGCAAACCCCATCATTAATATGTAAATATGTATTTGTTTTGTAAATATAAAAATAAATGCAATTAGAAATAATTTTAAATCAATACGAAATCTCATTGTTTTTCTCTCTATAAATCTAAGATATTCTGAGCATTAACTGTTCTTTCTTGATATCGAATTTCAAAATGTAAATGTGGTCCTGTTGAATTTCCAGTTGAGCCGACTTCTGCTATTTCTTGTCCTTGTGTTACATGGTCTCCTTGCTTTACATATAAATTGTTACAGTGTGCATAAATAATACTTACTTCTCCTATTTGTATTTTTAAATGTTTCCCATAGTCTCCTTCTTCTGATGCTAATACTACTTCTCCTTCTGTACTTGAATATATTTTTGTTCCTAAATTAGCTCCTATATCTGTACCTGTATGGTTTTTAGGAACTGTTCCTGTCGCTGTTTCACGATATCCATAACTAGATGTAATTGTTCCTGATATTGGTTTTATAAATGTTGTTGTATTTTTTACATTTTGTATGTCTTGTTCTTCTTGTGTTAATGGCATTTCAGTTTGTCCTTCTTCAGCCCCACCAATTGCTTCCTGGTTTTGTACTTCTTTTACTTCTTGCACTTTTTGTTCTTCCTCTGTTATTTCATTTTGTTGTTCTTCTACTTTAGGTTGCTCCTCTTGTTTTTCATTTCCCTGTATGTTTTGATTAAAAGTTATAATTGCATTTTTTACTGTTTCATAAATTTCTGCAAAATTAGTATCATATGCTAGTATTTCTCTTGTTTTATTGATTATATTTTCAGAAAAAATACTGCCACTATTTTGTATTGTATATATTAAAAAATATATAAAAATACATATTAGTATTTGCATTATCATTTTCTTAAGTAATTTTATATCTTTTTTATTATCATTTATTGGTAGTTTCTGTGTTCTATTTTGAGTATCATTTAGATTTTTCCTTCTTAGATATATTTCTTCAGCTCGTCTTATTCTTTCTTCTACTGAAATACTTTTTTCCATATAAAAAACACCTCTTCCTTGGTTATATCATGTCCTTTTTTTAATCGTATTCAAGATGAGATGTTTTTATGATTTATTTTATAAATATAAATATCATTTCTATAAAGCATAATATTGATGTAATATACAGATATTTTTTCATTTTTTTGTATTTTCTATTTATTTTTTTATTCAAAATTTCTTTCTTTTTATTATTTTCTATGTTGGTCATATAATGGTCAATAATCATTTCTGCTTCTTTTATAATATAATCTTTTGACTTTTCTTTCGAAATATCTTTTTTTGTATTTTTATTTATTTCATTTTCAATACAATTTTGAAGTTCTGTTTCTTTAAGTTTAATATTTTTCTTTAACACTATCATTGCTTCTTCAATCATATTTGATGGTACATTTTTTAGCACCACCATATTTTTTAGATTACTTGTTTCCATTTGTAAACCTCCTAAAAAATTATGTAGTTATTTTAATTATTTCCATAATTTTCTAGTTTATACATATCATTTTACTTTTTACTAGGTGTAATTACAATATTTAATTGAGTGCTATATTTATAGTTGTTAATTAGTTTTTCAGAAAAACTTGCTAGATCACTTGGTATAAAAATTGTGGTATAGTTGTTATTTTTTAATTCTTCAAGCTTATTATCTATTTGTTCAGGTTTTTCAATTTCAAACACATCCATACCAAGCCCTTTTGGGATTTTATAACTCGAAATATCATCTTTATATTTTAAAAAAGAAACTTTCATATTTGCCTCCATAATTAGTATTAACATATCACAATTATATTATTCTAATAACAATCTTCTAATTATTTTGATTTTTTTGCTTTTTTATTCGAAATTATTTAGGCATAATAAAGCCCATCATTTTTTTATTTGACATCTTGGGTTCACTTTACTCAATCACTTTCCCCGCTTCTTTAACATTATATTGCTTTTTTAGATATAAAGCAAATAATCTTAGTGTTTGGTCATAGCTTTTTAGTGTCTTTTTTGACAAATTCTTTACTTCGCAATATGTCATAAAATCGTCTACATCATAATCAATTTGTTCCATAATAAAAAACTTCTCCTTTCATTGAACTAATGTTTATAAATAAATTAAAACATTAACCCAATAAATAGGAAAAGTTTATCGCTTTTATTCATATATGTTTATCGCTATGAGTGCGGATTTTTTACTTAATCTATATGTATTTTTATCGTGTTTATTGGTTTGGTTACAATTTTTTCCAGCTTTGCATTATACTTCTCGTAATTGTTTGTAGTTTTCTTAAGCACTTTTCAATTCAAGCCTTAGCTTATCAGCTATCATTGCGATAAATTCTGAATTTGTTGGTTTTCCTTTTGCTGCTGAAATTGTATAGCCAAATATATTTTCTACTACTTCTTGTTGTCCTCTTCCCCATTTGCGTTGTTTCTTATAGCACTTATGTAGAATACTTGATTTTGTTTTCGTATAAAATTCGCATTTCCTTTATTGGTTTTCTTTTAATTTATTTATAGCCTTATTTTATTACGTTTTTTCTATATAGTCAATACCAATAGATACGTTTTTGAAAAAAAATTTTTATTGATAGTTGGCGCGCGTAGCATAAAAAAATAAAAAGTGAAATATTCGACTTTTCGCGCTAAAAAAACGAGCAATAGACTTTTCTATTGCTCATATATTTATTTTATATCTTTCCAATATTCTTTTTTTATATAGAAAATTGTTCCTATGATTGCTATTCCTATTATTGCAAATATAATCCCTACATTCAATCCAGCAAATGGCAATTTGCTTATTGTTGTTTTTGTTGTTGCTTGTTCATTATTATTTTTTTGTTGCACTTGTTTTTGCTCTTTTTCTTGCTGTTGTTCTTCTTGTTTTTGCTGTTCTTGTTGTTGCTCTTGTTGTTGTTGCTGTTCTTCTTGTTTTTGCTGTTCTTGTTGTTGCTGTTGTTGTTCTTGTTCTTGTTGCTGTTGTTGTTGTTGTTCTTGTTGTATTTGATATTCTTTTTCTAAAAATTCATAATTCATATTACCTTCTGTTGTATAATATCCTATTTTTCCATTCTTATATGTTGCTTTAGCAAGAAAAACTATGACTGCTGTGTTATTACTACTATATTCAATCTTCATACCTTCTAGTTTTTTCCAATTATTTTCGTCATATTTAGGGTATTTATCTCTAATTTCTTTTTCTCTTTTCAAAACTTCATTATTATATTCATCAATCAATCTATTAACTTCTTCAACTGTAATTCCTGAATTTTCTCTTTGTGCTTCTAATTGTTTTTTTACTATTTCATTCTTCTTTTGTTCTAATTCTATTGAATAGGTATTTTTTAACTCTTTTATTTCTTTTGCTGTTTGATAATCCAAAGGTATTAGTTGATATTCAATATCTTTTACATCATATTTGTTTATTAAAACTACACTATTTATCTCAAATTCCACACTACTACCATAGTTACCTCCGTGGCGCGACCCCTGACGTTAAATTTGCTAAAATATAGTCATTTTCATATTCTAATATCTTTGGCTCAAAATATTTCATAGTTTTATATGTTTCTGCATATACAATAGAAGATAATAAAATACTAACTATACACGTTACTGCAACAAAAAATTTCTTTTTATTCATTTTTAATTCCCCTTTCTTTTTCTATATATCGAATTATATCACAACAAATTTTGTTTGTACACAGTTTTGTGTACTTATTTTTAATATTTTTTTAGTTACAATATGTAATAGGTGATTTTATGGGAAAATTAAAGATTGAAAAATTTTCTAAGAACAATGATACCGTTACTAGAACAATACGCATAAGTGGAGAAACGTTCGACAAAATAACAGAACTTGCAGACAAAAACAACCTAAGTTTTAATAGTGTCATAAATCAAATTATTGAATATGGTTTGAATAACTTAGAAGATTAGTAAGCAAAAAAGTGGACTTTATTGTTCCACTTTTTCCAGTTTTTTTGATAATTTATAAAATGTTGTTCTTTTTGTATTTGTGTTTATCATTGTTTGGTTTGCTGTTTGTTTTCCTTGCTTCCATTTTTTCCATTCTTCTATAAATTCTTGCGTTATTTCTGCTTTTGGTCTGCCTAATTCTTTTCCACTTGCTTTTGCTACTGCAATTCCTTCTGCTTGTCTTTTCTTTATATTCTTTCTTTCTTGTTCTGCAACAAATGAAAGAACTTGTAATATTAAATCACTAATAAATGTGCCTAAAAGGTCTTTATACTGTGTTGTATCTAGTAAAGGCATATCAAAAACCTTTATATCTGCTTTGCATTCCGTTGTTAACTCTTGCCATTCTTTTGTTATTTCTTTGTAGTTTCTTCCTAATCTATCAATAGAATGTAACACGAGCAAACTATTGGGACTGTCTTTTAACATTCTTTTTAAAGTTTGATATTCTGTTCTGTTAAAGTCCTTACCACTTTGTTTGTCTATAAAAATTCTTTCTTTTTGTATTCCATATTCTAGCATTGCTTGTATTTGTCTTTCTTCATTTTGTTCCTTTGTACTTACTCTTACATATCCATATACTTTTTGTTCTTTCATTTTCAAAACCCCTTTCCTTTTTCTGTTACTATTATATAGTATATGTTCGTAAAAGTCAATACTTATTTGCGAATATTCGTAAAATATTTTTATAAGTTTTACGAATATTATTTTTAGTACTTTTTGTATGTTCGTAAAGGTATACCTTTTTGAACATTTTTGGAAACACAACATTTTATTTTTTTAACTTCATTACTTATTAACTTTCTACTTACAAAATGACATAGTTCAGCGAGTAGGGGCTAATATATATAATAAATATAAATACTTATATTTATATATTTATAAGTATTTATATTATATTATTTTACATCACCCGTTAGTTTTTTATAATCCCCCGCCTACTGCTTACGTTTCAACATACTTTCTTATCGCACGTATAGGGCAACTTGTGTCAATGCACAAGGCGAAAACTAATGAAAAAGAGCTCGTAATCTAATACAGCATACCCCCCTACTCAATTGCCATAGTTTTCCTATGGTAAGTATGCACCTTTTTGCAAGTAACGCATAAGTCCAATAAATTGTGGGCTCGAAAAGCACAGAAAAATTCAATGCTTTTGGCTTTCCCCTCTATTTATATTTTGACCTTTTTCTGTTTTTGTCCCTAATAATATTTATTTTTATTATTATACTATTATTATTTTTTTCTATTTTTTATTATTGTATTTTTGGCTTATTGCTTTTCTATTTTTTTATTCTAACTTACTGATAAATCCAGACAAAAACCCTTTTTATTTTTTGTTTGAGGAAATTTCCTAAAACTAACCCCCATATTAACTATTATAATAGTTATATCCTTTTGGCACGTTATAATAATCATATTTATTTTTTGAATTATTTGTTGTATTCCATATATCTTGTATTAAATTTCTTATTTTTTCAATTTCTATTTGTATTATTCTTTCTGTTTCTAGTATTTCTTTTAACATACCTTGTTCACTGTCATATTGTTGCGTTGGAAGTTTCACTTTTATATTTGTTGGAATGTTGTTTTGTATAATTTCTTGCATTTGTTTACCAATTGTATTCATCAATCTTAATTCCTCGTTTTTCTAATTGTTTTAATTGTTTTCTTACTTGTTCTATATAACTTTCTATGTAACATAGCGCTTCTAATTGTTTATTTTTTGCTAAATTATATGTACCATTCACAAACATATATATACTTGTTGGCGTTAAGCCAATTCCTCTTGCAAGTGTAGAATACTTTAATCCATACTCTTTTGCTTCTTTCATTCTATTTATAACTTGTTCTTTTTCAATATTCATATTTCTCTATCTCCTTTTTTTTATTTTTAACAAGTATTTTACTTGCTCATAGATTATGTATAAATATTATATAGATGTTATAAAAAAAACTTCTCAAATATTCGACTTTGTATATTTTCTTTTTTTCAAAGAATCTATATGTGTGGGCGCGCTCGTAAGGTCTTATATTTCCCCTTTTATTATAATGCGATTTGTAGCAAATTTCAAACATTCAATTTTCGCGCGCCGTTACCTTATACTATTGCATAAAAAAGCTTTATTTTTTCCATATTTCCGCTTCTTTATTATATTTTTTTATTTTTATATTTTGTTTTAGTGTATATTTCTCTATTTTAGAGTGTTACTTTCTAACCGCAATTTATTGATACAAAAGGCATTTCCGTTCTTTAATGTTTGATTTAGTGTTATTTTCTCTACATTAGAGTATATCATTCCATATCTTTAGAGTTTATGCTTCTATTTTAGAGTTAGTTATTCTATAATACTGTATTTTGAAATGTTTTTTGATAATATAAAGTCATAAATTGTAAAAAGAAAGGATTGATATTATGAAAATTGTTCTTGATACTGCAACAAAACAAACAATTTGTCCACCAGAATTTTTTGAAAACGTAAGAAAAATAAACGATGCTAGCGAATTAACAGGAAGCACAAAAAAATTAAATTCCGAAGATTATTTGACTAAAATCATTGGCGAATGCTCAAAAGTTATTGTCAACAAAAATGATGTAACAAAAAGAAGAACTTCTAAAAAAAAAACACAATCGGTAATTTAGTTATTGAGCCTATTACGGGAAACAACTAAAAAATATATAGAGATTAAATAAAGATAGGTACATTTTGCCTATCTTTATTGGTAGAAAAGAGGTCTGCTTATGAATTGTTATGATATTATTAGTAATATTATTAAACAGTTGAGGATACAAAGTTATTATACCCAACAGCAAGTCGCTGACGTTCTTTGCGTTGGACAACGCACATATGCTGATTATGAATTGCGGTAACTCTCGCATTCCTGTTGGTAGTCTAATACAACTTGCGCAATTGTACGATGTTGATATGAATTATATTTGCGGACTTAGCAAAAACTCTCAGGCTTTTCCTCAATCAAAGAAAAACAGCGCAGAAAAGTTAAATATTTGACTTTTCGCGCGCTTTTTTTACCCTTCTTGAATTGTAATTACAACATCATTATCACAGTAGACTTTAAATGCGTTCATTTCGTCATTTGCTGTGATTTTATATGCCAACGTTAAGTTTATATCAATGTAGCTATTTTCTTTCTTATTTTGCATTTTTACAACATTTGACAGGTATGGAATTTTGCATTCCATTTCTTCTATTGTAATTTTTGCTTGTAGTAAATCTTCTATTTCTATAATAACTTTTTTCCCTTGTAATTTATGAATTGTTTGCAAAAATTCTTGTTCTTTTATCCTTCTCATAGTTTTATCCCCTTTCTTTATTTTAGTACATTTTTATTTTAATATATTGTCCGTTATCTAGCAAAATTTCATATTCCTTTAATGCTTCATTTATTTCTATTTTCCTTGCTGTAATTATATCTATTGCAACTTTTTTACCTGTTATTTTATCATATAATTGTATATAGTCTTTTGTCTTTAAATATCTGTATTTTGGCTTATGTAATGAAATTTGTATGTTAAGTGTTCCCACCGCTTCAAAATCTATCATTGTCCATTCTTCTTTTTCTAATATGGTTATTAACTCTTTTATTTTTTTATCTATATTACTCAATTTTACCACCCTTTCTATGCTCTTTTTAAATTACTTAATGGCGAATGCTTTTGATACTTTGTTCTTAAATCTTCATTTTGTAAATCCAAATATGCTTCCTCTGTTACTGTTACGCTTGAATGTCCCAAAATTTTTGACAAGGTATATATATCTCCACCATTCATTAAAAATCTTTTAGCAAAATTATTACGTAACATATGAGGGTGTATTTCCTTTTGTCCTATCCTTTCTCCATACTTTCTAAAATTTGTTTCATAATTGCTTATTTTTAAACTTGTTCCCCTTGTGGTACAAAATACATATTCACATTCTTTGTATCTATCTTTATATTGTAGCCACCTTTTCAATTCTTTTAGCATTTCTGGCGAAAAAAATACATATCTATCCTTTTTTCCTTTTGTATTTTCTGCTGGTAGTAGTATCGTTCTCCTGACATAATCAATATCATTCTCCTTTATCAAAAGTGTTTCCCCTATTCGCATTCCAGTATCAAAAACAAGTTGTGTGATAACATAATCCCTATATTCGTGGAATTTTGATAAATCAAAACTTTTTAATAGCTTATTCATATTCACATCGTCTATATATCCCACTACTTTTCTTTGATTTTTTAATTGTCTTACTCTTCTAATAGGATTATTATTGATATATCTGTTGTCATACATATAGTTGAAAAATACTTTTATATTTCTTATGTAGTTATTTATAGTTGTTTTGCTTATTTCTTTTTTGTAATCTTCCCTATTCTCTGGAAAATTTACCTTTTTTGTGTTATCATTTGCTACTACTGTATATTTCCCTCGTTCTTGTAAATATTTGATATATTCTCTAATATGTATTTCCCTCACTTCCCCCGCTTCTTTAACATTATATTGCTTTTTTAGATATAAAGCAAATAATCTTAGTGTTTGGTCATAGCTTTTTAGTGTCTTTTTTGACAAATTCTTTACTTCGCAATATGTCATAAAATCGTCTACATCATAATCAATTTGTTCCATAATAAAAAACTTCTCCTTTCATTGAACTAATGTTTATAAATAAATTAAAACATTAACCCAATAAATAGGAAAAGTTTATCGCTTTTATTCATATATGTTTATCGCTATGAGTGCGGATTTTTTACTTAATCTATATGTATTTTTATTGTGTTTATTGGTTTGGTTACAATTTTTTCCAGCTTTGCATTATGCTTCTCGTAATTGCTTGTCATTTTCTTAAGCACTTTTTAATTCTAACCTTAGCTTATCTGCTATCATTGCGATAAACTCTGAATTTGTTGGCTTTCCTTTTGCTGCTGAAATTGTGTAGCCAAATATGTTTTCTACTACTTCTTGTTGGCCTCTTCCCCATGCTACTTCTATTGCGTGACGAATAGCGCGTTCAACTCTTGAAGGTGTTGTACTATACTTTGATGCAATTTGAGGATATAAGCTTTTTGTAATTTGATTTATAACATCTATATCATTTACTACCATAATAATTGCTTCTCTTAAATATTGATATCCCTTTATATGTGCTGGAACACCAACCTCGTGTATTACATTTGTTACTAGTGCTTCCAAGCTTTGTTTTTGGTTTTTGCTTTCATTTGGTATTGAAATGTATTGTTGTTTTTCCTCTTTCATTAAAAATCCATTTCCACTACTTGTTGGTACATGATTTTTAATTTGTCTAATTCTTTGTATAAGAACTTCAATATCAAATGGTTTTACTATATAATATTCTGCTCCCAATGCAATCGCTCTTTGAGTAATCTTATCTTGTCCTACTGCTGAAAGCATAATGCAAGTTGGTCTTTTTTCTATTTCCATTTTTGCTACCTTTTCTAATACACCTATTCCATCTAAATGTGGCATAATGATATCTATAATTGCAATATCTGGTATTGTATTTGATATCATATCAACAGCTTCTACACCATCTTTGGCAATTCCTATAACCTCCATATCTTCTTGCTTTTCTAAATATCTTGCAAGAGTTTGGCTAAATTCTTGATTGTCATCAGCAATTAGTAAAGTAATTTTTTCTTTCATTGTTTTCCCTCCTAAATTTTTCTGTTGTATTTTCAACAATTTGCATTATACTTATTTTTTTGAGGGTTTGCAATAAAATTGTAAATCTTTTCCAATTTTGTTTATGAAACTGTCATTTTATTATACTTTTTTCTATATATTTTTTATCAAATTCTTTCCAATCTTCTAAATTTATTTTCTTTGTTTCAAAATCTGCTAATAATTTTTCTTTTTTACTTTCTTCTAATGTAATATTGCATACAATATTTTCTTCATACTCTATATTTTCTATATTTATTTTGTGTTTTTGGCAATAATATTTAAATTTTTCATATTCAGAATAGTCAATAGTTATTTCCATTTGAAGTCCTATAACTTTCTTAATTACTTCTACATTATCAATTGCTTTTGCTGTTACTTCTGAATATGCTCTTACTAGTCCACCTGTTCCAAGTAATATTCCTCCAAAATATCTTGTAACAATTATTACAACATTACACAAATTATTCTTTTGTAGAATACTAAGCATAGGTGCTCCTGCAGTTCCAGATGGTTCTCCATCATCACTAGATTTTTCAATTACTAAATTTTCTTCTATTACACGATAAGCACTACAATTATGCCTTGCATCATGATACATCTTTTTTATTTTTTTAATTACCGCTTCTGCTTCTTCTCTGCTTTCTACTGGTATAATATTTGCAATAAATTTTGATTTTTTCTCTGATATTTCAGCTGATGTCTCTTGTTTTATTGTCAAGAATTCATTCATACTATACTTCTCCTTTTCCTGCTACATATCCAGTTGAATATGCAATCTGCAAATTAAATCCACCTGTATAACTATCTACATCTATAATTTCCCCAGCAAAATATAATCCGCTTACTAATTTTGATTCCATTGTTTTTGGATTGATTTCTTTAATATTTATTCCACCACTTGTAATAATTGCTTCTTCTATTGGTCTAAATCCTTTTATTGTTACTTCAAAATTTTTAAGTATTTGCACTATTTTTTGTCTTTCCTGTTTTGTTACTGTATTTACTTGTTTTGTTGGATTTATTCCTGTTTCTTCAATTATTGGGTTAATCAATTTTTGTGGCAATAGCTTATCCAAACTATTTTTAAATTGCTTGTTTTTTTCTTCCTCAAAATCTCTTAAAATTCTGCTATCCAATTTTTCTGGTGATAATGCCGGCTTTAAATCTATTTTTAATATAATATTATGATTTTTTAATAATTCTTCTATATTTTTATATCTAACTAAATGTGCTGATCCACTTAATATAGTTGGCCCAGAAATCCCAAAATGTGTAAATATCATTTCACCAAAATCTTCATAAATTATCTTATTTTTTGTTTTATCAATAAATTGTATAGATATATTTTTTAAAGATAAGCCCTGTAATTCTTTATTCTTTTCATCAAACGTTTCTAAAGGTACTAATGATGGTTTAATTGTTGTTACTGTGTGTCCAATTTCTTTTGCTATTTTATATCCATCACCTGTTGAACCTGTTAATGGATAACTTTTTCCTCCTGTTGCTAGTATTATTTTATCTGCATGAATTGTTTGTCTATTTGTTTTCACACCTTTTACAGTTTTTCCATTTTCTGTTTCATTTACTAGAATCTTTTCCACTTTTTCTCCTAATATTGTGTGAATATTTAATTCTTCTATTTTCTTTATAAAACAATTCAATACATCTTGTGCTTTATCTGTTATAGGAAAAATTCTATTACCTCTTTCTTCTTTTACTTCAAGTCCTTGCTTTTTTAAAAATTGAATAATATCCTTGTTAGTATATTGTTCAAAACAGCTATATAAAAATCTTCCATTCCCTGGCACATTTTTAATAAATTTAGAGATATCTAAAGAAGATGTAATATTACATCTTCCTTTTCCTGTAATCAAAAGTTTTTTACCTAATGAAGTCATTTTTTCTATTAAAGTAACCTGATTATCTGATTCTGCAGCTGTGATTGCTGCCATCATTCCTGCAGGTCCACCACCAATAACAATTACTTTCATATTCTTATTCCATTTCCTCAATTGCTTTTAAAATTCCATATTTTCCATACTCATATGTAAGTCCACCTTGCAAATATGCTATATATGGCTCTCTAATTGGTCCATCACAACTTAATTCTATTGTAGAGCCTTCTGTAAATGTTCCTGCCGCCATAATTACTTGGTCTTCATATCCTCCCATATCTGCTGGCTCTGGTA
>CANQWU010000013.1 GCA_947627605.1 uncultured Clostridia bacterium
TTTGAATTTTCTTTCATAAATTTATCAAATAGCTTTTTTTGGATTTCTTCATTCCATTCTCCATAAATTTCTTCTACATATCTTTGATAAACTTCCTTTTTTAAATCATAGATAAACTTAATTTGTTCTTGATTACCATTTTTGTATGGCTTTAGTTCTAAATTTGCTACATCCCAACCTAATCTAATTTTTCTCTGTGTTATTTTATTTTCATGAAGTTGGACTTTTTGTTCAGAAATAATATGATCATAATTTGAAGATTCCTCTGAAAAAATACATCCACAATATTTTTGCATATATAGTCCTAATTTTCTTGCCTTAGCTTGTCCTTCTCTAAATCCAACACGAAAATCTCGATAAATAAATTCTAATCCATACTTTTTAGCTAATCTTTCTCCTATTTCTTTAATTATTTCATGTTTTTGATAAGGACTTACTAGTAATGTTGTTGTAAATGCTGTATAACCATTTTCTTTGGCAAATTTTGCTGTTTTCTCTAATCTAACTGGATAACAGTAATCTTGGCAACGTGTATTTAATTTATCAATTACTTTTTTGCAAAACGTATCTAATCCATATTCTTCTTCAAATATAGCTTCAACTTCTATCATTTTACTATATTCTTTTAAGGTATCTTTTCTTGTTTTATATTCTATATATGGATGTATATTAGGATTATACCAATATAAAGTTGGTTCTATTCCATCTTTCCTTAAAGAATCAATACAATATACACTACATGGTGCACAACAAGTATGCATTAATAATTTCATATTACTTTGTCCCTTCTATTACTATATATTTATCAAATTCCGTTACTTTAAAATTTTCTAATTTATATAAATCTTTATCTCTTGATTTTATCATATATACAACATTTTTGTTATTTACCATATCATCAATTTTTGTAAAATGATAATTTTTAAAGCCTTTTACTTGTCTAAATTGCGAATTTGGATTTAAATATTCAACTGTATCTACAAAATCTTTTGTGTTATATTCTGTATAAAATAATACATAAATATATGGTTCCTTAATCTGATTTGTAATGTATATGTCTTTATCTCCTAAAGTTTTTATATATTTTATTGGCTCCTCTAATCCATTTTCAAAGGTATATCCTAAGCCACTATCTTGTTTTATGTATGTTTGCATAAAGGAAATAAAAGAAATCATGTATATACCTGTAATTGCATATATAATATACTTTTTATTACATATTACTTCAATTCCTAATATTGTATAGTAAATAATCGGTATAATTATAATATTCAAGCGATTAATATTAGGCTCACATACTGGTAATATGCATAATGCTGCAATTAACCATATATTAAATATTTCATTATATTTTATTTCTTTTTTTGTTGATTTTAAAAATGCTCTTACAATTCCTATAACAGTAAACACACTTGAAAATAAATATATTATTCCATATCCTTCAATTGCATTCCATTGCAAATTATCAGATTGTATACCTAATATTTCTATGGCATTTAATATATTTTTCATTGAAAAAACTGAAGTGATTTCTTGAAAACGATTAACTTGTAGTCTTGGAATAGTCATAAATGGCAAGTTTATTTGTGGTAAATCAAAGGTATTTATTATTACATATAACATTATTGGAAATGAGATAATAGCAACTATTACAATTGATATAATTCCCTGCATAATTGTAATTTTCTTTTGCTTATATAGCAAAATCAATATAGGTATAACAAATATTGGTAGAAATAAGTATGAAGTTCCATAAGCATAGCTACTAAGTCCAAGTATTCCAAATCCAATATAATAAAGTTGCTTTTTATTATTATCTAGTCCTGTGATTATAAAATAAATTGCAAATAAAATTAAGTCTGGAAATAAATTTGATTCTAATCCCCATCTACTTTTCATTATATGCCAAGGACATATTACAAAAAATGCTAATCCTATTCTTGCTATTTTTTTATTTGTCATTTTTTTCAAAATTAAATAAAATAATACAACAGAAATAGAGCTAATAATTGCCATTGGTAAACGTACTGCTAAAATGTTTAAACCTAAGATTTTGACAAATGGTATAATTAGATAAGTTAATAATGCATTTTGTCCACCACCCCAAGCCTCTAAAAATACTGGTAAAAAATTACCATTTCTGTCAATTCCAAAATTTAAAATACTATATGCCTCATATCCAGAAGATATTTCGTCTACATTAGCAGCATTAGGCAATATATCAATTCCTATTATTCTAATAATAATTCCTAATAAAATTAACAAAATAATGCTAATCTCATATTTTTTATTTACTATTATTTCTTTTATTTTATTGCATATATGCATCATATATTTCTATTTCTCCTATATGTCTTAAGTTTTCTTTTATATATGTAATAACCTTTATTGGTGATTGCCAATTTAATATTTCATTATCATTCTTTACAAGGTATATTACATTTTCATTTTTTTCTTTTTTTATTTTTTCTATTTGTCCTTGTTCCCCATCTTTTCCAATATT
Source organism: uncultured Clostridia bacterium (assembly GCA_947627605.1). Classification (GTDB taxonomy): domain Bacteria; phylum Bacillota; class Clostridia; order TANB77; family CAG-508; genus CAG-269. The sequence goes on from CANQWU010000013.1 coordinate 2,504, forward strand.
TCCTTTTAAGAACATATCATAGTCTTTTGTATATTTATTAAGTGGAATAGTATAAACTGCACTTTCTGCATCTAATATATATACCGTCATTCCTTGTTTTTCTTTTTCTTCAATATATTTATCTATCTCTATAATTCTGTCTTGCAAATATTCTGGTATTTCAATATTTTCAAAATGTTGTATTTCTTTATTTATTTTTCCATATCTATAATTATTTATATACTCTCGCATATTTATTACGCCATGTAAGCTTATTGTTGCTAATAATCCTACCCCTATTATCAATGTTATAGTTTTATAATGAAACTTTTTCTTAGAATACTTTATTTTATCATATCCAATTTTTCCTAATAAAAATAAACAGTAGCTTATGCAAATAAGTGCGATTGTTATACCTATAAAAAAATGAATTCTATCTGCAATAGGATAAATAACTAATAGCATTGGTAAACTATATAATGTTAAAATTTGAATATTTGTAAATTTTTCTCTTGTTTCTTCTTGCACTTCTACTTTTTTGATACAGATAATTTTTGTTATTATACTTGTTAAAATAGTTGCTATAATTGTAATAGGTATCATCCTTGATAAAATACTTATTTCTAGCATATCACTTTTTAACAATGCTTTATATTCTACTTTATTGTCAAATGTTGATATTCCTTTTATTGCATAATCTAAAAAATCGTTAAAAGAATTAGTAATGATAAGGTATACTAATAAAATAACACTTGGTATAGAAATTCCTAATACTCTTTTTCCAATTTCTTTGAATGCTATTTTTGTATTCTCTTTGCTACTTATTTCCAATAAAGGTCTTAATAAAACTGCTATTGCAATTATTGCTCCTATGCTTTGTTTCGTACAAATTGCTAGTCCTCCTAAGATACCTATCAATAATGATTTATTTTTCTTTTCTGAGGTTAGCTCTAAATACAAAATGATTAAGCAAAGAAATAGACACATATAGTTATAATCAATACAAAAGATTTCACGGAATAATAAACCTATTAATGCTGTAATAATTATACTTATATTTGTTTCTTTAGTAAGTCGTTTTAATATTTTAAAAATCATATAAAATATAGATGTCATTAGTATAGCAGCTAAAATTCTCATTATAATAAGTTGGTTTGATATTATTAAAAAAATGCTATTAATAAATGGTAATAATGGAGTTGTAATTGTACTAATCTCTTTATATGGTATTTTTCCGCTCAGCTATATTTCTTGCTACATTGTAATTCCAAAGTTCATCTAAATCTCCTAATGGCTTTACTAAAATACTGCTAAAAATTATGATAAATATCAAAATAGCTAAAAAGTATTCTTTTTTTAATATTTTCTTCATTTTCTCTCCCTATTCCAAATAAGAATATCCCATATGAGCATATGCTGGTGGCAAAACAGTCCTTCCCCTTAATGTTCTAGCTATAAATCCAATTTGAATTAAATATGGCTCATAAACATCTTCTATTGTATCAACTTCTTCTCCTATTGTTGCAGCTAATGCCTCTATTCCAACGGGTTTTCCTCTATATTGTACAATCATAGTTTCTAGTATTTTTCTATCAATTTCATCTAATCCTAATTCATCAATTTCTAATTTATTCAAAGCATGCTTTGTAACTTTTAAGTCGACTTCTCCATCACCTAAAACAGCTGCATAATCTCTAACTCTTTTCAAAATTCTATTTGCTATTCTAGGTGTTCCTCTTGACCTTCTTGCAATCTCAATTGCTGCTGGTTCTTCAATTTTTACATTTAATATATTACTAGAACGTTTAACAATTTTAGTTAAATCTTCAACAGAATATAGTTCTAGCCTGTGAACAATCCCAAATCTATCTCTCAATGGTGTTGTTAATGCTCCTGCTTTTGTTGTCGCTCCAATAAGTGTAAATTTTGGTAGATCTAATCTAATTGATCTAGCACTTGGTCCTTTTCCTATAATAATATCTAGTGTATAGTCTTCTAAAGCTGGGTATAAAATTTCTTCTACGCTTTTACTAAGCCTATGAATTTCATCTATGAATAGTACATCAAATTCAGACAAATTTGTAAGTAATGCTGCTAAATCACCTGGCTTTTCAATTGCTGGTCCTGACGTAATTTTAATATTTGCATTCATTTCATTTGATATTATATTTGATAAAGTTGTTTTACCTAATCCAGGTGGTCCATATAATAATACATGATCTAATGCTTCTCCTCTTTTTTTAGCCGCTTCAATATATATTTTCATATTTTCCTTTATTTTATCTTGTCCTATGTATTCTTCCAATGTCTTGGGTCTTAATGAATTTTCTAATCTTTCTTCACCTGCATCTTCTAACTCTGGTGAAATCAATCTATCCTCTTCCATATATTTCTCCTTTTGCTAGTTTAAAATATTTTCTAAATTTGCTCAATAAAGTTTTCTATTATATTTAAAATTTTAGTATTATCTACTTTATATTCTACTGGCTGAAAAGTTTTTGCTCTTTTAATTGCTTCTTCTAGTTCTTCTACATCATTTATTCCAATAATATATCCTTTTTTAGTAAATGCATCTACTATATCTTTTTGATGGTCATTTACATGTTCTCCATATTGATGTTTACGTGGTACTGCTATAACTTTTTTCCCAAATTTTAATGAAGATACTATAGATGCCCCACCTCCATGTGTAATAATTAAAGATGCCTTCTCTTGATACTTTCCAATTTCTGCTTTTGATATTAAACTGAATTGTTCTAAATTTTTACTTTCATATTTCGTATAACCTGCTTGTACAATTACTTTTTCTTTTATACTACCATTTTCTATTAATCTATCCACTTCTTCTAACAATCTGTGGAAACTATTATTTTGTGTTCCTAACATAATAAATATCATTTAATATATTAAACCTCCATATACTGCTTTTGGATATAATTTTAACATTTCTTCCCATTGTACAATAAATAAATCTGCAATTGGATAAATAAGTCTACCTGTTGCAGTTTTCTTATTTATATTTGCTATTGTTTCTATATATATAATTTTACTTCTAAAAATTTTCCCTAACACGCACATTGGGCCTGCTGTGTGTGTTCCAGTTGATATAATTACCTTTGGATGTATTTTAAAATACAGATAAATTGTCTTTATACACAAATATAAATATTTAAAAATATATGTAAATAATTTAGCTCTTGTTCCATATGGTAAAAAAGACAGCTTTTTACCATATTCCTCCTTTAGGCTAATATTAGATTTATCTTTTTCTGTAATAATATGATAATCATATTTTTCAAATAAAGGTTTTAACTGTAATAATTCTTCTAAATGTCCACCTGTACTAGAAATAAATAATACTTTTTTCTTCATTTACTTAATATATCCTTTTCTAAGATTTGACAATTCTATTATATCTTTTTTTTCTTTCAATGTCTAGCAATTTGCCATTTTTTATATAAAAATCTGTACATAAAAAAGCTAAGATTTTGGTATTTAAAATCTTAGCTTTTTATTATCCAAACAATCCACGTTTTTTTACTGGTGGTTGTTCATTCATTGTTTTTGCTAATTGTGTTAATAAATCTCTTTGCTCTTTTGATAGCTTTTTAGGAGTTTGAACAATTACAGTAAAAATATAGTCTCCCTGTATTGAAGAATTAACACTTTTAAATCCTTTATTTCGTATAGTAAATTTTGTTCCTGTTTGTGTTCCTTCTGGAATTTTATAACTTTCCTTGCTTCCATCTACCATTGGAATTTCAAGTTCTGCTCCTAATGTTGCTTGTGTAATTGTAATTGGAATTTCACTTAATACCTGATTTCCTTTTCTTGTAAAAATATTGTGTTTTTTGATTCTAACAGTAATATATAAATCACCATTAGGTCCACCTTTTTCTCCTGGATCGCCTTCTCCTCTTAATGCTACAGTTTGTTCATTATCTATTCCTGCCGGTATGCGTACTTTAATTTTAGGTTGTTTTCTAATTGTTCCTTTTCCTTTACATACTTCGCAAGGTTCTTTAATAATTTCTCCTGTTCCATGACACTCAGGACAAGTTCTAGTTGTTTGTACTTGACCCAAAATAGTATTTTGCACTTGCCTGATTTGTCCTGTTCCTTGGCAACTTGGGCATTTCATTGGGCTTGAGCCTGGTTTTGCACCTGTTCCATGGCAATGACTACATTTTTCATTTCTCGTTATTACAATCTCTTTTTCTACACCTAGATATGCTTCTTCAAATGTTATATCCATTCGCAAATTCAAATCTGCACCTTTTCTAGGTCCATTTTGTCTACTTCTTGCAGATTGTCTACTAAATCCTCCTGTAAAGAAAGATGAGAAAATATCTCCTAAGTCACCAAAGTCACCAAATCCATCAAAGCCTGTTCCATTATATGAGTAATATCCACCTTGGCCCCCAAATGGTCCACCAGCTCCTCCAAAGCCCTGTGGTCCATCTGGTCCAAATTGGTCATACATTTTTCTTTTTTGTGGGTCTGATAAGGTTTCATAGGCTTCGTTTACTTCTTTAAATTTTGCTTCTGCCTCTTTTTTATTATCAGGGTTTGCATCTGGATGATATTTCTTTGCTAATTTTCTATATGCTTTTTTTAGTTCATCATCAGTTGCATTTTTGTTTACCCCTAGCACTTCATAATAGTCTCTTTTACTAGCCATTGTTTTTTCCTCTCAACTTTATTTATCATCTTCTACTTTATAGTCTGCGTCATATACATTTCCATTATCTCCATTGCCATCTTGATTATCTGTATTTGTATTTGTTTCTGTTCCTGAAGCTTCATTTGGATTTGTATTTTTGTATAATTGCTCTGACATTTCATAAAATACTTTTGTCAATTTTTCTGTTGCTTCTTTGATTTTTTCTGTGTCATTTGTTTCTAATGCTTTTTTAGTATTTTCTATTTCTGTTTCTACTTTTGCTTTTTCTTCACCACTAATTTTGTCTCCTAAATCTGTTAATGTTTTTTCACTGTTATATACTAAACTTTCTGCATTATTCTTAACTTCAATTTCTTCTTTCTTTTTCTTGTCTTCTGCTGCATGTGCTTCTGCATCTTTTACAGCTTTATCGATATCTTCTTCTGTTAAGTTTGTTGATGCTGTAATTGATACATTTTGACTATTTCCTGTTGCCATATCTTTTGCAGATACGTGAACAATACCATTTGCATCAATATCAAATGTTACTTCAATTTGTGGCACTCCTCTTGGTGCAGCTGGAATTCCTGTTAATTGAAATCTTCCTAAAGTTTTATTATATGCTGCCATTTCTCTTTCACCTTGTAAAACATGTACTTCTACTGAAGTTTGACCATCTGCTGCTGTAGAGAATATTTGTGATTTTTTAGTTGGTATTGTTGTATTTCTTTCAATCAATTTTGTAAATACTCCACCATATGTTTCAATACCTAATGATAATGGTGTAACATCTAGTAATACTAGGTCTTTTACATCTCCTGAAAGAACTCCACCTTGAATTGCTGCACCTATTGCAACACATTCGTCAGGGTTGATACCTTTATCTGGTTCTTTTCCTGTAATTTTCTTTACCATTTCTTGTACTGCTGGTACTCTAGTTGAACCACCAACTAATAAAACTTTGTGAATATCACTTGCTGATAATCCTGCATCTTTTAAAGCTTGATTTACAGGTCCTGCTGTTCCTTCTACTAAATCATGGATTAACTCTTCAAATTTCGCTTTTGTTAATGTTATATCTAAATGTTTTGGTCCTGTTGCATCTGCTGTAATAAATGGTAAGTTAATTTGTGTTTGTTGTACTCCTGATAGCTCTATTTTAGCTTTTTCTGCTGCTTCTTTTAATCTTTGCATTGCCATTTTGTCTGATTTTAAGTCAATTCCATTTGATTTTTTGAATTCTGATACTAAATAATCTATAATAGCATTATCAAAATCGTCTCCTCCTAAATGTGTATTTCCACTTGTTGCTAAAACTTCAAATACACCATCGCCAATATCTAGTATAGATACATCAAATGTACCTCCTCCTAAGTCATAAATTAAGATTTTTTGATCTTGTTCTTTATCCATTCCATATGCTAATGCTGCTGCTGTTGGTTCATTTATAATTCTTAAAACTTCTAGTCCTGCAATTTTTCCTGCATCTTTTGTTGCTTGTCTTTGACTATCATTAAAATATGCAGGTACTGTAATAACTGCTTGTGTTACTTTTTGTCCTAAATAATTTTCTGCATCTGTTTTTAATTTTTGTAAAATCATTGCTGATATTTCTTGAGGTGTAAAGTTGTCACCTTCAATTTTTACTTTTTCTGCTGTTCCCATTTTTCTTTTTATTGAGATAACAGTATTGTCAGGATTTGTTACTGCTTGACGTTTTGCAATTTGTCCTACTAGTCTTTCGCCATTTTTAGAAAAAGCAACAACAGATGGTGTTGTTCTATTTCCTTCTGCATTTGGTATAACAACTGCTTCTCCTCCTTCCATAACTGATACACATGAATTTGTTGTTCCTAGGTCAATTCCTATAATTTTTCCCATTTTTAATTCCTCCTAATATATTTTTTAAATTTAATAACAATTTAATATTTTATATGATTAGCTTGTCAGCATTGTTTACTATTATTCCAATAATTTGGTTTATCGAATTAATCATATATATCCATAAAGCAATATCTTGAATTATTAGAATAATTGATATAATAAGTAGTATTTTATATCTTTTGGTTTTTTTACTTTCTTTATCAAGTTTTTTATTTTTTATATATAATATTGTAAATATTATTGTTAAAATAATTGCAATAATGCCACTATAAATTACCCAATACATTATTATGTTTTCAATAATTCCTTGAGTGCTTGAAGAAAAACTAATTGCATTTTCTACTACCATTATATTTTCCTCACTTCATTTGTAAGTTTTTCTATAATCCTTTTGTTATTTTCTATAACTTCTTTTGTAACTTTGCTTTTCCATTCTTTTTCTGTCATTTTAGATAGTTTTCTATTGGATAGTTCTTCGTATCCTATTTCTTGTCCAAACCAATATGGTTTTTCAAATTTTTTTGCTTTTGTTTTATTTTCAAATTCCACCTCTACTGTAAGAAAACCTTGTAAGTATCCTTCATAGATATCTATTTCTGCTTTTAAAGAGTCATCTATTGGTATAACAATTCTTGTCTTTTTTATTTCATTATTAATTTGATTTTTCTTTAATTTCTGATACTGTTCTTCAGTTATATAACTTTCTACTTCATATTTCTGTGATATTTGATAATTGCTATCCAGTTTAATATTTCCCTTTGTTTTTACATTATATATATAGGTTACTTTTGTTTCTTCTCCGCAGATTGGAGTTTGTTTTCTCAATCTAATAAGTGTAAATCCATCATCATATATAAAGGCTTGTTCAATTTTTGTAGCTGTCTCTATTTTTAAGTCTTGTGGTATTTCTTTAATTTCATATTTTCTTTCTATTTCTTGCTTCATTAATTTGCTACCACCACCATAGAATGTCTAATTACTTTTGTTCCTATTTTATAACCTTTTCTATATTCTTGCACAATTTCTTTTTCCCCTTTTGTTTCATCTTGAATGCTTGATACTGCTTCATGTAATTCTGGGTCAAAAGTTTCTCCTACTGTTTTGATTTCTTCTACACCTTTTGCTTTTAGTGTATCTTGGAATTGTTTTAATACTAATTCAATTCCTTTTTTAAATTCTTCATCTTTTGTTTCTACTTTTACTGCATTTTCTAAATTGTCTAATATAGGTAGTATATTTCCAATGATATCTGCCAAAATCATGTTATATAAATTGTCTCTTTCTTTTTGGCTCCTCTTTTTGTGATTTTCAAATTCTGCCAATACCCTTTTATATCTGTCTGTAAGTTCGTCTAATTCTTGTTGCATTGGCTCAACACTTTCTGTGATTTTCTCTTTTTCTTTTACTTCCTCATTTTTTTCTTGCTCTGCCATTATTTTCTCCTTTCCTTTACATATCTTTTTCATTTAATTTTTTGCTAATATATTTCATTACAGATATTACTTTTGAATAGTCCATTCTTTTCGGTCCTATAATTCCAATAGTTCCTAAATCTTTGTTTCCAACCTTGTGTTTAAATGTAATAATGCTAAAATCTTTTAATTGTTCTTTTTCATTTTCATCTCCTATATATACATTTATATCTTTTGCAAACCCTGTATTTAGCATATCTGCCATAAGTTCCTTTTCATCAATAATATTTATAAAGTTCTTGGCAACAGTTAAGCTATTAAATTCTGGTAAGTCAAATGCTCTATTTGCACCTTCTAAATATATTGTTCTTTCTTCTTGTAATACTTTCTTTATTTGTTCAATAATAGGTTTTATAACTTTTACGCTATATTTCATTTCATTTATTAAATAATCTTGTAAAGGAACGTCAATAATCTCTAGTGGTTGATTTTTTAATTTTTTATTGAACATATAATTTATAGTTTCTACTTGTTTTTCCGTAATATCCTCGTCAAATTTTATAATTGTTTCTTTTACTAATCCTGTATTTGTTAAGATAATTGCCATTAGCATACGGCTTCCTAATAATACAAATTTAATTTCTTCTATGCGTTGTGTATCTGTACCTGGTCCAATTGCTACTGTTGTATAATGCGTAATTTCTGAAATAGTAGTCGTTGTCAGTTTAGTTAATTCTTCTATTTCATTAACTTTAGTTTCCAATTTTTCACTAATATATTTTATTTCTTCTAAACTAATATTATCATCTCTTAATAATTCATCTACATAGTAGCGATATCCTTTTTCTGATGGTACTCTTCCACTTGATGTATGTGTTTTTTCTAAGTATCCTGCTTTTTCTAAATCTGCCATTTCATTTCTTATTGTGGCACTGCTGTAATTTAATTCTTCCTTTCCGTGTTAATTGGTTTGAGCTAATTGGCTCTGCTGTATTAACATATTCTTCAACGATAGCTTGTAAGACTTTTTTCTTTCTTTTGTCTAACAATTTTTATCACCTCTTTTAGCACTCTTGTTGTTCGATTGCTAATTCTTATATATATTATATCCATTTTTAGCACTTGTCAATACTTTCTGCTAAAATTTTTTGTGAATTTTTTGTGAACATATCAAAGTAATATTTTTTGAAAAATATTGTCGTTTTTACTTGAATTTATTTCTTTTTTGGTATAGTATATATTAAGTAAAAAAGTATACATAGGAGGATTGGTTATGCCAAGGATTACAAAAGAGCAAAAAGAAGTAAAAAATTTAGAAGAAGAAAATAATAAAAAAGTGTCAGCAGTTAAAAAGAAACCTTCAAAAAAAACAGATGCAAAAGAAGCCTCTAGTACTACTGTAAAAAAGACTTCTTCTCGCAAAAAAGCTACTTCTACTGTTGCTAAAAAAGAAGATTCAAAAAAAACATCAGTTAAAAAGTCATCTTCTAAAAAAGAAGAAACTGGTAAAAAAACTACTGCTAAAAAGCAGTCAGTTAAAAAAGCATCTAATGCAACTAAAAAATCTTCTAAAACTACTTCTAAAAAAACAACTAAAACTACAAAATCAAAAAAATCAACAATTAATAAAAAAGTTGATGTTGATATTGTAGAATATTATGACTTACCATATAGATATAATCAAACAGTTGTAAAAATACTTGCGCAGACACCAAACACATTATTTATTTATTGGGATATTTCAGATACTGATAGAGAAAATTTTAAAAAGCAATATGGTGATAACTTTTTTGAAAAAACACAACCAATTCTAATTATTCATAATGATACAAAAAAATATAGTTTTGAAGTAGAAATAAATGATTTTGCAAATTCTTGGTATTTGCAAGTAAATGATACAGATTGCAATTATCGTGTTGAACTTGGTAGAAAACCAATATATGAATATACTAAAAATGAACCTATTCCTCTACCTGATTATTTTTATATTACTACATCTAATTCTCTTATTTCACCTAATGACCACATTTTATTTACAGAAGAAGCTGAGTTTTTAATTAGAAATGTAAAAACAAATAAATATTATCATAAATCATTTAAGGAATTAAAAATAAAAAATAGTATGGAAAAAATTTATAATATTCATAATTTATATAAGAAATTATACCAAGAAGAAAGCTCTCTTAATGATTTGTCAAATCCTTCTTCAGGAAATCCATCTTCTGGTAACTTTCGTATTAGAAAATTTTAAATAGGGGTTAAAATTAGGGATGCGATAATAAGCGTTCCCTTTTCCCTTTAAGGAGTTAATTATGCAAGAGAAAAAAGGATATGTTAGCTTTGTATTACATGCCCATTTACCATTTATCCATCATCCAGAAAGTGATGATTATTTAGAAGAGTCTTGGTTATATGAAGCAATTTCAGAAACATATATACCACTATTAACTAATTTTCAAAAATTAGTAGATGAAGGGGTTGATTTTAGAATTACAATGTCTATGACTCCCCCTTTACTTTCTATGTTAGATAATAAATTACTACAAAAAAAATATATTCATTATTTAGAACAACTAATTGAATTATCAGAAAAAGAAATAAAAAGGACTTCTAATGATGCTAATCTAAATAAATTATCACATTATTATTATGACCGTTATTCAAATGATTTGCATCTTTTTAAAGATGTATATAATTGTAATCTAATTGAAGCCTTTAAACATTTTCAAGATATTGGTGTCTTAGAAATTATCACTTGTGGTGCAACACACGGATACTTCCCTATTTTATATGTAAATGAAAAAACAGTTAGAGCTCAAATTGCAGTTGGTGTGCAAACATATGAAAGATATTTTGGAAGAAAACCTAGAGGTATTTGGCTTCCTGAATGTGGTTATGTACCTGAGGCTGATAAATATTTAAAAGAGTTTGGTATTGAATATGTAATTACTGAAACACATGGTATTTTATACGCAAATCCTACTCCTGTTTATGGAACTTTTGCACCAATTGTTTCTCCAGATGGAGTTGTTGCATTTGGTCGTGATTTAGAATCTTCTAGGCAAGTATGGAGTTCAATAAATGGATATCCTGGAGATTTTAATTATCGTGAATTTTATCGTGATATTGGATATGAAGCTGATTATGATTATATTAAACCATATATTGCACATAATGGAGTTCGTGTTCATACAGGAATAAAATATTATCGTATTACAGGGCAAACTGAATATAAAGACTACTATAATCCTCAATGGGCTGCAGATTCTGCCGAAAAGCAAGCTGGACATTTTTTAGATTCTCGTGTAAATCAAATAAATTCAATCAGCCCTTATATGGAAAATCCACCTATAATTTTATGTCCTTATGATGCAGAGCTTTATGGACACTGGTGGTATGAAGGACCTTATTGGCTATATATCTTGTTCAAAAAGATTTATTATGATGATTGTAATTTTTCTTTGATTACACCTTCTGAATATATTGATCGTTATCCAGAAATTCAAGTATCTACTCCTTGCCGTTCTAGTTGGGGTGCTAATGGATATAGTGAAGTGTGGCTTAATCAAACAAATGACTATGTTCACAGACATCTACATGTTGCTGGTGATAGAATGTGTGAATTAGCTTATCTTTATCCAAATGCTGAAGGATTACAAAAAGATGCATTAAATCAATGTGCTAGAGAACTTTTATTAGCTCAAAGTAGTGACTGGCTATTTATAATAACAAATGGTACAATGGTGGATTATGCTAAAAAAAGAATTAAAGATCATATAGGTCGTTTTACAAAATTATATTATCAGATAAAGTCAAGTCAAATTGATGAAGTTTTCTTAAAATCAATTCAAGAAAAAGATTGTTTATTTCCAGATATTGATTATCATATTTATAATTAAAAATTGTCCTTATATAGGACAATTTTCATTTTGTGCTTTTTTTCATATGATAATGTATAAGTTTTTAAGTTTAGTAGATACTAGTTAGGAAGGGAGTTTTTTAGATGAAATCCATTTGTATAAAAACAAACAATGAAACATTACTAACCTATCTACTAAATGAGCTATATACGTGTAATTTGCAAGATGTTTGTTTTTCACAAAATCAGTTTAAACATTATAATAATATTATCATTCATTATACTGGTAAGAATGCTGATGCTTTTCTACATCATATTTCTGATATTTTATCTTATATGGTTATCGATGAATTAGAAGAATTTTTTTTGAAAGATTCCATCTCTCAAAATTATTTTTATTTTGATGCATTAGAACGAAAAAAAATTTTAGATAATTGTTTTGATATATGTACTGACAATTTTACTAATTATTTTGATAAAAAATTCTCTTATTTAACAAAACAATTTTATTTGTATATTAAAGAAAACAAATCCATTGTATTAACTGGTTTCATATACTTTCGCTTAAAACGTTATTTTTCTATGTTAGACGAAATTGTAGATGAAGCAGTAAACCAATTTATAATAGAAAAAGAATATTTAGAATTTGTTTCCTTGTTAAAATTATATATTAATTCTCAGTCTTCTCAGGCAGATATATTGCATATAGTATATTGTGAAAATAATCCTATTCTTTTGGATAAAAATATGAATCAAATTGATATACATGAATATTTATTAGATGCAAAATATTTATCTGATATTTCGTTTTCTAATAATGATTTTTTATTAAATACATTATTGAGTTTACTACCTAAAAAAATATATATACATTTGATTGAAAATAAAATTGATGAATTCTTAAATACTCTTATATTGATATTTGAAAATCGCATTGAACTTTGCAATGATTGTCCTATTTGCTATTTATATCAAAATACAAAAAAAGATATAAAACTAAAATGAGCATATATGTTGTTACTAACATATATGCTCATTTATTTTATTATCTTTTAAAACATATCTCCATTTGTTACTGCATTTAATGAATCTTGCAATCCAGGGAAAATAGCCTCTTTTAAATTATCATCTACAACTACTTTCCATTTTCCATCTTGTTTTTGTACAGTAATTTCTTTAGTTGTTGTTACTGTTGGAATATCTTCTTTTTGTAATTCCTCCAATAATATTTCCTCTATTTCTGCATCTTCACTACTAAAATATTTCTGTAGTAATTTTTTTGCTGAATTTTCTACAATAACTTTAAAGTCTTTATTTACTGTTTGCAATTCAATTGTAGCTGTATCATCTTTTTGTGTTACATTTTTAACAGTAAATTGTAAATCTTTGAAAAATAATTTGTTTTTTTCTGCATCTTCTGATGACATCAAAGAATCATTCATAAGTTCTTCATAGTCCACATATTCTTCTACCTTTTCATAATCTCCTGATTTTAAATCTCTTAACATTTGTTGTACAGCTCTTGCTGGTGAAGGTAAAGCTATATAAATAAGTCCAATTATAGCTAATAATACTATAACAATAACAATAGTTCTAAAAGCTATACTTTTCTTCTTTTCTTTTCCAGCTTTTGAATTCACTGTTGATGTTGTTGTTTTTTTTGCATCTGGCTTTGCTTTTACTGTTTCGAATTTTTTCTCCTCTTTTACTGGATCAGCCTTATCTTTTTTTGGCTCTGCAATCTTTACATCTTTTTCTTTTGGCTCTTCTACTTTTTCTTTTTTTGGAGCTTCCTTTTTTGGTGCCTCCTTATTATTTTCTTTTACTTGTTTCTTTTCTTCCTCATTCTCTGCCATAAACCTTCCTCCTTTTTTTACTTTTTCTACTATGATTATATATTAACTGATATTTTTTTGCAACTTTTTTGTAATTTTTTTTATTTTATTTTACAGGCTTCCATTTATTCCTTCTGATACAATATCTTTCATATTTTCAATTAATTCATCTATTTCCTTTGGAGTAACAATTAGATTGTAGTCATTTGGGATTAAAGCTTCTTTAATTTCTTCATAATTATCGGCTTCCTTAATATTATTTAACATATCATTAGATTTTGCTTCATTTTGTAATTTTTCAATCAATAAATCCAAACAATCATTTACTAATACCGCAGTTTCAACAACTGTTGGTATTCCTACTGCAATAACTGGAATTCCCAATGTTTTTTTACTAATCTCTGCTCTCGTATTTCCAACTCCTGCACCAGGCACAATTCCTGTATCTGAAATTTGAATAGTGCTACTAATTCTTTCTATATTTCTTGAAGCTAATGCGTCAATAACTATTATTAACTTAGGATGGATATTATCAACAATTCCTTTTAATATTTCTACTGTTTCAATTCCTGTTGTACCTAAAACTCCTGGTGATATTGCACTTATTTCTCTTGTTCCTTCTTCTACATATTGTGGCAAATATTTTATAACATGTCTTGTTACTTCTATTTCATTGATAACTTTTGGTCCTAAACTATCTGGTGTAACATAAATGTTTCCTAGTCCTACAACAAGAGTCTCTCCTTGTTTGTCAACATGCAAGTCTACTACTTTTTTTAATTCATTTGATAATACATCTGCTGCTTTTTTTATTTCTTCTTCTTGTGCAATTTTTAATTTTTTTATGTCTATTGTAATATAGTTTCCTATTGGTTTTCCTATTGCTTTTTCTCCCTCTTCATTTGTTATTTTAACACGTTCAATTGATAAGTTGTCATCTATTTCTTCTTTTTCACTTTCGATTCCTTGAATTTCATTTTCAATTTGATTTGCTTTTTTATATAAATCTCTTCTTTCAGATGCTAAATCTGTTCTAAAATTCAACATAAAAATGGACCTCCTTTTATTTTAGGATGTCCATTTTTTATAAATTGATACTAAAAAATACCTTCTACATTTCCATCTTTATCAATTGTAATTGTTTCTGCAGCTGGCACTCTTGGAAGTCCTGGCATTGTCATAATCTTTCCAGCTAATGCAACTACAAATCCTGCTCCTGCTTTTAATTCTACATCACGAATATGAATAATATAATCTCCTTCATCTGTTAAATTTTTAGGATCATCTGATAATGAATATTGTGTTTTTGCAATACAAACTGGTAATTCTTTATATCCAAGTTTTTGAATTTTTTCAATATTTTCAATTGCTTCGTGTGTAAAATCTACACCTGCTGCGTGATATATTTTTGTTGCAATTTTTTCTATTTTAGTCTTGATGTCGTCTTCTAATGGATATACATAATTTACTTCTTTATTTACCATAGAAAATTCATTAATATATTCTGTGTCAGAAGTTAGTTTTACAATTTTATTAGCAATATCAACTGCACCTTCTCCACCTTTTGCCCATCCTTCTACTAGACTAAGTAAAACATTTTGTTTTTTCAATTCTTCTTCTAAGAAAGATATTTCTCTATCTGTGTCTGATAAATAACGATTTAATGCAACAATCACTTTTAATCCATAACGATTTTTTAAATTATCAATATGAGTTAATAAGTTTTTAAGTCCTTTTTCTAGTCCCTCCATATTTTCTTTTTGAATATCTTCTTTTGGAACTCCACCATGATATTTTAATGCTTTTATTGTTGCTACTAACACTACTGCATCTGGTTTAATTTTAGCTTTTCTACATTTAATATCTAGGAATTTTTCAGCTCCTAAATCAGCTCCAAATCCTGCTTCTGTAATTGTATATTCTCCCAATTTCAATGCCATTTTTGTTGCAATAATACTATTACATCCATGTGCAATATTTGCAAATGGTCCACCATGAATAATTGCTGGAGTATGTTCTAAGGTTTGTACTAAATTTGGTTTTATAGCATCCTTTAAAAGAACTGCCATAGCACCTTCTGCTTTTAAATCTCTTGCATAAACAGGCTTTCCTTCTTCATTATATCCTATAACAATATTTCCTAATTTTTCTTTTAAATCTTCTATATCTGTTGCTAAACAAAGAATTGCCATAATTTCTGAAGCAACAGTAATATTAAATCCATCTCTTCTTGGTACAATGTTTTTTTCTTCTGATAATCCTGTATCAACTACTCTTAATTGCCTATCATTTAGATCAACACATCTCTTCCATGTTACTTCTTTTATTTTTAATTCATTTCCAAAATATATATGGTTATCTATCAAGCTAGAAAGAAGATTGTTTGCTGCTGTTATTGCATGAATATCTCCTGTAAAATGTAAGTTAATATCTTCCATTGGTGCTACTTGCACTCTTCCTCCACCAGCTGCACCACCTTTAATTCCGAATACAGGTCCTAATGATGGTTCTCTTAATGCTAAAATTGATTTTTTACCTATTTTTGATAATCCATCTGCTACTGCAATAGAAATTGTCGTTTTTCCTTCTCCTAATGGTGTTGGATTTATGGCTGTAACTAAAATTAATTTCCCGTTTTCTTTATTTTTTCTTTTTTCATATACTTCTGATGAAATTTTAGCCTTATATTTGCCATATTGTTCAATTTCTTCCTCCTCTATTCCCAAATTCTTTGCAATTTCTGTAATACGTTTTAGTTCAACACTTTTTGCGATTTCAATGTCTGTCATTTAAAATCACCCTTTCTTTATTTTTTATTACTTTTTTATACAACTAAACCTGCAATCAATCCTATTAAAGCTCCTACAAATACTTGTATTGGTGTATGTCCTAATACTTCAACTAGTCTTTCTGATACTTCTACTCCAGTTAAACCTGGTGTTTCAATTAGTTTATTCAATAGTTTTGCTTGTTTTCCAGCAGCTCTTCTAATTCCTGCAGCATCATACATAACTACACATGCTAATATTAAAGCAATAGCAAACATACTAGAATCTATTCCTTCATATTTTCCAATTAAAGTTGCTAGACTTACAACAACTGCTGAATGTGAACTTGGCATTCCTCCTGCTCCTAGTATCCTTTTGAAATTAAATTTTTTTGTTGTGATTAAATCATAGATCACTTTATATAATTGAATAAAAAACCACAATAATAATGGTACAATAATATATTTATTTTGAAAAAATCCTGTAATATTGTTCATTTTATGATACTTCTCCCCTTTATTTTTGTGCTATACTTTAAAGTCTTCTTCTTCCATTTTTCCATCTTGGTTTAATAAAATTGTTATCTTTTTTTCTGCTTCTTCTAGTATTTTGTTACAATTTTTTGATATTGTAATTCCCTCCTCAAATTTTTTCATTGAGTCTTCTAGATTCAATTCTCCTTTTTCTAATTCTGTTACGATTTTTTCAAGTTCTTCTATATTTTCTTCAAAACTTGCTTTTTTCATTTTTTCCCCTTCCTTTTAATTTTCAGTTACTTCTCCTGTTTCTAAATCCACATCCATATATGCAATTGTAATTGCATTAGAAATCACTGCTATATGATATATATTACCCTCAACATTTTCTACAACAAAATTATAGCTATTACTTGTTTCACCCCATTTTTCTTTTGCAAAATCTATTGCTGTTTGTTCTGGATTCTCTGTTCCACTTTGTTCACTACTTTCTTGTTCTTCTTTTCCTACATAGTTTTGAGTTGGCTCTACACTTGTTTCACTACTTTCACTACTTTCAGTGCTTTCAGTATTTGTAGTTGTATTTTCTTCCACTACATTGGTATCAATCTCATTTACTACATTCTGTTCTTCTACTTCATTTATTACATTTTTTTCTTCAGGCTTGTCCTCAATTACAGTTTTTTCTTGAGTAAATATATATGTAACATATACTACTAATGTAATGATCAGAATAATTAGTATACCAATTAGTACCTTTGTACTATTTCTCATTTTCTATTTTCTCCTTTTATTGGATTTTTGCTAATTTAGCTCCATCTACAAATTTTAGATTTATTTCATCACCTTTTTTTAGTTTTTTTGCACTTTTTACAATATTATTATCTTGTTCAACTATTGCATATCCTCTTGTTAAGGTCTTTAATGGGCTTAACGTGTCTAGCTTAGATAATAAAGTTATATAATGTTCTTTTTCATTTTGTTTTTTGGTTTGTATTTGTGTTTCTAATCTTTTTATAAATTGATCTATTAGTATATATTTATTTTGTATCATTTTCATTGGGTCTTTAAATATATAACTTGCCATACATTTTTGAAGTCGTAATTGTAATGTTTCATATTTTTTACTAAGTGCTAATCTCATTCTATTTTGATATGAGCCGTATTTTTTGTTTTACTTCATAAATATCTGGAACTGCTAATTCTGCTGCTGCAGATGGTGTTGGTGCTCTTAAATCTGCTGTGAAATCTGAAATTGTAAAATCTGTCTCATGTCCAACTGCGGAAATTATAGGGATTTGTGAATTATATATAGCTTGTGCAACAATTTCTTCATTAAATGGCCATAAATCTTCTAACGATCCTCCTCCTCTAGCTAATATCAATACATCTGCTAATTTGTTTTCATTCATATACTCAATTCCACTTGCAATTTTTTCAGCTGCACCTTCTCCTTGCACTGGAACTGGCAATAAACGAATTCTAACATTTGGGTTTCTTCTTGTGCCTACATTTATAATATCTTTAATTACTGAACCTGTTCCGTGATGTTAGTACACCGATTATATTAGGCATTTGTGGAATTTTTTGCTTATGACTAATATCAAAATATCCTTTTTCTTCTAGTTTTTGCTTTAATTCTTCATACTTTTTATATAATATTCCTACGCCATCTTCTTGAATAGCTTGTACATAAATTTGGTAAATTCCATCTCTTTCAAATACAGATACACTTCCTAATACAAAAACCTTTATTCCATCTTTTGGAGTAAAGTCTAGTTTTTCTGCATATGTTTTAAACATTATACATTTAATTAAAGATTTTTCATCTTTTAATGTAAAATACATATGTCCTGTATAATGATGTTTAAAATTAGATATTTCTCCTTTAATTAACAAGCTACTTAAGTATTCGTCATCTGCTAATTTTTCTTTAATATAGCTATTTAATTCACTTACTGTGATTGCCATATTTTCATATTTCATCATTTTTTCCTTCCTAGAGGTTATTCTTTTACAATACTTGCTAAAATTCCATTTACAAATGTTTTTGAATTTTCGTCTCCATATTTTTTTGCTAACTCTACTGCCTCATTTATTGCAACTTTAAATGGAACTTGAGTATATTTTATTTCATAAATTGCTAATTTTAATATACTCAAATTAACCTTTGAAATTCTATCAATTTTCCAATTTTCCTTTAAATTTGTTTTTATATCTTCTTCAATTTGTTGCTGATTATTTTTTATTCCGCATAATAGCATCTTTGATATATATTTTTGCTTCTTCGCTTTCGATTTCACTATTTTGTATATATAGTTCTATTTGTTCTTCCAATTTTTCACTTTTTTGTATTTCCAAACTATACAATAGCTTGAAAGCATTTTCACGCATCTGTGTTCTGTTCATTGCTTTTCCTTTCCGCTTGTCCTTTTTACTACATTTTGTCTATCCAACCTTTTAATTTTAATTTAACATCTTCCTTATTTTGTTGTACATAATTTCCGATAAATGCTCCTAAGGCTATTACTACAATACCAATAATTAAATCATAAAGTCTAGTAGCTAGAATAATAATTGCAATAACGATGCCTATAATTGCTCCACAATATTTACCTAAAAATTTCTTAAAATCCTCCATTTTTGCTCTACTCCTTTCTACTGTATATTATGCTTGTTCTTGTTGTACAGGTGCTACTTTTTTTACTGAAATATTTACTTCTTTTACTTCTAAATCTGTTGCAAGTTTAATTTTCTCTTTTATTTTATTTTGTAAATTTGCAGATAAATCTTTAATAATTGCATCTGATGTTACAATTAAATTTGCAAATATGCTAACATTATTTTCTTTATCTAATTCAACTCTTGTTGTTATATTGTCTGCATCTTTAAAGTCTGATGCTACAGATTCTACAAGGTTTTCTATTGTTTCTTTTGATATCATTAGTTTTCCATTCTCATTTTCTAATAAAACTCCCTGTCTGTCTTTGATTTCTTCTTTTGAAGTTGGATCAAAGAAAATGCATCTGATGGATAATAATATAAAGACAACACTAGCTCCTAAAACAATTTTTGATGCTGGATCTGTTGTGATACAAATTGTAATAATGTTTTTTACTACTTGTAAATCTAACCATCCAAATACTAATAAACATAAAATGATAGATAAAATTAGCATTATATTAGAATATATAATTAATGTGATTTTTTCAATAAATTTCATTTTTACTACTCCTTTTCTTCTTTATTATTTTCTACTACTTCTTCTTGTTTTACATCTTCTGTATTTACTCCTTGTACGTGTACATTGACTTCTTCTACAGTTAAACCTGTCATAGTTTCTACAGATGTTTTTACTCTGTTTTGAATTTCAAATGCAACATCCGGTATTCTTGTACCATATTCTACAATAATATTAACATCTATTTTTATTGTTGCTTTATTTTTTTCTACCTTAATTCCCTTTGCTAAATTCTTTTTTCCACTTAATACTTCACTAATTCCTCCTGCAAATCCACCTGCCATTGATGATACACCTTGTACTTCTGAAACGGCTACACCTGCAATTACAGCAATAACATCATTTGAAATTTGTATTCCTTCATTTTCTTCTATTTCTTGTGTACTTTCTTCTTGTCCTATCTCCTCTTGTTTTATTTCTTCTTGTTCTTTATTGTCTTCTTCCATTTTCACTCCTCCTTTATATGGTAACAGTATATCAATTTTTTGTGAATTTTACAACTCTTTTTGATAAATATTTAAAAAAATCCTCGTATTTCTACGCGGATTTATTCTTCCCATTCTAATTCCCAATCAGAAATATATACAGTATCTCCATCACAAATTCCTAATTCTTTTAATTTATCATCAATTCCCATATTTTTTAGGCATTTATGGAAATAATACATAGATTCATTATCTTCTATATTGATTCTTCCCATTAAGCGATCAACTGCTCTTCCAGTAACATAAAATGCATTTCCTTCTTTTCTTGCTTCCCATTCTTGGTCTTTGTCTGGTAGTGTATATACTATTTTATCTTCTATTTCAATTAAATCTTCTTTTGGTAATGTTTTTAATACTTGTGCTATATGGTCAATTAGCTTTTGTAATCCTTCTCCGGTTACGGAAGAAATTTTATATATTTCTATTTTTTCCTTTTTAGCTAATTTTTCTAGTTCTTTGTATCCCTCATTATTTTGCATACTATCTACTTTGGTTGCAACTATTATTTGTTTTCTTTTTGATAATTTTTCACTATATTTTTTTAGTTCTTTATTTATTATTTTATAATCTTCAATTGGATTTCTTCCTTCTTCTCCTGAAACATCAATAAAATGCAATAAAAGGCGTGTTCTTTCTACATGTCTCAAAAATTGTATTCCAAGTCCTACTCCTTCACTTGCTCCTTCAATGATTCCTGGGATATCTGCAATAACAAATCCGTCTCCATCTTTTGTTTTTACAACTCCTAAGTTTGGCTCTAAAGTTGTAAAATGATAGTTTGCAATTTTAGGTCTTGCTTCTGTTACTTTTGATAAAAATGTGGATTTTCCTACATTTGGAAAACCTAGAAGTCCAACATCTGCTAATAATTTTAATTCTAAAATTATTTCTTTTTCTTCTCCTTTTTCTCCATCTTCTGAGAATCTTGGAGCTTGTCTCATAGAGGTTGCAAAGTGTGAGTTTCCTCTTCCTCCTCTTCCTCCTTTTAAAATTAGTTCTTGTTGATTTGGTTTTGATAAATCTGCAAGTACTTTATTTGTGTCTGCATCCTTTATTACAGTTCCAATTGGTACTTTTATATACAAGTCTTCCCCAAATTTTCCATTACAATTATTTCCGCTTCCATTTTCTCCATTTCCAGCTTTAAATTTCTTATTATATCGAAAATCTATTAATGTGTTTTTGTCTTTGTCTACTTGGAAATATATATCTCCGCCATTTCCACCATCTCCGCCGTCTGGTCCACCTGCTGCTACATATTTCTCACGACGAAATGTTGCTGCTCCATTTCCACCATCTCCAGATTTAATTATTATTTTAGTATAATCTGTAAACATTTTTTCCTTCCTTCTTTATATTATTTCTCATCAAAGTAATCCAATTTCATTGCTTCTTTTACTTTTTTCATTGTTTGTTTGGCAACTTTTCTTGCTTTTTCAGTTCCTTCTATTAAAATCTTATCTACTTCTTCTGGGTGTGCTTCATAATATGCTCTTTTTTCGCGAATTGGCCTTAGAGTATCTATAATATTTTGAGCCAATTGTTTTTTACATTGAACACAACCTCTTTTTCCAGCTTTACATTCTTCACATACTGTTTTAATATCTTCTTTATTTGTAAATAAATTATGATAATATGCTACCATACAAATATCAGGATTTCCCAAATCGTCCTTTTTTATTCTATTTGGATCAGTTACTGCACTCATTACTTTTTTTGTAATTTCTTCTTCACTATCTGATAAATATATAGCATTTCCAAGAGATTTTCCCATTTTTTCATTTCCATCTAGCCCTTTAATTCTTTTAGTGTTTGACAAAATTGCTTTTGGCTCTTTTAATACATCTCCATAAATACTGTTGAATTTTCTTACAATTTCTCTGCACTGTTCTATTAGTGGTAATTGGTCTTCACCTACTGGAACAATTTCTCCTTCAAAAGTAGTAATATCAGCAGCTTGGCTAACTGGATATCCTAAAAATCCATATGTTACACTTTCTCCAAATATCTCTCTTTTTTGCGCTATTTCTGTTTTTACAGTTGGATTTCTCTCTAATCTAGCTATTGTAACTAAATTTGAATAAAACACTGTTAATTCTGCTGTTTCTGGTATCATAGATTGAATATATATCGTTGTTTTTTTAGGATCTATTCCAACTGATAAATAATCAATTGCAACCTCTCTAACACTATTTCTAACTTTTTCTGGATTATTAAAATTATCTGTTAGTGCTTGAACATCTGCAATTAAAATATATGGATCATAATTTGGATTTTCTTGCAATTCTAGTCTTGTTTTTAAAGAGCCAAAATAATGTCCAATATGTAATCTTCCAGTTGGTCTGTCCCCTGTTAATACTCTTTTCATCTTTAATCACATTCCTTTCTATGAAATAAACTTTTATCTTTGAATGCCTCCATGCATATATTCTTCGTTTATTTCTTCCTCTATTTCGTCTGCTTTTTCTTCATTTGTTTTTTCTAATCCATATTCTTTATCTTTTTCTTGAAATTTATTGTATACTTCTTCTACTGAAATATTACATTTTTCTGCCAATTCATTCCAAGTAATATCTGTATCAGGTATTTTTTGCTCTGGGTCAAATGTATCTATATCATGTGTATGTGTGTCATTATTTTTATTATTATCTATGTCTTGAACTTCTTCTTTTTCACAATTTTTATGTTTTTCGTCTCTATCTAATGCATTATCTGCTGTTCTCGTTCCTTCTCCTTTTTCAAGCATATATTGTCTAACATCTTCGTCTTGTCTCCAAGTTTGTCTTGTTTCTAGTTCTACACTTACATAATCTTTTTCCTTTACAGATGCCATCATATATTTAATTTCTCTATGTGAACCATATGCTTCATCATATCCTACACTTAAATAATCTCTTCCACTTCCATTTACAATACGCCAACTTGAAGTGATTGACTCATTTTCTACATTTCCTTGTTCTACATTTGCTGTTGCAATTTGCTTAGTTGGGTTTGTTCCTAAACGACTATCTGGCTCTAATATATCTTCTCCTAAAGCTACTGCTGTTCCATCTTTGCGAATTACAACAAAGCAATCAATCTGGCTTGTAGGTTTATCTATGTATTTATTTAAGCTAGAACTTGATACCCTTGCTAATGTCACACCATCTTCGATTCCGTGGTTTCTTAATCCTAATTTTTTCTCTAAGCTTTCTCCTTTTATATATTGACTTAATTTAGTTTCTTCTTTAATATCTATTCCTTTTAAGTCATTTTTACTTACTTGTTTTTCTTGAATTTCTTGTTTTAAATCAATTTCATCTATTTGCTTTATTTCTTCCTCTTTTATTCCTACTGCTTTTGCAACTGTTTTTAATCTTTCTTTTTCCATTTGACCTAAGTCTAAAAGTCCTTCTTCATTTAAATCTTGTAGTTGTTCTTCAATATTTTCTTTTTCAGTTGTAAATTTTCCTACTACCATTGGATATTGGTAGCTATCACTATGATTATTTCCTGCAATTTTTTCTAGTTGTTCTGTTATATATGTATCTACTTCAGTTTGATACATTTCTCCATTAATTTTTCTTTCTACTAATTCGCGAACTAAATATATATCTCTCTTTTTCCCTTCTAGTTCAATTTCTCCAAGATATTTTATAGCTTCTATTTTTTTATCTTGATTTGTCATAGTTTCATTTATTTTTCTCATTATATTAAGTATTTCTTCTGAGTCTTTTTGCATATTTTAGCCTCCTTTATTTTTCTAGATTTGCTATCATATCATAATCATTTACTTCTACAATTTTAGCTTTTACATATGTATGTAATAGATTTTTTTGAGTTTTATTTTTTATATATACTAATCCATCTATCTCAGGTACATCTTGCATAGTTCTTCCAACATAATATTTTCCATCAAAAGACATATTTTCTACTAATACTTCATAAGTTTTTCCAATACGTTTTTCTAAGTTTTGTTTTGAAATATTTTTTTGTAATTTCATTATTTGATTATATCTTGATTTTTTAGTATTTCCATGAATTTGTTCTGGTAATCTAGCTGCTGGCGTTCCTTCTTCTTTTGAATACATAAATGTACCTAATTTATCAAATTGTGCATCTTGTACGAATTGTTTTAATTCTTCAAATTGTTCCTTTGTTTCTCCTGGGAATCCAACAATTAAGCTTGTTCTTAATACAACATTTGGTATTTGTTTACGAATATTTTTTAATAACTCCTGAATTTCTTCTTTTGTTGTCCTTCTATTCATTCTTTTTAGTATTTTATTTGATATATGTTGTATTGGAATATCAAAATATTTTGCAATTTTATCATTATTTGCTACTAATTTAATTAGCTCTTCTGTAATTCCTTCTGGATAAGAATATAGGAATCTTACCCATTTTATTCCTTCTATATTAGTTAAATCTTCAAGTAGTTCCACCAATTTAGGTTTCCCATAAATATCTATTCCATATTTAGTTGTATCTTGTGCAATAACAATAATTTCTGTAATTCCTTGTTTTGCAAGCATATTTGCTTCCTCTAAAATTTCTTCTTTTTTACGGCTTACAAATGGTCCTCTAATGTTTGGAATTGCACAATATGTACATCTATTGCTACATCCTTCACCTATTTTTAAGTATGCATAATCTTTTCCAGTTGTAATAACTCTGTTTAAGAAATCTTTATGTTCTGGAATTGGCTTTATTTCATTTTTCTTGAGTTTGGGTTTTACAACAATTCCTCTTTTTATTAAATCCTCTATCTTTTCCCATAATTTATTATATTCTTCTAGTTTTATGAATAAATCAACTTCTGGTAAAGCTTTAACCAATTCTGCATAATATCTTTCTACTAGACATCCCATAACAATTAAATACTTACATTTTCTCTTTTTGTATTCTGCCATTTCTAGTATTGTATTTATTGCTTCTTCTTTTGCAGAATCAATAAACCCACAAGTATTTATTACAATTATATCTGCTTCTTCTGGCTTATTTTCAATTATATATTTATGTTCTTTGAACATACCTATTGCTATTTCTGTATCTATTAAATTTTTACTACAACCTAATGATACAAATCCTACTTTCATTTTTATCCCTCTTTTATTCTTTATGGCTACATATATGTTTTCTTGTCATTTCCATCAAATCTAGTTTAGTAAAT
The DNA here is from genome assembly GCA_947627605.1 of uncultured Clostridia bacterium. Lineage (GTDB taxonomy): Bacteria > Bacillota > Clostridia > TANB77 > CAG-508 > CAG-269. The sequence goes on from CANQWU010000013.1 coordinate 28,258, forward strand.
CCTTCTACTTGTGTTTTACTTCTATCTGATTTCAATTTTTCTTCTAATACCTTTTGTATTTTATCTTTGCTCTCTTGTTTTTTCATATCAATATAGTCTATAATAATAATCCCACCTATATCGCGTAGCCTTATTTGTTTTGCTATTTCAATTGTTGCTTCTTCATTTACTCTATATAAAGTTTGTTCTAAATTTTTATCACCTGTATATTTTCCTGTATTTACATCAATAGCTGTTAAAGCTTCTGTTCTATCAATTGTAATAAATCCTCCACACTTTAGCCAAATCTTTCTATTTTGTAATTTTTCTACTTGTTTTTCTATTTCATATTTTTCAAATATATTACATTTTTCCAAAGTTATTTTTGTATTTTCTAGTTCAGGCGTTTCTTCTTTGATTTTTAAAATCTTTTCATATTCTGATTTACTGTCTGTAACAATTGTTTCTATTTTTTGATTAGCTAAGTCTAATATCATTTTTTCTACAATTGTTTCCGCTTCATAAATTAAGTCAGTATCTTCTTTACTTTCTTGATATTTTTTTTGAATTTCTTGCCATTTTTTCTCTAAATTTTTAATTTCTTTTATAATCTCTTTTTCTTTTTTATCACTAGAAGTGCGTATTATAGCACCATTTCCTTTTGAGATATTTTCTTTTACTAGTTTAACTAATCTTTCTTGTTCTTTTTTATCTTCTATTTTTTGTGAAACTGTAATAATATCTGTATTCGGCATCAGTACAATATATCTTCCTGGTAAATTTATATGGGTTGATACTCTTGCACCTTTTCTTTCATTGCTATCTTTTTTTACTTGTACTAATAATTTTTGATTTAATTTAATAACATCCTTAATTTGAATATTAGTATTTATTTCTTCTTTTTTTTCATCTACTTTTGGCAAAATATCTTTTAAATGAATAAAACTATTTTTTTCTGTGCCTATATCTACAAATGCTGATTGCATACCTTGAATAATATCTCTTACTCTTCCTAAATATATATTTCCTTCTCTACGGTCTGTATTTTCGTCTTCTTCGTAATATTCTATTAAATTTCCATTTTCAACAAGTGCTATTTTTTCTTGTTCTCCTTTTTTGCTAACAAAAACCTCTACCATTTCTACCTCCTGTATTTACCATCTAATTATACTTATTCATTGCATTATCTATACCATTTTTTATAATTTCTTGCACAGCTTCAGCAGCTATCCCGCGTAGCTTTTTCTAATATTTCTTGGTCTTCTTTTGGCATTTTGCCTATTACATAATTTATTGCATCATTTTGATGTTCTGGTTTACCAATACCAATTCTAATTCTATTGAATTCTTCAGTCTGTAGATTTTCTATGACTGATTTCATTCCATTATGAGAACCTGCTCCACCTTTTTTTCTAATTTTTATTGTTCCTTTATCAATATCCATATCATCATAAATTATGATTAAATCTTCATTTTCTAAATCATAGTAATCCATTGCTTCAATAATACTATCACCACTAAGATTCATATATGTTTGTGGTTTTAATAATATAACTTTATTATCTTCTATTATTCCTGTTCCATATAGTCCTTTAAATTTCTTTTTATTAACTTCTATCCCATATTTCTCAGCTATTTTATTTATTGTATCAAACCCCATATTATGTCTTGTATGACTATATTCTTCTTCTGGATTTCCTAATCCTATAATTAAATACATATCTTTCACCTATCTTTACTTGTCTATTTTACACTGTTTTTGCTTTTTTTTCAAGTATCTTAAGCAAATTTGTTTCTTGCTTTTTACAGCAATGTAACATAATTAAATTATCCTCCTTAGAAAAAATAACATTGTGTTAGAATTTGGAACAATCGCAGCTACATATATGCTTTATATATAAAAATCCGGGTGTCAATATTTGACTTCCCGGATTTAGTTTATTACCATTTTACTCCTGTTTGAATAAATTTTACACAGGCAGTAATAAACTCTGGATTGGAGGGAGCTTTATTCCATTTGTATACTCCAAAAATCTTTGTCATTACATTAATATCCATTCTCAGCCATGCTGTTGCTATAGAATGAGTAATGCACATATTAACATTTTTTTCACATTCTTCTAATGCTCTTGCCACTACATAGATTACAGAGTTCCCATCATAGCATTTCATTTCTTCATTAAGTATTTTTATAGCCATGCTTATATATGCTGTTCCTTCATTTAGTGGTAATTTTAAGCGATATAAAAGCTCTGTAATTTTTTCGTCCAACTCTGTATCATTGATTTTGATAAACATATTACGAATCTTCTTGTTTTCTATCCGTTCTAATAACTCTTCATAAAATGTATTCATTCCTATTTTTGGAAGCCTTTCTTCCTCTCCTTTCCTAGCGTATTATTTGTAGTTACAACCGTATTATATAAGTTTTTTTGTATATTGTCAATTTACTCAGTTGTTTTTACTATTACTCTTTTTTCTCCTAATATTTTTTTAAATATTTCTATAATATCTTCACTAACATACATAGTTCCACAAGATTTTTGTTCTTCATCTATTTGAACAAATACATGTATGTTGTTTCTATCTCCTGTAAAATACTTAATTCCACCTCTGAGTTTTGCCTTTTTTTCTTCTTCCAAATCAGTAATATCAAAAATTAAAATATTTTGTTTTTGTTCACCAAAATTTTGAATTGTGTTTGCAATAATTGTTACATCATCCTCTCTTATGCTTAATCGTCCTTCTATAATTACTATATTTTCTTCTACTAATGCATCTTTTGCATTAAAATATACACTTTCAAATACTAAAATTTCTGCTGAGCCATATAAATCTTCTACTGTAACAAATGCCATAATTTTATTGTTTTTGGTATATTTTCTTTTTATTGATGTAATAATTCCTGCAAACTTAACTTTTTGCCCATCTGTAAATTTAGGTATCTCCACTACATCTTTTTCAAGTTGGGAATTTGCTTCATTTATTTCTTTCAAATCTAATGTACTTATATTGGTTTGCGTTTGTATTTTTTCTCTGTATTTTTCTAAGGGATGTCCTGATATATATATTCCTAGCATTTCTTTTTCCATAGACAAAAGTTCTTTATTTGAAACCTCTTCGTGTATTTCAAAACTATATTTTTGATTTTGCATTTGTTCTTTTTCTTCTGTTGAACCTATATCAAACATTGATACTTGTCCTTCTAGCCCCTTTTTTTTGCTACTTTGAATATTTTCTGTTATTTGCTCAAAAGAGGCTAATAATGTACTTCTAGTTTGTTCAAATTCCTCAAAAACTCCAGCCTTAATTAAGCTTTCTATACATTTTTTATTTACACCTTTTTCAATAGTTCTTTCGCAAAAGTCTATAAATCCTGTGAATTTTCCATTTGTATTTCGTTCTTCTACTATAGCTTCAACTGGTGCAATACCTACATTTTTAATGCTTCCTAATCCAAAACGTATTTTGTTATCTTCTACTGTAAATTTAGTATTGCTTTTGTTTATTTCTGGTTTTAAAATTTCTATTCCTAGTCTCTTACATTCGTCAATATATTCAGGAATTTTATCTAAGTTTCCTAAAAAGCTATTTAATGTTGCTGCCATAAATTCTGCTGGATAATATGCTTTTAAATATGCTGTTCTATATGCTACTACTGCATAACAAGCTGCATGTGATTTATTAAAAGCATATTTTGCAAATTCAGCCATTTCATCAAATATTTTATTTGCAGATACTTCATCTATGCCATTTCTAACACAGCCTGGAATTATTATTTTTCCATCTTCATCTACTTGTCCATGTATAAAAATTTCTCTTTCTTTTGCCATAACATCTAGTTTTTTCTTTCCCATAGCACGTCTAACTAAGTCTGCTCGCCCTAGAGAATATCCTGCTAATTCTCTAACTATTTGCATAACTTGTTCTTGATATACCATACAACCATATGTAACATTTAAAATTGGCTCTAAACTTGGATGTGTATATTCATTATGTCCTGGATTTTGTTTTCCTTTTACATATCTTGGTATTTGATCCATTGGTCCAGGTCTATATAAAGATACACCTGCAATTAAGTCTTCCAAACAGTCTGGTTTTAATTCTTTCATAAAGTTTGTCATTCCTTGGCTTTCAAATTGGAAAATACCTGAAGAATTTCCTTCTTGCCATAGTTTATATACTTTTGGATCTGCCATTTCTTTATCAAATTCTACATCTATTCCTTTTGTTTGTTTTACTAAATTTATTGTATCTTGTATAACAGTTAATGTTCTAAGTCCTAAAAAGTCCATTTTTAATAATCCTAATTCTTCCAATGTTGTCATTATATATTGTGTTGATATTTGATTATCTCTTACATAAAGAGGAACATAGGTATCTACTGGCTCTTTTGTAATAACTATTCCACAGGCATGTGTTGATGCTTGTCTTGGCATTCCTTCTAAGCCCATAGCAATGTCTAATAAATTTTTAATATCTACTTCATTTTCATATTTTTCTTTTAACTCTCGATTTTGTTCTAAAGCTTTTTTTATAGTGATATGCAATTCATTTGGTATCATTTTTGCTAAACTGTCTGCTTCTGCATATGGTACATCTAATACTCTTGCCACATCTCTAATTACCATTCTTGCTGACATCGTACCAAATGTTATAATCTGTGAAACATGATCATGCCCATATTTTCTTGAAACATAATCAATAACCTCTTCTCTTCTTTCATAACAAAAGTCTACATCAAAATCCGGCATACTAATTCTTTCTGGATTTAAAAATCTTTCAAATATTAATCCATATTTAATTGGGTCTATATCTGTAATCCCAATACTATATGCTAATATAGAACCTGCTCCTGAACCACGTCCTGGTCCTACTGGTATTCCTTGTGATTTTGCATAATGAATAAAGTCCCATACTATAAGGTAATAATCGACATATCCCATCTTTTTTATTACTGATAATTCGTAATCTGCTCTTTCCTGAATTTCTTTTGTAATTTCTTTATATCTTTCTTTTAATCCATCGTCACATAATTTTTTTAGATAATCATAATGTGTCTCAAATTCTGGTGGTACATCATAATTGGGCAATATCGTATGTCCAAATTCAAATTCCACATTGCATTTTTCAGCAATTTTTACTGTGTTTTCTATTGCATCTGGAAAACTTGAAAAATACTCTATCATTTCTTCAGGAGATTTTACATATAGTTCGTCTGTATCAAATCTCATTCTGTCAGGATCACTCATTCTTTTTCCTGTTTGAATACATAATAATACTTCGTGGTTATATGCATCTTCTTTCTTCAAATAATGTGCATCGTTTGTTGCAACAAGTGGAATATCTAATTTTCGTGCAAGCTTTATTAGTTTTTGGTTTGCTAGTACTTGCTCTTGAATTCCATTGTTTTGTATTTCTATATAATAATCTTCTCCAAAAAGATTTTTATGCCATAAAGCTGCTTCTTCAGCTTCTTTTTCCTTTCCGTTTAAAAGCTTTTGATTTATTTCTCCTGCTAAACAAGCACTTAAGCAAATCAATCCTTCATGATATTTTTCTAAAATTTCTTTATCTATTCTTGGTTTATAGTAATATCCATCTAAAAATCCAAGAGATACTAATTTACTAAGGTTTTTATACCCTTCATTATTTTTTGCAAGTAATATTAAATGATAATATTTATTATCTATATTAGGCTCCTTGTCAAATCTTGAACGCATTGCTACATATACTTCACACCCTATTATTGGTTTTATTCCTTCTTTTTTGCAAGCTTTATAAAAGTCAATTGCACCATACATAACTCCATGATCTGTTAGGGCAATTGCATCCATTCCTAATTCTTTTGCTCTTACTGGTAAGTCCTTTATTCTATTTGCGCCATCTAATAGGCTATATTCGCTATGTATATGTAAATGAACAAAGTTTGACATAGTATACCTCCTTCTTTATCTTTAGGCACATTATATCAAACTTTGTTTTTTATTTCAATTGCTTATTTGCAAAATCTATGCTTCCCTATTGTTACAGTCATTGGTCTTGACCATATCCACTTATTAGTAGCTGTTGCTGGGTTAAAATAGTAAATCGCACCATAGCTTGGGTCCCAACCATTTATAGCGTCTTGTGCTGCTTTTTTTGCTGTATCATTTGGGCTTAAATTTATTTGTCCATCTGATACTGCATCAAATGCTCCTGATTGATATATAACTCCAGATATTGTATTTGGAAATGAGCTACTTTTTACTCTATTTAATACTACTGATGCTACTGCTACTTGCCCAGTATATGGTTCTCCTCTTGATTCTGCATATACAAGTCTTGATAATAAATTAACATTACTTGAATTACTAGATGTACTTCCACTTGATGAATTGCCACTTGATGACATAATCCCCATCGCCTTTAAAGTTGCTGGTCCTGCTATTCCGTCTACAGTTAATCCATTTTTTCGTTGAAAATATTTTACCGCTGCTTGTGTTTGGCTACCATAAATACCGTCTACACTCCCATTATAGTATCCCCATCTTTTTAATTTACTTTGAATTTGAGTTACTTCATTTCCTCTTGAGCCATATTTAGATAATGCTTGTACTGAATATATGCTTACCATTGATAATATAATAATTGAAAAAATTATTATTATTACTTTTATATTTTTTTTATTTTTGAACATAAAAAAACCTCCTATTGATATTGTTATTTTTATCAATATTTGGTTTATTTATACATATTTATTATCCACAATATTTGCACAATATTGTTTCTAGTCCTATTTGCAAATCAATCAATCCATTTTTGTATTTATAATCTAAATCACATAAATCCTGCATAATATTTCTTAATTCTTTTCCTTTAAAATATCCAGCTTGTGTTTTATATTTGTTTACTAAAAATGTTTGATTCGGCTTTAAATTTAGACTTTCTGATATATCTTTATTTAATATAATTGCAACTGTTGTTAAATATAGTTTTTTGAAGTGATTATATAATGTTATTAAAATTTTTTGAATTGGCTCTTTTGCATATATTAAATTTTTCAAAACTTCTAATGCTTTTGAAATATTTTTTCTTCCTAAATTATCTGTTAAGTCAAAAATTACACTTTCTAATTTTTTAATACACAATATATCAACATCTTCTTTTTTTATTGTTCCACCATCACCTGCATATTCAATAAGTTTACGAATTTCATTTATTAGTTCTTGCATATTTGTACCGCAAGCTTCTATAAAGTATTGTAATACATAATTTTCTACTTTTACATTATATTGATTACAAATTGCTTTTAGTCTTGTAATTAACTGCATTGGTTTTTGATAATCAAATTGGCAAGTAATTCCTAGTTTATCTATTGTTTTATATAGTTCTGATTTTTCAATATCTTGTTCTACAAATATCAATACAACACTTTGGTTAATATTATCTATATTTTCATTTATATAGTTATTTACCATATTTTTTAGCTTTACAATTCCTTCTGATTTTTTTCTTCCTTCTTTTGCAAACAATCCTGTATTTTTTGCAATAATTAATTTTTTTTCATATCCAAAGCTTGGTGTTTCCATATCAGATATAATCTCTGATACATTATTTTCATCTATTTGAATGTAATTTATTCCTTTTATACATTCTCCAAATATTCCTCGTATTTTTTTTATGCATTGCTCTAATAAGTATTGTTCTTCTCCATATAAAAGATATATACTTCCTATCTTTTTATTTTGTAATTGCTTTTCTAATTCTTCTATTTTGAACATATTTATTTCATCCTTTTTTACAATTTAGTAGCAAATTTTGCTGAATGTGCATGACATATTCCTATTGCCATACTGTCAGTTATATCATCCAATTTTGGTAATTTTTCTTCATTTAATATCATTTTTACCATTCTTTGTACTTGAATTTTATCTGCCCTGCCATATCCTGTTACTGCTTGTTTTACTTGCAACGGTGTATATTCAAACACATCTAATTTTTGGATTCTTGCTGTCATTAAAATTACTCCTCTTGCCTGTGCTACATTTATTGCAGTTTTTGCATTGTTGTTAAAAAATAATTCTTCTATAGACATTGCGTCTGGTTTATAATTTAAAATAATTTCTGTCAAATCAGTATATATTTTTTCTAGTCTCAACGGAAATGATATTTTTGCTTCCGTTAAAATTGCACCTGATTCAATTAATTTAAATTTATTGCCTATATAGTCTATTATGCTATATCCTGTTATAGCAAATCCTGGATCTATTCCTAGTATACGCATATTTTCTACCTCTTCTTGTTTATACTATTTATATATACTTTCTAACCTTTTAATTGTTTATAGTATAACATATATTTTTTTAATTTGAAATAATAAAATGATAAATTTAAGTTTTTGTTTTCATTTTTACTTTTTAGTTTCAAAAGTATTTTATGTTAATTCTGTTTTTGAACTTTTTATTATAAAAATTCCTTATATTTTTCTTCCATATTTTATTTATTTTTTAATTTACACTTATTCATCATTCTTCTATCTCTCGCTTTTATAAGTGTTTTTGAAATTCATATTTCCTATTTATCCAATAGGACCAAATAGTACAAATTGCAATGTTAACATATATTTAGGAATTAACATTAATAAAAGATTAATTAGAACACAAGTAAAGGATGTTTGTGGAAATGGTTATACGGTGTCAACTACCAAGTCGCTTGCAACTGCAAACATCACTAAGCCAACAATTACAGCAGATCAGACAACATGGGTAAATACTAAAGTTGAAGTGAAGATAAATTATACTGATAAGACAGGTGCGTATACTGGATTAACGTGGGAGTATAAAGTTGGTAGTGGAGATTGGACAAAAACAACTAATAACCCTCATACAGTATATGTTGACACTGCTGGAACAAAAGTCTGTGCACGCCAATATGATGCAAGTGGGCAAGGACAATCTAGTGAGGCATCAATAGTAATACAAAATATAGATAAGGAAGGACCTACTGGTTTAGATTTTGTATTGGAAAAAACGTCAGATTTATCTCTTTATACTTTTAATACTTGGTCGAATAGCTTGCTTCAAGTACGCTCTTTTTACGCTGCTGATCCCCGTCGGTCTTAGTGAAGTGACTTTGGAGTGTGGCGGTGAATCCTATTCGTTACTTAATACCGAAGAGAAAGTTGTTTTGGACTTGAAAGATGGTGCTTATGGTTCGGTGAATTTGAGAGCGGTAGATAAATTGGGAAATGTTTCTATTATATACGCTGAAGGATTTGTACTTCTGGATAGAGTTCCTCCGAGTGTGGGTATGGAAAATTTTACAATCAACACTGAGAAATCGACTGGTAAGTATAGTGCGCCTTACTTAGCACCTACTGGAGATTACTATTTCGATAGTTTACGTGTTGATGACGCCTTATCTGGTATAAATATAAGTGCATCTACTTTGAATATAGTAGAATCTGACTATGCCTTCGCTGGATTTGTTAATGATGGTCTTAAGGATGGTGCTCACAACATTGTAACACCTATACTGGTAAGAACCAATTGTAAAGAAAAGAATAAGCTGGTTACGTTGACAATGACTTTTACGTTCTATGACATGGCGGGGAATGTCTTTCAAACAAGTTGGAATAGTCTTAGGATTGATGCATGGGAGCCTACTTCTACTATTAAATTTAGTTCAGGGGGTAATTATGGCTATGGTGTTGTTAAATGGAATGCTAGAGATACCGGGGCTGGTTTGGATAGCAGTATGAAGGTCATTGGATATGAAGGCGTTGGAGCGACGGCCAATGGCGCTGCGAAAGATACTGCAGCCAGTCAAAAAGTCGGTGAACCGGGGGGATCGACTTTACGTTGGGATGTTAGGGCACCTAGCTATTATAGGTCGAAAAAGGGGCTTTCGGCGAATGCAAGTATTTACCTTTGTTACCGTGTTGAGGGTTTGGTGGATGCTGTGGGTAACTCGGATACCTCGGTGGTTCCGCTTCTCCTATATGCCGAAAAGCGGCGCGGAGACGTGGACGTCCAATTGACGTTACGTTTCGAATTCGTATATTTGAATTTTGTTTGCTCAGAACAGTGTCTTTATCCAAACTAATGGTAAATTGTATGTAATCAATCGATAAAATGACGTAATGTAAAAGTCAATATCAAATTGGTTCTTCCGCAAATAGCTTGATATAAAACCTTCCAAATTTGTTAATATTGTGATAAAATATTAATAAATTTGGAGGGTAAAAAAATAATGAAGAAAATTATAAAAAAATTAGATAAAAATTTAAAAGTAATAGATTATGTAAATTGTATAATAAGAGAGTATCGGAAAGTTTGTGTAAACTTTAAACTTCTTATGATAAAATTTTAAAAAATTTAATAATTGAATTGACAAATTAAATTTTTTAAGATAAATATATATTATCTTATGACATATTTAATTGTCAAGGTACAATTATCAAGCATGTTGAAATTTTAATTTTGACATGCTTCTATTTTTATATCAAACTGGTAATTATTACCATCAGTTGATAAGTTAGCGCTCAATGAGATAGCGTATTGACAACATGTAAAAATTTTATACAAAAAACAAACCTAGTCAAAAACTGAATACTCAGTTATGGCTAGGTTGTCCGTCTATTTTTAATTCTTCATATTCTCCGTTATAATTTTTAATATCTTCTGGTAGTTCTTTTGACCATGGCAGATATTTCTTTAAAGTATTTTCATTTAAGAACTCTTCTTGTGGCAAATTTTCTAGGAGATAGTACATATATTTATAGATATTCAAATTATTTATTTTTGCACTTTCTATTAAAGAATAGAAAGTAGCATTAGCTTTTGCTCCTTCTTGTGTATCTGCAAAAAGCCAATTTTTACGATGTATTGCAAATGGTCTAATAGCTCTTTCTGCTATATTATTACTAAGTGGAATTCTTCCATCATTTAAAAATTCAGATAATTCTTTTTTCTGATTTTGTGCATACACCAAAGCTTTTTTTAGCTTATTATTTACAATTATTTTTTCTGTTAAAGTAGTATTGACCCATTCAAAAAATTCTTCTATAATTGGTTTGGATAGTTCTTGACGTTTCTTTTGTTTTTCTTCCACGCTAAATTTAGCTATTTTTTCTTCAATTTTAAATAGCTTATCACAATATTCAATTCCGAGTAAAGCCTACGCTAGAAGTGTCCATTTCTTTATTACCGAGAAGTGGAACACTCTCATAAAAGTAGCGTCTTGCATGAGACCAACATTCTGCATGCGTGACATTTGGTATTTCATTATACCCAGCATATCCATCTGTTACAAGAATACCTGTATACCCATGAAGAATTTCTTTTGCTTTTGCTGCACTTCTACTTGGTAAGTAATTAAACACCACTCCTTCCGCTTTTTCACCTTTCCCTGAACGTAAAAACCACATATATGAATTTGAACTAGGTTTTCTTCCATGTTCTTTATTCACTTGGATACCTGTTTCATCCATATGACATAATTCACATTCTGCTTTTATTTCATGTAACATAAGTTTCCAAAGTGATTCCAAGTAATATTCATTTATTTTTATTGCCCAATTGGTCATCATATTTCTTGGAAGAACTAATCCTTTATCATCCCACATCTTTTCTTGTCGATAAAATGGTACTCCTAAATAGTATTTTTGATAAAATACTTCTGATGCAAGGGAAGGTGATGCAAATGAATGCTGTAACAATGGTCTTGGTATTTCTGCTTTTGCAAAAGTAGGTGTTTCTTTTTCACTTTCTTCTGTTCCACAATTTGTACATTTATATATATTTTGAACAATTTCTGTTATGTTGAAAGTTGCTGGAGTAAAATCTATTTGTGTTCTTACTACTTTTTTTCCTACTAGTTTAAAATCACAATTACATTCAGGACATTTCTCATCTGCGTTTAGCACATATTCTTGCCTTTTTACCACTACATCTTTCATTGTGCTTTTTTTCAATCCTGCAACTCTTTTCTTTGAATTTTTCTTTCTATACACAGTCATTTCTTCTAGTTGCTCTGCTGTTTGCTGTTGAACGTTTTCTTCTATATCTTTTTCATCATCAAAAAGTGAACATTGATCTATATCAATGCTCTCTGTTACAGGTGTTTTTTCGCGTTTACTACCAAATACAATTCTTTTTAAAGCATTTAATTCTAATATTGCATTATCGTATTTTATTTGTAGTTCATTTTTTTGAAATTGCAAATTTTTATTCTCACTTATTAATTCTTCATAGCTCATTTCTGAGACTTCTTTTTTCTTACTTTCCATGATGTAATTATATCGCAAAAGCATTGAAAAATCAATATTTTTATGATATTTATATATTTTTTTATTATGCTTAAATTGGAATTTTAAAAGTTTAAATTGCAATTTTATCATTTTTCATTTCTATGTCTTGAAAATACGATTTAGGGCATACTTGCAAACCTGACAACAGCCATCTAAGTTGTTCATGTGTTATTTGTCCCAATTCTTTTTCATTTTTTGGCCACTGAAATTTATATTTGCTTACATCTAGTAATGTTTTTTGTGCTAATATGAAGCCGTTTTTATCATAGCATAAGAGTTTTATACTAGTTCTTTTTTTGTTGCAGAACAAAAAGGCAACTTTTTCATATGGATTCATTTTATACTGTGTTTTTACCATGTTCATTAATGAGGGAATCTGTTTTCTAAAATCTGTTGATCCATATACTAAATATATTTTAGGAATATTTTCTATTAACTTATTTAACATTTTGTTAGCACCACCATTAAATCCAATAATTTATTTAATGTATCTTTATCATAGTTTTCTAATATTTCTATTTTTATTGTATCTGTAAAAAACTGACATTTTGCTTTTTGATTTTTTACAATGCTTTCTTCAAATACCTCTGATAAATTTATTACACCAAATGCTGGTGGTTCTTTATATTCTTTTAACCATTGCTTTAATTCTCCTGCTGGTATTTTCATTTTTGAAGCATAATCTGTTAGTGGCAATGTACATTTTTTAAATCCTCTACAATATTTTATTTTTTCTTCTTCACTATATTCATTCATATATGAAATCCTCCTTCGTTATTAGTATATACGTCAGAGGACTTCTTGTACATACGCTATCTCATTGAGCGCTTACTTTTATTTTAACATTTACAACTTTATTGAGCGATTACAATATGAAGAATAAAAAATAGACGAACAACCTAGCCATAACTGAGTATTCAGCTTTTGACTAGGTTTGTTTTTTGCTAAAAAATTTTTACATGTTGTCAATATGCTATCTCGTTGAACGCTAACTTTACTTACACTAAAATTCTAAAATTATCATAAGAAATTTAAAGTTTGCATAAATTTCTCAATATTCTCAAAAGCCTTAGCACCTCTATGCCAACACATTCAAGGACCACGAATTTACACCAGAGATGGCATTTGAGTTACCAGCATTATCATGTAATCGTATCCATGGCGACACCCATTTAGTGGCCTCAAAATTCTTCTTAGCAAACGTGTGTTCAGCAACCACACGTGTTGCGTTCATATCAGAAGTTGTGCAACCCTTCGCAAGACGTTCTTTATTAGAATCAAATATTGATATAGCTATAAACTCACTAGCGTCTAAATTCATTCCCGATCCCCCAGTGTCCGCATACGTTGCGGTAATCTTAACTTTATATGTGTTTTTATTCCAAGTATTTAATACAACTGATGTTAAATCCGGAGCAACCTTGTCAATACGAATAGTCTGAACCGCAGACCAGCCACCTATGTTGCCCACAGCATCCACAGCTCTAACCTGAACAGCAAAATTACAAGTATTGGTATGAGTACCTACAGCCGCCCAACCCTGAACGGTCTGCCCCCCGGTTCAATGTCAGTTGTATAGAAGACACTCCAGAACCATTACCATCAGTAGCATTTGTGGTCTGAATTACATTTTGATTAGTCCATGATCCCAATACATAATTATTACCGTCTGCGGTTTTACACGTTATTCCGGGTCACTGAAGGTGGAGTTTTATCAATCTTCAAATTATATCCAGACGACCACTCGCAAGCATTTCCAAGAGCGTCGACAGCCCTGAATTTTACTGTACTATTCCTGTCAGCTGAC
>CANQWU010000014.1 GCA_947627605.1 uncultured Clostridia bacterium
ATTTATTTAAAATGTTTTATTGCGTTTTTTAGTACCATTTTTTCTTTACCTCTTTTATCTGATATCCTTGTAAAAAAAATACCATCCTTTTTTAGAATGATATTTTTATTTTCTATCCAAACCTAAAAAAAGTTCGAACAGATACGTCGTTGGTGCCGGTGGTGGGACTCGAACCCACACGCCATTGCTGACAACAGATTTTGAGTCTGCCCCGTCTACCAATTCCAGCACACCGGCAATTAAATATTGAACATATCTTATATTAGCATAAATTTTAAAAAATGTCTATAACTTTATTAAATTTTCTTGACTTTTTAAGCTCTGTCATATAAAATAAAAGAGAATTTTGAGTACAAAATTTATAAAAAGGAGGAATATATAAATGGAATTAAAAGGTTCAAAAACAGAAAAAAATTTAATGGAGGCATTTGCAGGAGAATCACAAGCAAGAAATAAATACACATATTTTGCAAGTAAAGCAAAAAAAGAAGGATATGAACAAATTGCTGCTATATTCCAAGAAACAGCAGACAATGAAAAAGAACATGCAAAAATGTGGTTTAAATTATTGCAAGGTGGAGAAATAAAATCAACATTAGAAAACTTACAAGCAGCAGCAGATGGAGAAAACTATGAATGGACAGATATGTATGATAGAATGGCAAAAGAAGCAAAAGAAGAGGGATTTGACCATATAGCATTTTTATTCTCAGAAGTTGCAAAAATTGAAAAAGAGCATGAAGAAAGATACAAAAAACTAATTGAAAACGTAGAAAATGGATTAGTATTTAGTAAAGATGGAGATAGAATTTGGAAATGTAGAAACTGCGGACATATTGTAATTGGAAAATCAGCACCAGAAATTTGTCCAGTATGTTCACATCCAAAAGCATATTTTGAAATAAAAGCAGAAAATTATTAAAAAAGGGAGACAAAAAATGTCTCCTTTTTTTGTTTGCTTAACAAAAGCAAAAATACTTGAAAAAAATATAAAATAATGATATAATCAATCCATACTTTTAAAAGGAGAAAGCTATGCCCAAATTTTTTGTCAATAACGAGCAAGTAAATAATGAAACAATAACAATACAAGGAAAAGACATCAATCATATAAAAAATGTATTGCGTATGAAATTAGGAGATACATTATCTATATGCATCAATGACAACCAAAAGGATTGTATAGCAGAAATAAAAAATATATCAGAAGAAAAAATCATATGTGAAATTATAAAATATGAACAAAATAATACAGAACCTAACATTAAAGTTAGTATATTTCAAGGATTACCAAAAAGCGATAAAATGGAATTAGTTATTCAAAAATCAGTAGAGTTAGGTGCATATAACATATATCCAGTAGAAATGGCAAGATGTGTTGTGCAATTAAAAAATCAGGATAAAAAAATTGCCAGATGGCAAACAATTGCAGAAGTAGCAAGTAAGCAATGTGGTAGAAGTAAAATACCTAAAATTGAAAACTGTATAAAAATATCAGACATATGTAATATTATACCAGAATATGATATCATATTAGTTGCATATGAAGAAGAAAAAAATAATATACTAAAAACAGAATTACAAACATTAAAAAAGCAAAAAACGAAAGTAAAAATCGGAATTGTTATAGGTCCAGAAGGAGGCTTAGAACATAAAGAAGTAGAGCAACTAAAAAATAATGGTGCAAAAGTTATTACATTAGGAAGTAGGATTTTAAGAACAGAAACAGTAGCATTAAATGTATTAAGTAATATTATATATGAATTTGAAAAGTAGGAGGAATTGTAAGTGCAAACAGTAGAAAAAGAAGAAACAGAAAAACAAATGATAAATTTGAATTACAAAGACAAAAAACAAAAAAATAGTAATAAAATACCACAAGAAGCAACAAATGAAATTTTCTATAACATTTTATTTGCAATTGTTACAATGATATATTTTAATTTACTTATATTAGCAAAAGCAGGAATGATAATGGAAAGATTAGAAAAAGATATTCAGATTTTTGCAGGGATTTTTATGCTAGCAGGTATTTTCTTTACAGAAAAAGCATATAACCAAGAAAAAGGAGCAAGAGTAGTAACAGCAATTGAGTGTTTTGCATTATCAATTCATTCTTTATCTATTCAATATATTGTAAAAAAATATGGATTTGATTTTTCAATATATTTAGGAGCAAGTGCATATATTTTTGCTAGTTATTGCACATTAAAAGCTATAATCATATATACAAAAGGAAGGAAACAACTATTAAATAATTTAAGTGATGTAAAAGAAATAGTACAAAAAGAAGAACCAATAAAAAAAGAAGCAAGCAAAAAAGCGAAAAATAATGATGTAAATGAAAAAATAACTGAAGAGGAAAAAACAAAAAATAAACAGACGAAAAAGAAAACAACAAAAACAACAGACAAAAAAACAACAACGAAGAAAAGCTCGAGTTCAAAATCAACTAATAAAAAATCTTCAACAACTAGTAAGGAAAAAGTAAACAAAAAAGAGTTAGAACCAAAAGAAACTAAAACAAAAAAATCTACTAATGTAACAAAGAAAAATTCAGATGCTAAAAAGGCACAAACAAAAAAAGCAACAACTACAAATAAAAATAAGGCTAAGAAAGTAGAAAAAGGAGAATAATATGATTAAGAGTATGACAGGTTTTGGCAAAAGCCATTTAATAAAAAATGAAAGAGAATATCAAATAGAAATAAAAAGTGTAAATCATAGATATTTAGATATTTCAATAAAAATGCCAAAACAGTTTACTTATTTAGAAGAAGAAATAAAAAAAGTAATTTCTTCAAAAATTAATAGAGGAAAAATAGAAGTCTATATTACATTTTATGATCATATAGCACAAGACGAAGAAATTACTATAAACAAAGAAATTGCTCAATTATATATTAAACAATTACAAGACCTTGCAAAAGAAAACAACTTATCACAGGAAATTAATGTTATAGATATTGCAAAATTACCAGATGTTTTAAATATTACATCAAAACAAGATGATGAAACAATAAAAGAAGATATTTTACAAGTAACAAATGAAGCACTAGAAAAGCTAATAGAAATGAGAACTTTTGAAGGAAATAAAATAGCAGAAGACCTAATTACTAGAATAGATAGTATACAAGAAAAAGTAGAGGAAATATCTTCAATTTCTACTGGACTTATTGAAGAATATGTAGTAAAATTAGAAAAGAGAATACAAGATATATTAAAAACAGAAGAAGTTGATAAAAATAGGATTGCACAAGAAGTAGTTATCTTTGCTGATAAATGTTCAATTGAAGAAGAATTAACAAGACTAAAAAGTCATATGGCTCAATTTAAAAAATTTATCAATAATGATAATAAAACAGCAATTGGAAAAAAATTAGACTTTATAATTCAAGAAATGAATAGAGAAACAAATACAATAGGTTCAAAAGCAAATAAACTAGAGATTATTAACAATGTTGTTGACATCAAAACAGAATTAGAGAACATTAGAGAGCAAATACAAAATATAGAATAGGAGGAAAGAATATGCAATTAGTAAATATTGGATTTGGAAATATTGTTTCTGCAGAAAGAATAGTTGCTATTGTTAGTCCAGAATCAGCACCAATAAAAAGAATGGTGCAAGAAGCAAAAGATAATAAAACAGCAGTTGATGCCACATATGGTAGAAGAACGAGAGCAGTTTTAATTATGGATTCAGGACATATAATACTTTCAGCTGTTCAACCTGAAACAGTTGCTGGAAGGGTAGATAAAGACATTGCAGGAATAACAAATATGATAGATGAGGAAAAAGAAGAAAAGTAAATAAAAAGGTAGGTAATTAAAAATGATGGTAAAACCAACAGTAAATGATTTATTGAAAAAATCAGAAAATCGTTATGAATTAGTAATTGCAACATCAAAAAGAGCAAGACAATTATCAGAAGGTGCACAACCTTTAACAGATAAAAAAGAAGAATCAAATGTAACATTAGCAGCAGATGAAATAGCAGAAGGAAAAGTAACAATAATAAGAGAAGATGAAGAAAAACAAAATGATTCAGAAAAGGAATGAAACAAAAATGAAAAAAAATATTATTTCGCTAGCAGGTGATTTAGCAGCGGGAAAAGGCACAGTTTCAAAAATATTAATGCAAGACTTAGGATATGGAATTTATCGTAATGGAGAATATGCTAGAAAATTGGCAAAAGAAATGGGACTAGATATAACAAGTTTCAATAAATATATAGCAAAACATCCAGAAATTGATATACAAATTGAAAAAAGTGCAGCAGAATATGCCAAAGTGAATGATAATTTTATTATCGATGCAAGACTAGGATGGTATGCTGTCCCAGAATCTTTTAAAGTTTATTTAAAAGTAGATATTGATGTTGCAGCCAAAAGAGCATTTGAAGATTTAGAACGTAAAGGAACAGAAAACTTTACAACTATTGAAGAGCAGAAGGCAGATATGATAGAAAGATACAACTTAGAAAATGAACGATATTGGCAAGTGTACCACGTAAGAAAAGATGACATGTCAAATTACGATTTTGTAATTGATACAACCAACTTAACACCAACTGAAGTAGCCAATAAAATAAAAGAAGAATATGAAAAATGGCAAAAAAACTGATATAAGAGGTGTAAAAAATGTCAGCAATTTTACTGATGATATATTTATTAAGTTTTATAGTTTTTGCATTAGTAGCTTTTGCTGTAATGCAAATCAAATTAGCAGGAATGAAGGTAAAAGATTTCTGGGGCTTTATTGATGCTAACCAGATGTTAGATAAATTATATAGATTTGCTAAACAATATCAAAATATGTCACCACAAGAGCAAGTAATTTATTTGGCTGAAGCTGAAAAAATATTTAATGCATTTGATAAAGTACCATCAGAATTATGGGAAGAAGAATATCAAAAATATAGAGAAGTATTGAAAAAATATAATGACATTAAGATGATTAAATGGGCATCAAATTGAAAGAAATGAGGTTAATTATGAGAAAATATTTTGGAACAGATGGTATAAGAAGAATTGCAAATACAGAATTGACACCAGAACTAGTATATAAAGTTGCAAAAGCAGCTGGTTATGTATTTTCAAAACATACAAATCATATACCAACAATTTTAATAGGAAGAGATACAAGACTTTCAGGAACATTAATTGAAAGCGCTATGGTAGCTGGTTTTTTAAGTTATGGAGCAAATGTAAAACTATTAGGAGTTATACCAACTCCAGCTGTTGCATATTTAACGAGAAAATTAAAAGCAGATGCTAGTGTAGTAATTTCTGCATCACATAATACATATGACTTTAATGGTATAAAATTTTTTAGTAATAAAGGAACTAAAATTCCAGATAGTTTAGAGGAAGAAATTGAAGAAGTTATGGAATCTGACAAAATGCAAGAATTAATAGCTGTAAATGACAAGATAGGAGTGTCAGAGTATAGAGAAGATTTATTAGATGAGTATGTTTATTTCTTTAGAAAAAACTTTGATAATAAAATAGAATCACTTAATAGAATAGATTTTGTTATTGGATTAGATACAGCAAATGGTGCTACATATAAAGTAGCAGAAAAAGTATTTACAGCATTAGGAATTCAATATCAAATTATCAATAATGCACCAACAGGGATCAATATAAATGAAAATTGTGGCTCAACACATTTGGAAATGTTAAAAAAATATGTTATTGAAAATAGATTAAGTATGGGATTTGCCTATGATGGAGATGGAGATAGATGCTTAGCTGTTGACGAAAATGGTGAAGAAATTGATGGAGATAAAATAATGGCTATCATTTCTCAATATCTAAAAAAACAAGGCAAACTTGCTAATGATACAATTGTTGCTACAGTTATGAGTAATCTTGGATTACATAAATTTGCAAAAGAAAATGGATTAAATTTATTGCAAACAAAAGTTGGAGATAGATATGTATTAGAAGAAATGCAAAAAGGAGGACATAGCCTGGGTGGAGAACAATCAGGTCATATTATTTTATTAGACTATAATCCAACAGGAGATGGAATATTAACATCAATAATGCTAATTCAAGCTATTTTAGAAGCCAATAAGCCTGCATCAGAAGTAGCAAAGATTGTAACTTTATATCCACAAGTACTAGTAAATGCAAAAGTATCAACAGATAAAAAATATGATTATGAAAAAGACGAAGAAATAAAAGAAGCAATCAATAAATTGGAAGAAGAATTTGCAGGAAATGGTAGAGTTTTAATTAGACCATCTGGCACAGAACCACTTGTAAGAGTTATGATAGAAGGAGAAAATCAAGAATATATCACAGAAAAAGCACGGAGAAATTGCTAAGCTGATCGAAAGAAAATTACAATAGACGTAACAATACTGAAACAAAACTGTAATCAAAATGTAAAAAATAAACACTTGAATGTTTAGCTAATAAGTGCTATTATATATTTGTAACAAAAGAGAAAGGGGAAACATTATTATGTATGTTTTTAATATAGCAAATCCATTAACACTTGTTTTACTTCTAACTGCAATTATTTTATTACTTTTCCTATCACAGGAACTAAAGAAAAGTTATATAGCAGCAATACCTTTATTTGCGTCATTAATTCTATTAATAGTACATGGTGCTCAATTATTCACATTACAAGAAGAATTTAGAAATTTAATAGGAACTTTATCAACTTGCTTAGCAGTAGACTTTATTTTTGTTGGAATATCATTTTTTGGATATTTATGGGTAGATGATATAGAAGCAAAAGAAAAAGGAAAGAAAACTATTGATGATAGTTTGGAATGGTTCTGGAAAAATGTTTAATATGATGCTTTAATAATAATACGCTGATTATTAAAATTATTACAAGTAACTAGAGTTAACTCATGTTTAAAGTAAATAGAATATATAGGAGATAAATCATCTGTTTTTACTTCATAATTGTTAAAAACAGAATAAGAATATTTATGATTATTTATATCATAAATATTGATTGTATCTCCTTTTTTTAATTGTTCAATAGAACTAAAAAATTCTGAGTTATTATAATTATGACCAGCAATACATAAATTTCCATTTTCAGGTGGCATTTTTCCGTAAAAAATGCAAGGTGATATTTTCAAAGTTTCATCATCTAACATAGAAAAAATAGGATAAGAAATTTCTAGTGATGGAATTTCAATTTTACCAATAATAAATTTTCTAGTGTAATAATTACTGTTTTCTAAATTTGTATAAGGATTAGAATTACTAGATGCATACAATTGCATTGTTTCATAATTATATTGTAATTGTTTACTCAATTTATTATCCAAACCAGAACGGTATAATGTAAATATAAAAAAGGCAAAAAGTAAAGCTAGAATACTAATAGAAAAAATAAAGAAATATTTAAAATGATATTTCTTTTCTTTTTCTAGTTCAATTTTTACATTTGCTAAAATCTGATTCATAAAAACTCCTTAACTTGCAATTTTAACTTATTATTTACAAAAAATATCAAAAATATGTTGCAAAATAAAAAAAACGTGATATAATATATAAATATAAAAACATAATAAGGACAACACAAATTATATAATATCTAACAGAGAGCCAAAGTTTGCTGAGAATTTGGTAAGTAAAAATAATTTGTTATCACCTTATGTTTCTATACTGAAAAGATTTTATCCTAATAAGTTTAGACGTAAATCTGCGTTAAAGATAAATAAGAGAGTAATTTAAAAAATTACTAAATTAGGTGGTACCGCGGAATTTCAAGCCATTTCGTCCTAAAATATAGGATGTAATGGCTTTATTTGTTTTTTAATAAGGGGGAATGTATATATGTACAAAAAAGTAGAATTGAAAAATGGTTTTGCAGGAATGGAAAAAGAAGTAGCTCAAATGTGGAAAGAAAGAAACATAATAAGAAAAAATTTTGCTATGAATGAAGGAAAAAGGCATTTTACATTTTATGATGGACCACCAACTGCAAATGGAAAACCACATGTTGGACATATTGAAACAAGAGTTATGAAGGATATTATCCCAAGATACAAAGTAATGAAAGGATATAAAGTTATTAGAAAAGCTGGATGGGATACGCATGGACTTCCTGTAGAATTAGAAATTGAAAAAAAATTAGGAATTTCAGGAAAAGAACAGATTGAAGAATATGGTGTTGAAAAATTTGTAAAAGAATGTAAAGACAGTGTATTCCAATATGTTTCTATTTGGGAAGAAATGACAAACAAAGTAGGATTTTGGGTAGATATGGATGACCCATATGTAACTTATCATAATGAATATATTGAGTCTGTTTGGTGGGCATTAAAACAAATGTGGGAAAAAGGTTTATTATATGAAGGACACAAGGTAATGCCATATTGCCCAAGATGTGGAACAGCTTTATCTTCACATGAAGTTGCACAAGGATATAAAGATGTAAAAGATATGACTTGTGTTGCAAAATTCAAGGTAAAAAATGAAGAAAACACATATATATTAGCTTGGACTACAACACCTTGGACTTTGCCATCAAATTTAGCTTTGTGTATAAATAAATCTTATGAATATAGTAAAGTAGAAGTAAATATAGGAACACCAGAAGAACCAAAATATGAAAAATATATTTTAGCAAAAGATTTAGTAGAAAAAGTTTTAAAAGATAAACAATATAAAATTTTAGAAAATTTTAAAGGAGAAAAACTATTAGGAACAGAATATGAACAATTAATGCCTTTTGCAAATGTAGATGGAAAAGCATTCATAGTAATACACGGAGACTATGTTAATCTAGAAGATGGTACAGGAATAGTTCATATTGCACCAGCATATGGTGAAGATGATAGTTTAGTTTCAAAACAAAATGGAATAGCCTTTGTAAATTTGGTAGATAAATCAGGAAAATTTGTAGAAGAAGTTACACCATGGGCAGGAAAATTCGTAAGAGATTGTAGTGAAGATATATGCAGATGGTTACAAGATAATAATAAATTATTTAGTAAAGAGAAACACTTACACTCATATCCACATTGCTGGAGATGTGACACACCGCTTTTATACTATCCAAAAGAGAGTTGGTTTGTTGCAATGAGCAAACTAAGAGATGAATTAGTAGACAATAATAACAAAGTAAATTGGTATCCAGATACAATAAGAACAGGAAGATTTGGAAAATTCTTAGAAAATGTTATTGATTGGGGAATTTCAAGAGACAGATATTGGGGAACTCCACTTCCAATTTGGACTTGTGAGGACGAAAACTGTGGACATAGAGAATGTATAGGAAGCATTAAAGAATTAAAAGAAAAAGGAATTGATGTACCAGAGGATATTGAATTACACAAGCCATATATTGATGAAGTTAAGTTAAAATGTCCAAAATGTGGTAAGCAAATGAAAAGAGCAAGAGAAGTAATTGACTGTTGGTTTGACTCAGGCTCTATGCCTTTTGCACAATGGCATTATCCATTTGAAAACAAAGAGATATTTGATAGTGAATTTCCAGCAAACTTTATTTCAGAAGCAGTAGACCAAACAAGAGGGTGGTTCTATACTTTAACAGCAATCGGAACAGCATTATTTGGAAGAAGCCCATTTGAAAACTGTATTGTATTAGGGCATGTATTAGATGGAAAAGGACAAAAAATGTCAAAATCAAAAGGAAATGGTGTTGATCCGTTTCTATTATTAGATACAGTAGGGGCAGATGCAACGCGTTGGCATTTCTATACTTGTAGTGCACCTTGGCTTCCAACAAGACTATCATTAGAAAATGTAGAAGAAACTCGGAAGAGGATTTTTAAGCACATTATGGAATGTATATTCATTCTATGTACTATATGCTGAAATTGACAAATTCAATCCATTAAAATATCAAGATTTTGAAATAACCAATATTATGGATAAATGGATTATATCTAAATTAAATACATTAGTGAAAGAAGTAGACAATAAATTAGAAGAATATAACATAACTGCAGCAGCATTACAAATAGAAGACTTTACAGATGAATTATCAAATTGGTATGTGCGTAGAAATCGTGAAAGATTCTGGTCACAAGAAATTGATGATGAAAAAATCGGAGCATATGTTACTTTATATGAAGTTTTGACAACATTAAGCAAGATCATTGCACCTTTTGTTCCATTTATCTCAGACGAAATTTATCAAAATCTTGTCGTAGGGTTAGATAATAGCAAACCAGAGAGTGTTCACTTGTGCTTATGGCCAGAAGTAAATGAAGAAATGATTGATACTAAACTAGAAGAAGAAATGGATTTAGCATACAAGATTGTAAAATTAGGAAGAAGTGCAAGAAACTCAGCTAATATAAAGAATAGGCAACCACTTTCTAAGATGCTAATTTCTATATCAAATTTACCAGAATATTATGCAGACATTGTAAAAGAGGAACTAAATGTAAAAGAAATAGAATTTGGTGCAGATATGGCAGAATATGTAAATTTTGAAATTAAACCTAATTTACCAGTTCTAGGAAAAGAATATGGAAAACTAATTCCAAAAATTAAAGAAGAAATTGCAAAGAAAAATCAAATGCAATTAGCAACACAAGTAAAAACAGGAAAAGTAGAGTATATTGAAATTGATGGAACTGAAATAGGCTTAGATAGTGAAAATCTATTAATTACAATGCATGGAAAAGAAGGATTTGCATTTGGCGGAGAAGGAGAAATGGGTGTAGTATTAGACACTAAAATAACACCAGAGTTAAAGAAAGAAGGATATATACGTGAAATATTATCAAAGGTACAAAATATGAGAAAAGATAAAGGCTTTGAAGTATTAGATAATATTAAATTATATGTTTCTGGAAATAGTATGTTAGAAGAACTTATAAAAGAAAATGATGAGCTTATAAAACATGAAACATTAGCAAAAGAAATTATTTATGATTTATCAAAAGAAGGATATACAGATACAAACATAAATGGAGAAACTTTAAAGATAGATGTAGAAGTAATAAAATAGGAAAAAACACTCCCGAAATTAAGGGAGTGCTTTCTTATTAACTTTTAAATAACTTTAACATTCTTCTAAATCAAATGTACCATAATAATTTTACTTGAAATATACTTGTATTTTTGGTATAATATTATATGTAAACATTAACCTGTGTTTCAAAAAGAAGAGGAGGACTAAATATGGCATGTGTAACTTGCAAATCATTTGACCCAAATTACCACGGAGGCTATTGTGATTGGCACCAGCGTGACACTTCAGCCGGCGATACTTGTGCAAACGAAGATAGTAGAGGTGGTGGAAACAGTAAATATACTTGTGATACATGTAGGTCATTTGACCCGAACTATCACGGAGGATATTGCGATTACCACAAATGCGATACATATCCTTCATCCACATGTAGTAGTCATGATTAGTTTTTCTCCAAGATTACTTGATTTAGTAATCTAAAATAAGGAGGGTGCTCTAGTAAAATAGGCACTCTCCTTATTCTTAAAATATTAACTTCGCAATAAATCAACCCAACTATATATAACACGTTTAGATAGAGTAAATAGATTTAAAGCATCAACATCATTTTTTGCAACTAAATTAACAGTAGCTAAAACTTTTCCATCTAAACTAAATGTTGCTTCACCAAGTTTTTGACCAGTAGTAATTTTGGCTGGAAATGAATCAGCTAATGTAATTGTTTGTGTGACCTTAGAATCTTTGCCTTTTTCAATTAAAGCACCACTATTATTTTCTAATACTACATCTACTTGATTTTTAATACCTTTTGTAACATTAACAGTTTTTATTAAATCACCTTTATTTCCAAAACTTTTAAAGGAAAATTTACTAAATCCGTAATCTAATAATTTTTGAGCTTCACTAAATCTAACTTTTGTAGAAGGAGCCTTCATAATAACAGCAATTAAAGATAAATCATCTCTTGTTGCACTAGCAGATAAATTATATAAAGCAAGAGAAGTAGAACCAGTTTTCAAGCCAGTTGCACCCTTATATGTTTTTATAAGTTTATTTGTATTAGAAAGCTGAGACTTTCCATCACGAAGAGTGTCCATCCAAATAGTTGTATATTTTGTTACTTCTGGATATTTATTTAATAATTCACGAGACATTAAAGATATATCATAACTAGAAGTTAAATGTCCATCTTCATCTAAACCATGACAATTTTTAAAAGTAGTATCATTCATACCAAGTTCTTTAGCTTTATTATTCATCAGTTCTACAAATGATTCTTGACTTCCTGCAATAAATTCTGCCATTGCAACAACACAATCATAGACTGTACAATTTAAGCACAAGTGAAAAGTATTGAAAAATAAGAAAAAATTGATTATAAACACCTATAAAAAAACTGCTAATATTTAGTGGTTTTTTTATTTTTGTTAAAAAGATTGAAAAAGAGGTGAATAAAAATGTGGCAATTTATATTAGGATTATTTATAGGTGCTAATGTTTCATTATTATTATATGCAATAATTCTTGTTGGCAAAAGGAGTGATTCATACAATGAATAATGAAAACAAAATTGGATATTATGCAATCATTCCAGCAACAGTTTTATTTAATGAAAAGATTAAAGCAAATGAAAAATTGCTATATGCAATAATTACAGTCTTATCTAATAAAGAAGGATATTGCTTTGCATCCAATAGTTATCTTGGCAAGCTACTAAATGCTAAACCTCATACTATTTCAAAATGGGTATCTCATTTAAAAGAATTAGGATTTGTATGTTTAGATATTATAAAAAATGATAAAGGTGAAATTATACAACGAAGAATCTATCCTAATGATACACCCTATACGATAAATAGGGCATACCCCTATTCGATAGATAGGACAGAGGGTATGTCCCCAAAAGGACAATATAATAATATAATAGATAATAATATAAATAATAATAAGATAGATAGATTATTTAATTATATAATAGATAAAGAAAAAGAATTTCCAGAAGAATTTATAAATGTTGAATATAATGAAATAATTGTAGCATTAAGAAGGTATGAAATGCTTTATTCCAAAGAAAGCATAGAATATATATCTAAAGAAAATTTGGATAAAATAAAAGATATAACATATATTATTGCATTAATGGTAAAAAATAAATTGTTCCATTTATCTAATAAAGTTAGTAGAGATAAATTGATTCAACTCTATAATGATTGTAAAAATAGAGAAAATCAATATAAAGGAACAGATAATCAAATTGAAAATTTTATTAACTATTATTATAAGAGTATAGAAAATGAATTAACGAAGGAAGTAACAACGCCTTCTTTTTTTATACCAGATAATAGTGAAATAGAAATTTAATATATAGTAAAGGAGGTGTTTCTTATGTCTTATCCATAAGTATAAGAAAAAAATATAAAAGAAGGGAGGATTTATCAATGAAAGTTTACGAAGTAATATATTCAAAAACAAAGGCTGATGAAGATGAGGATATATTGATAATAAAAACATTCTTAAATAGAGAAATAGCCTTGAATTACTTTAAAAGACAAATTAAAGAAACCAAAGAGGAATTTAAAGAAACTAAAGACTACGAAATTAAAGAAACAGAAAATTCTTACGAGAGAACTTTAAATGGCAGAGCACTTCAAGATTCTATTTATATATGGTTAGATGAAGAAGAATTATCTGATGAATATGAACTTCGAATGGAAAGACAAAGATTACAACATGAAAAGGAAAAAGACTATGAAATGTAAGAAAATATTAGTTATTATGCTAATTCTTATATTTATCGTAGTCTTTTCTGTATGTGTGTATTTATTGTTAAAAGATCTGCAAGAGTTAAATGAAAGCAATGAATCTACAGAAGATTTGATTGAAGAATCCATTGAAATAAATGGAGAAACACAAGAAAAGTATATAGATTGGAATTATCTAAAATCAGTCAATGAAGATATAATTGCATGGATTGAGATTGAAGGCACAAATATAAATTATCCTATTCTAAAATACAAGGATGATTATTATTTAAAACATTCATTTGACAAGAAATATAATAGTAATGGCTCTATATTTACAACTAATTTATTTCCATTTGAAGATAATGAAACTATAGTATATGGGCATAATATGAGGAATGGTAGTATGTTTTCAAATTTAGGTAATTATCTGGATAGGAATTTTCTATATTCACATCTTAAATTTAAAATATACACACCTAATGGAGATTATGAAGCATCTATATTTAGTGTATATTCAATAGGAATAGAAACCGAAAATCAAAATATTAAGTTATTAGATTTTGATGAGAAAATAATATACTATAAAAATATAAGTAAATTTAAAATCGAAAATAATGAAAATATAAATAAAATAGTTAAACTATCTACTTGTTCTTATCTAAATACAAAGACAAGACCTACAGATCAGAGATATTACATTATTGCTAGTTTGAATCTAATTTAGAAAAATTGTGGAAAAAGAGCTGACAAATTTAAAAATTCACGTTATTATTATGGTAGGAGGTGTCTATTATGATGAAAAAGAGAATCCTTATAATAATAACAATTTTAATATTAGTAGTTCTTGGAATTATAGGAAGTATATATTTTCTATCATACAAGAATGACAGTCAAGCTAAAATAGAAAGTTTAAATGAAATAAATACTTTGCCAGAAAATACAATAAATTCTATTGCAGATGATAAAAGTACAGTAGTTAATGAGATGGAAAATAACACAGTTAAAGAAAATACTGAAACTATTATCACAGGAATAAGCAACGAAACTATAGAAACTGTTGAAAAGAAACAAGAAACTCAAACAACTACGAAAAATACACAATCATCTACTCAAACAAAGAGTAGTTCATCAAATAATTTAAGTACACCAAAGAAAGAAAATGTAACACAAAGTACAAGTCAAACAACAACACATACATCTACAACTACTCCAGTAACTAATCCTAATTCTCAATCATCAAGTAGTCAAAATAATAAACAAGAAGAAAATAAAACAGAGCCAAAAGTTGAAAGATGTACTAATAATAACAATCACGGAATGAATATAGGAAACTCTGGAAAATGGTTCAATTCTAAAAATGATGCTATTGCTTACTATAATCAACAAATAAAATATTGGGGAGAACAATGGGAAAACAACAAAATGGATAATGACACATATTATAAAAATTGTCCTTCTGGATATGAAGTATGGGATTGTATGTATTGTGGTAAATGGACTATAAACTTTTATTACAGATAAGTAAAACTATATAAAGGTCAAGATTGAGTTCTTGGCTCTTTTTTTATGGGAGGAAAACTATGATAAAAAGAGTGTTAAAAATAATAGAAAGATTAAATGCAGAAAAATCTAAATATGTAACTGAACAATCTAAACTACAAAAGAAAATTGATGATATTGACATTGAAATAAAAAATTATACTACAATAAAAAAGGAGTATGAAAAATTAGAGAAAAAATTTATTGATTGCACACATCCTAAAGAGGAAAAAAATAATGAATGAGCAGGATAAAAAATTATTAGAACTTTATTTAAAGGATGCTAGAAAAAAGAAAATATTTTTTCTTATTATTGCAATATTTCTTATAATAAGTATATTTTTTTATGGATTTTATGCTAAATATAAACAATCATCAAATGATATAGACAACTTTATCCAAAAAGATGATGAAAACAATATTATCAATGAAAATAATACAGATGAAGAAACTACTTCAAATATTGAAAATATAACGATTAAAGAAAATATGGAACAGGTAGAGGAAGCAACGAAAGATAATACAAATATAGTTGCAAAAGAAGAAAATACAAAGCAAGAAATAAAAGAGAATCCTAAAGAAAATACACAGACTACTACTGCATCAAATGAAAATAAAGAGAAAAACACAAAGAAAAAACCAGCAAATAAAGATTTTTTATTTACAGATGGATATACTATGGATAATGTAACACAAGCTGCACAAGAATATTTAAAGTCTTATGATTTTAGTGGCGAGTGTGTTCCTATAAAAGACAATGAAGGTGTTTATTTAGGAATGAGAGTAACATTTTATTAAAGGGATTTTGTACCCTTTATTTTTTTGCAAATTTTTAAGAAAAGGAGATTTTAAAAGTGAAAACTATTAAGAATTATATTTTAAATAAAAAAATAGTTGCAATACTATTGCTATTAATTACTATATTAACTAATATTAGTCCAGTTTTTGCAGTATCTGGAAGTGGCTCTTTCGTTGGAGGTCAATATGCTTCAGGAATGTTAACTACAGATCATGCAGCAGGTTCAACTGGCGTTTTAATTAGAAGATTGATAAACAATACTACTGGAGAAAGATATACCGTTTTTTGTGCTGAACACGGGGTAGATTTCAAAACAGGAAGTTCTTATAATGGAAATTATTATACACCTACAGATGCTACAATAAAAAGAGCTTGTAAGATTGCTTATTTTGGTTGGTATAAGGACAATGGGGGTTATGTAGTAGATGGAGGAATACTTGCAAATGATATGAAATGGGTAAAGCAAGCCTATGTTTTTACTCAACAATACATTTGGGAAACTTTAGGACAATCAAATGCTACATTTAGAGATTCAACAGTTCAAGCCGACTATGTCGCATTTAAAAATGATATAAATAATAAAATTAACAATATGCAGACAAGACCTAGCTTTGATGCAACTACTATTGAAATAGACGCAGGAGAAACCAAAGTATTGAATGATACAAATGGAGTATTAGCTGATTATTCAAGTATAGACAATACAAAAGATAATGTGAGATTTCAACACAATAAAGGAGAAAATACATTAACAATTACAGTATCAGAAGATTGCACCGTAGAAAGTCTAAATATTTCTGATAGCACATTCCAAAGTTGGGGATTAGTAAAAGAAGAATCAAGAGATCAAGATACAACTGTATATTTTTCTTTTACAACTGGAGTACAAGATCAGTTAATGGCTTTACATTATAATGATCCAGTACCTATGGCAATGAGCTTGAAAATAAATTTGTTTGGAAATATAGAATTAACAAAATTAAGTGATAACAATGACTTAATAAATAGTGCTGTGTTTAATGTTACAGGTCCTAATAATTACAATCAAGATGTAACTGTTACAAATGGAAAAATCACTATAGATAAATTAAGAGCAGGAACTTATACTATAAAAGAAAAATCTGCTCCAGAAGGATATTTATTAAATCCAGAATCATATCAAGTAGAAGTTAAGGCAGCACAAACATCAACAAAAACAATAATAGATGCAGAACCTACTGGTAAGATTTTATTATATAAAGTTAGTGAAAATAATGACAAAATTAGTGGTGCAGTATTCAAAGTAACTGCAGCAGAAAAAATCACAAATAAAGCAGGAACAAAAACATTCTATACGGAAGGTCAAGAAGTTGCTACAATAACAACTGCATCTGGAACTGGAATTGCACAAATTGATAATCTTCCACTTGGAAAATACTATGTAAAAGAAGTACAAGCTCCAACTGGATATTTATTAAATGAAAACACATATACTGCAAATTTAGTATATAAAGATGATACAACTCCAGTTGTGGAATTAAAAATTGAAGGTGTTAAAGATATAGAGCCAACTGGAAAAATTGTTCTTTACAAAGTAAGTGAGAATAATGACAAAATTGGTGGAGCAGTATTTAAAGTAACTGCAGCAGAGAAAATCACAAATAAAGCAGGAAGCAAAACATTCTATTCCGAAGGTCAAGAGGTTGCTACAATAACAACTGCATCTGGAACTGGTATTGCACAGATTGATAATCTTCCACTTGGAAAATACTATGTAAAAGAAGTACAAGCTCCAACTGGATATTTATTAAATGAAAACACATATACTGCAAATCTAGTATATAAAAATGATACAACTCCAGTAATAACAATAGAAATCAAAGGGATTGTTGATGAGGAGCCAACTGGTACAATATCAATTATAAAGAAAGATAGTAAGACTGGTTCTATTGCACAGGGAGATGCAACTTTAAAAAATGCAGTATATAAAGTATATGCAGGTGAAGATATTTATAATGTTGCTAAATCAAAGAAATTCTATAGTAAAGGTGATTTAGTAGCAACTAGAAATACTGATGAAAAAGGTGTATGTCAAGATATTACAGACTTACCTCTTGGAAAATATATTGTTAAGGAAGAAACTGCACCAATAGGATATTTAATAGATACAAAAGAGTATGAAGTGAATTTAAAATATAAAGATCAATACACAAAAATAATTACTGGAAATGCAAATAGCACAGATAAGGTAAAAGAAATGAGAGTTCATATTTTTAAGAGTGGCATTGATGTTAATTCTGGAAAAACACCTGGATTAGCAGGTGCGATATTCACTATTAAATTAAATAGTGCAGTACAAAGAGCTTATGATAAAGGTTACACATACGCAGAGGTATGGGGTGGCATTGATGAGTATGGAAATGCAGTAACAGTTGATAGCAAGAGAGTTGCCGAAGCACAAGTTATTGCTCCAACTTATGAAGCAATAGAAACGGATGAAAACGGAGATGCTTATACACAAAATGTTTTACCTTATGGAACATTTATAGTAAAAGAAACAACAACTCCAAAAGATTACGAAAGTGCAGCAGATTTTACATTTTCAATAACACAAGATGAATCAGAGATAAAAGATATTGCTAAAAAAGTAAAAGATATTGTGGTAAATAATGAGCAACTTGAAACATATATAAAAATTATTAAGAAAGATAAAAATTCTGAAAAAACTGTATCATTAAATAATGCCACATTTCAAATTAAAGCTACAAAAGATATATATGATCGTGCTACTGGAAAAATACTCTACAAAAAAGGTGAAGTAATAACCCAAAAAGTTGGTAGTACAACATATAATTCATTTACAACAAATGCAGATAATATGGTTGTACCAGCTAATAGTTATAGCAATAAAGAAGGAGATTCAATAGGCTCTGTAATAACTCCACTAAAATTAGAAGTTGGAAGTTATCAGATTACTGAAATCAAAATTCCAGAAGGATTTTTACAACTTGAAAATCCAGTTACATTTAAAGTTGAGGGAATAAGAAATTATGACACAGATCAGGATGGAGATTTTATTTTAGAAGTAGAAGTTTTAAATGAACAACCTACAGGAACTCTAATTATTGATAAATCAATAGCATTAAGAGAAGATGCAGATACATCATTAGTTGATATATCTGATTTAAGTGGTATTCAATTTAAACTTGTTGCGAAAGAAAACATCATTGATTATGCAGATGGAAGTATCATTTATAAAGCTGGGCAAGAAATAAAAACTTATAATCTTAATAAAAATGGAGATTTAAAAGTTGAAAAATTACCAATGGGAAAATATCAATTACAAGAAATAAAAACTCTTGATGGATTAGTATTAAATAATACAATCTATGATATAGAATTTAATAAACAAGATGATGTAACTAAAGTATATACAGTAACAGAAGATATAGCAAATGACACAACATTTGTAGAATTTTCAAAAACAGATATTACTGGAGAAAAGGAACTTGAAGGAGCTAAATTAACAGTTCTTGATAAAGATGGAAATGTAATTGATTCTTGGACTTCAACAGATAAAACACATAAAATTGAAGGATTAGTTGCAGGAAAATCTTATATATTAAGAGAAGAAATTGCTCCAAAAGGATTTGTTAGAGCTACTAATATAGAATTCAAAGTTGAAAATACAAAAGAAATTCAAAAAGTAACAATGATTGATAAAGTTGTAGATATGACTAAAAATAACATTGCAGGAGATGAAGTTGAAGGTGCTAAAATGCAAGTATTCGACAAAGAAGGAAATATAGTTGATGAGTGGACTTCTGGAAAAGAGGCACACAAAATCAGTAATTTAGTTGAAGGAGAAAAATATACTTTACACGAAGAAACTGCTCCAGATGGTTATGTTGTTGCTACAGATATTGAATTTGAAGTAACATTAGACAAAGAAACTCAACACGAAGTGATGACAGACAAAATAGTCGAAATGACTAAAAAGAATATTGCAGGAGATGAAATTGAAGGTGCTTCTATGAAAGTATTTGATAAAGAAGGAAATTTAGTAGATGAATGGATTTCTGGAAAAGAAGCACATAAAATCAATAACTTAAAAGAAGGAAATACTTATATTTTACACGAAGAAACTGCTCCAGATGGTTATGTTCTTGCAACTGATGTTGAATTTACAGTAACTACAGATAAGGAAACACAACACGAAGAAATGATTGATAAAATCGTAAATATGTCAAAAGTTGATATTGCAGGAGAAGAAGTAGAAGGAGCAAAAATCCAAGTATTCGATAAAGATGGAAATATAGTGGATGAGTGGGAATCTGGAAAAGAGCCTCATATAATCAATAATCTTAAAGAAAATGAAACTTATACACTTCACGAAGAAATTACTCCAAATGGATATGTAAAGGCAACTGATGTTGAATTTACAGTAACTACAGATAAAGAAACACAACACGAAGAAATGATTGATAAAGTTGTTGAAATGAGCAAAGTTGATGTTGCAGGTGAAGAAATCAAAGGAGCAAAAATCCAAGTATTTGATAAAGATGAAAACATAGTAGATGAGTGGACTTCTGGAAAAGAAGCACACAAAATCAATAATTTAGTTGAAGGAGAAACTTATATACTTCACGAAGAAATTACTCCAAATGGATATGTAAAGGCAACTGATGTTGAGTTCACAGTAACTACAGATAAAGAAACACAACACGAAGTTATGGTTGATAAAATAGTAGATGTAACAAAAACAGATCTAACAAATGGTGAAGAACTTGAAGGTGCTGAATTAGTTGTTACAGATGAAGATGGAAATATTATTGATAAATGGACTTCAACTAAAGAGCCTCATCATATTACTGGATTAGAAGAAGGTAAGAAATATACATTAACTGAAACAACTGCTCCATACGGATATGAAATTGCAGAATCTATCGAATTTGAAGTTTCTAGCGATAAGGAAAATCAATTATTAGAGATGAAAGATATGCCTATATTAAAGTCTGTTAGAGTTGAAAAATTAGATAAAGACACAAAAGAACACATTAAATCAAATAAATTTGTTTTCGGAATTTATGAAGATGAAGAATGTACTAAACTTATTAAAGAAGCAGGAGCAAATGAATTTGAAGGAACTGCATTATTCGATGAGTTAAGATATGGAACTTACTATATTAAAGAAATTAAAGCACCTTTAGGATATAAACTATCAGACCAAGTTGTTAAAGTAGAAATAAATGACAAAGGCGTATTGGCTGATGGTGTATCATTGGAAGAAAAAGATGGTATTTACAGTTTTGAATATTACAACTCTTTACTTCCAAAAATTCAAACAGGAAATGAAACAAATTACTTCTTATTAGGAAGTTTAGCAGTAATTTCTTTAATCGGAATAGTTGGTGGAATTATGCTATTAAGAAAAAAACACAATGAAAAATAATTTGAGTGGGTGAAACTCCCACTCTTTTTTCATTTGTGAGAAAAGAGGGAAACTATGATAGAAAGCAATATAATTTACAATTTTGAAGATTTTAGGGCATTAGTGTCTGACAAAGCAAAAGAAGGAACTTACTATTTATTATATGATGATTTATATTTTGAGCAAATAGATAAAAACACAATGATAACAAGAGAGGTATTTACAGTTGCAGGAAGATATACAAAATCATTCAATATAATAAAATATGTAGATTTTAAACTTAAAGATAATTATACAACAAAGGAATTAGCAGAATTTGTTGAGTTATTAAGAAAACATACAAAAATACTTCTTACAATATACAATCCAAAGAAAAAGGATTGTTTTTTATTGTTTATAAGTAATAGAGATGATTCACAAATAGAAAAAGAAATTAAAAATTTATTGGAAATGGAGATATGATTATGCAACAACAAGTCAGAATTATAACAACTAAAAAAGGATATGAAGAAATTATGAGTTTTTTACGATCTCATAATAATAAGAAATTAACAAAAAATATAGTAAATGATACTACTTGCAAATACATCAATGATATATATTTTTTTAAGTGGGATAATCCTAAATATTTTAGACTTCTAAAAAATCTCTTAACTGTTATTATAAACAAAAATATAACACAAAGGGTATGTATTATAGACAGAAATTATATCAAATTATATGATAATACATTATTAGAAGATGAATATAAAGATATTCCAATGCCTTCAATGACTTGTGAATTTAATGATAAAGAAACAATTAAATTGTTAAAACAAATTGATAATGGAGGTAATGAAAATGGGATATAGATCAGATATTAGAATTGTAACAAGTAAAGAAGGTTACGAAAAGTTAAAAGAATTTGTAACAAACTATTTAAAGGAGCATAATGAAGATTATAATCTTTTAGAGGAATGTGATATAAGGCAAGAAGGCAAAAATCAAGTTTACTTTGGATGGAATTATCTTAAATGGTATGAAGGTAGTTACAAAGAAGTTGATGCTATAATGGAAGGTTTAAATTACTTGGGAGAAAACGAGTATTCATATAGATATTCAAGAATCGGAGAAAGCTATGATGATTATGAAGAACAATATTATGATGGCAACAAAGAGAAGGAAAATTATTTAGAATATCCAAATTTGATAAGAGAATTTGATGATGAATATGTATTAAATTTAATAAGAGATAAGCAGGAAATGAAACTAGACAACAAAGAAGAACAGAAGGAAGAAATAGATATATGAGTGTTTATGATGAGATATTATCAAGTTCTAATATAGTCAACATTCTTGAATATTATGGATTAAAAGTTACTAGAAATAAATGTACTTGCCCTTTTCATAATGATACGCATCCATCTATGATGATAAACACTAGCAAAGGTATTGCAAAATGTTTTGCTTGTGGATCTGGAGGAAATGCTGTATCATTTATCCAAAAATATGAAACAGAAGTAAATCATAATGCAATAAGCACAGTAGAAGCTATGCAAAAAGCAATAGATATACAACATTTGAATATTGTTCTTTCACAAAACAATAATATGCCTCTAACCGAAGAACAAAAGAAACAAAAGACATTATCTAACATTCTAAAAGATGCAATTACTATTTGCGAGAATAATTTAAAAACTAAAAATATAGATGGAGAGAGAACTCTCGATTATCTTAAAAGCAGAAACTTATCTGAACAAATAATCAATAATTTTCATATTGGATTCAATCCTACTTATGATAATATAACAAATAATTTATTATCAAAGTACAATATGAAAGATCTGATAGAAGTAGGTATTACAAAAGAATCTAAAAATGATTATATTGATATATTCAGCCACAGAATAATGATTCCTATATTCGACCAATATGGAAATCCTGTTGGATTTGGAGCAAGAGTATTAGGAGATGCAAAGCCTAAATATATTAACACTATGGCAACTACGTTATTCAATAAAAGTGAATTACTATTTAATTATCATAAAGCAAAATCTTTTGCTAGAGATTATGAAATGATAGTAGTTGAAGGATATATGGATGTTATAAGTAGCAATGCAATGGGATTTGCAAATACTGTAGGAATAATGGGAACTGCATTAACAAAAGAACAAATTGAATTACTAAAGAAATTAAAGTGCGAAATTACTCTTTCTCTTGATAATGATGATGCTGGTAAAAATGCAATGATTAGAGTTATACCAGAGTTATTAAATGAAGGATTAGAAGTAAATGTATTAGATATATCAAAATTAGAAGGTAAATACAAAGACTTCGGAGATTTACAAATTGCAAATGTAAAAAAGGAAGATGTTTATAAAACAAAAATATCTGCCTTTATTTTTTTACTTGAAAATCAGTATTTACAAGATAAAGAATTAAATGTTGATAATATCTATAATACTTATAAAAAGATGCAAAGAGATGGTTTAATTAAAGATACAAAAGATATTCTTCGCTTCAAAGAATATGTAACAAATAATACTAATTTTAAAGGTGAGGAGGTTGAAGATATTATTATGCCAAAAGAAGTAAAACAAGAATCCAGAGTTGAAAGATATAAAGGTTTATTTTTCTATTACTATATAATGGATCATTTGAAAAAGTATGCTATCAATCATCAAGATAGAATATTACAAAAATATCTTGAAACGAATGTTATTAGTCAAGAAGTAATTGAAGAAACTTTAAATAGTGAAAATTATTTAAAAGATGGAGAAAATACAATAGATATTTCAAGATATGTAAATGAGTATATCTATACCTCTGATGATTATATTAAATTTAAAAATGATAAAATTTTTATACTAGAAAATCTACTAAACAATGTAAAAAGTTTTGATCAAGAAGGTAAAGTTGTAAATATAAAATTATCTGTAGAACAAAAAGATATTGTTTTGAAGCAATATGCAGAAAGTTTTGAAACTAGCATAAAAGAGTATATTGAAAATAATCCAGATGAGTTTGAGGATTTATTTATTGCTAATAATACTTCGCAATTTGAGAAATTATTTCCTAAAACTTATGTTGAATCATTAAAAGAACAGGCAGTTAGTAGATTTAAAAATGAAAATGTTATGGAAGCAGTAAGATATGGTTTAGCATATCCAGATAATATGAAATCTGCAATGACTAGACAATTTGTAAATAATGACAAATACAAGACTTTACTCGTTTTCAATAATAATAAAAATATTTTAGGATTAACACCAGAAAATATTATGAAAGAAACGAAAGAAGAATTAGAAAAAAAGCCAGAGAAAACAAAACAAAAAGAACAAGATGACATACAAAAGACAGAAGTTGAAACTGTAAAAAATAATAATGATATGTCTGTATTTATTAAGTTATCTGGAAAAGAAAAAGAATCGTTTAAAGGTATTTATTTGCCTATTGATAGTGGAACACAAGTATTTATTCCAAAACAATTATATAGAATTGATGATGGAAAACTACAGATATTAAACTCACAATCAATATCTGCAAATATGAGCGAATATGCAGTAGATGAAAATACTAGAACTAAAAAATTTATGAATAGATTAACATTAGATAATTTTTATCATAAATATTTTAATTTATATGAAATTTCAATGGAGAAAGAGGTGATTCCAAGTGCAAGCTACTAATAAAAGTGATGCAACGCAAGTTTATGAAGGTGCAGAAAGAGCTACAAGAGTTGGTATAAAAGATTTCTTTAAATATATTTTAAAGCCATTTTCAGTATTTAGTTATCATTATTTTGTTGAAGGTATAAAAGCAGTACAAAAAGATGGGCCAACAAAAGAATTAGAAAAAATAACTAATCTTTCCTATGATGAAACAATAAGAGTAATGGAAAAGTGTCAAAAAGATGGAATTAGAGTTGTTGCAAGTGAAAGAAAACTATCAACTGAAAATACAGAGTTTGGTAAGAAAAAATCACTATTTCAACAAAAAAGAATAACAAAATACGCAAGAAGAATAAAAAGTTTAAGCGATTTTAAAACACATTTTCCTAGAATTGCAAAATTGTTGTATATAAATAGACTTATGGCTAGATATGAAAAGAAACAAGCAGAGCAAGTGAAATCACATCAGAATAAAAGATATAATATCTATTTCAATAAATCTAAACAGGGATATATGGGAGATAGAATTGCAGACTTAATAGAATATAGAACTAAAATCTCAAAAGACTTATTTGATGACAATATACAAGCTGCAATAGAAGAAACAAAAGAAAAAGGACAGACTTTAAATGCACAGGAATTGAAAGATTTATCAGAAAGTCTAAATTTACACGAAATGGGTGAAGTTGAAGTTGAAGAATTTAAGAAAGACTATTGTATTCACTCTATGCCTTTCTCTGCTTTTATGAGTATAAAAGATGATTTAGAAGTCGCAGATATTCCTTATGGAATGAAAGTTGTTACAAATGATGAAGATAAAAAAATTGCTAGTATATACTTTGAAAATAAACATTTAGAAAGATATTCAGAACTTGGATTTAATAATGTAGGTCAGATTCGTGTGTATGGATCTGATAACAAAAATATGCAATGGAATATCAATTCACAAGATGAAATAATATCTTTCAAGACAAAACTTGGAGAGCAAGAAAGACAAACTTATGAAACATTAAGTGGTAAAAATTATATTATGAAAAGAACAGAGAATGAGTGTGTTTGGACTGTTTTTAAAAATGATATAAAGGAACTTGCAGAAAAGGAAAAAAAAAGGAATGTAGTAAATGAGGATTTAGAAAAGCATAATATCTTTGAAGAACTTGAAAAAGAAGTTGCTAATTCTCCTACTCTAACAGAAGATAAGAATATAGAAATAAATATAGCAGATGAAAAAGAAGTGGGTGAGTAAAATGGATAAGATACAGGAAAAAGCATATTTTAACATTGGAAATAGTGAATACTATGAAGGCTATCATATAAAAGATGAGCGTTGGAATGGTTGGGCTAGACCTTATTTTGAAAAATGTATCGCAGAATTATTTGTAAATAATCTTGCTACAAGAGATTTTCAAATTGTATATGATAAATATACAGATTGTTATATTTGTAAAACATTAGAAAATGATATAGTTACTGCAACAGATATAGCAGAGAAAAAAATCATAAATACAAAAGAAGGAGCAAAAAAAGTATATGATTTTGGCTCTATAGGATGGACTTGGGATGATTATACTCTTGATGAAATAAAAAATCGAGAGAATATTCATATAATTACTCCAGATAAACTTATAGAAAAAGATTCTATAAATTTAGATTATTAAAAAATGGGAGGTGATGCAAATATGCTGGTGAAAAGAAATAAAAAGAGTTCAAAAGTATTATTTGTAATAGTTTTTGCAATTATATTTTACTATATGTTAAGAGTAACAACTCTGGTGTCTAGCAATGGTGGAAATTGGTCTTTTGATTATTTTACCATTGCTCTGAATGAATTATATAAAATTAACACTCCAATAGATTTTTCAAGAAATAACTTTCTTGTATCTAGTGGGGTGTCTTTTTTTGTTTTAATGATTTACGAAACTTATAAAATGCAAAACAAAAAGAATATACAAGAAAACACCTATGGCTCTGCTGAATGGAAAACTCCAAATGATATAAAAGATAAAAGAGATAAGAACTTTGAAAATAATATGATTTTAACACAGACAGAATTGATTTCTAAAAATATGAAAATTAGCAAAATGAATAGGCATGTTATATTGATAGGTAGGCCTGGAAGTGGTAAGTCGAGATATTATTTTAAGCCTAATATTCTAAATGCAAATGGAACAATAATCGTAACTGATCCTAAACGGAGAACTTTTGCGAGATTGTGGTTATTCATTAAAGAAAAAAGGCTATACAATAAAAGTTCTTAACCTTGATGATAAGTCTTGTTCGGATTGCTACAATCCACTAATGTATATTAAAGAAAGTCATAATAATATTGGTTATTATGATGAGGAACATCCAATACAAGAAGATGATGTAATGAGCTTAATAAATACAATAATGGCAAATACTAAAAGCGAAAATATACAAAATACTTCTGGAGATCCATTCTGGGAAAAAGCAGAAATGATATATCTTCAAGCCTTATTTTACTATACATTAAGACATTATGATAAGGCACATCAGAATTTTACAACAGTTTTAAATCTAATTCGTTTATCGAATCCAGATTCTACAGGTGTATCAAATTTAGATAGGTTGTTTGATGCTTGGGCAAAAGATGAGCCAGAGGCAATAGGGGTAAAACAATATAAGCATTTTAAAGTTGCAGCATCTGCACCCAAAATGATGAGTACAATTATTATGGTTGCAACTGCAAGATTAGCTTCATTCAATATTAAAGAAATTGCAAATATGACTGATACAGATACTATGGAACTTAACAGAATAGGGATGCCTTTGGATGACAATTCTCCATTATTGAAACAGATAAATAGTGAATCGAATAAAACTATTGGAAATGGTAAAGTTGCCTATTTTGTAATAACAAAACCAAGCAATAATACTTTTAACTATTTAGCGAGTATTTTTTACACACAAATATTTGAGATTATTGATGAAAATGCAAAATTATGTGGTGGAAGTTTAGCAACTCCAGTAGAAATCTATATGGACGAGTGGGCACAATTAGGAGAAATTCCAAGATTTGTTGAAGAACTTGCTTATTTGAGAGGATTAAATGTTGGAATTACTGTAGGATTGCAATCATTAAGTCAATTAAAACAAAAATATAAAGATAGTTGGGAATCTGTTTTAGATTGCTGTGACAGTACTCTTTTTATGGGAGGAATGAGTAAAGAAACTTTGGAATATTTAGTGGCTCTACTTGGCAAGAAAACTTGGTATAAAAAGTCATCTGGAAGGACTTATGCTAGACAGGGATCATCTTCAACTAACTGGGATGTAGTTGGTAGAGAACTAGCAACTTTAGATGAGTTATCAAAGATGCCAAGTGGTAATTGTGTACTTTTTATAGCAGGAATAGGAGCTTTTTACTCTAAACTATATAACTTAAAAGAACATCCTAACTATTCTGAATTATATGAGCCACGAGATAATAATTCTCAAAAACTCTATAATCACAAGAAAGAATTGCAATATGGTGAAAAC
Source organism: uncultured Clostridia bacterium (assembly GCA_947627605.1). Lineage (GTDB taxonomy): Bacteria > Bacillota > Clostridia > TANB77 > CAG-508 > CAG-269. The sequence continues at coordinate 28,578 of CANQWU010000014.1, forward strand.
GCAGACTATAGAATGTTATGCGATTCTGGCTTATCATTTGCAATTCCTATTGAAAAGCCAGAAATAAGAGAGGTTGATAAGGATGACTTAAAAGACCTTAAACGAACTGGAGTAATCCAATTTGAGGATTTAGTAATAAAAAAATAATTAAATAAGAAAAGAGATAAATCTTGAAATTAGATTATTAGCTAATTAAAGAGGGGTTTATCTCTTTTTAATTGGAGGTAAATATGAAAAAGATTAAAAATTTATTTAGAAAATTAAGAGATAAAGTAGCAGTTATAGGAACAACTGCAATGGGCACATTGATTCTTGCAGAAACAAGAGTATTTGCAGCTTCAAACACAGAATCTATTGATTCATTTATAAATTTTGCTTGTGATTGGCTAACTAAAATTGGTGGAGTTATTGCTCTTGTTGGTGGCGTTATGTTTGCACTTGGTTGGCAAAGAGAAGATGCTGAAGGTAAATCAAGAGGTTTAATGACACTTATGGCAGGATTTATGCTTGTTGCAATCGCACAATCAAAGAATTTATTTGGATTATAAGAGAAGGAGGACAAATAATTGGATGGAATTATAAGACTTCTTTATAGTTTCAAATTTACAGTTTTCGGTATTGATATAGATAGTGGTAATTTAATAGGTACGATAGAAAAATTAACGAATTTCTCTAGTGTAAAAGGTATCAATATTTGGTCTATTGGAAAAACAGTAAATGATGTAATAGTTCCAATAGCGTTAAGTCTTTTAATCCTTTTCTTTATGATTAACTTGATAAAGAAATCAATGGAAGTAGAGAGAATAAGTTGGGAAAGAGTAGTAATGGCTTTTGTTTCATTCTTATTACTTAAATACTTTATTCAACACGGATACGATTTCTTATCTAGTATTATGAATATAACAAATGACATTTTTGTTAGTATTACACATGCCATAGGTAATAGTAATTCTTCAATTAATATTGCAGACACTTTAATTGATGCAGTACCAGATGGATTTGTAGATAGTATTATGACATATCGGATTGTATTTAATACTATTCATTCCGTTTATGACAACAATCGTACAGATTCTAACACAGATATTTTTGAGAGTTGTAAAACTAATACTATGTTTTGCTTTTGCTCCAATACCAATCGCTCTTGCTGCTGATGATGAAGGTAGAGGAAAAGCAATTCAATACTTCCTTTTTTCAGCAAGTGTTGGATTAGAAGCAGTAATAATATATTTAGCAACAAATATCTATTCTATTGGACTTGCAGGATTGAGTAGTACAGTAGGCTCAACAAATGCAATATCAACAATAGTTGCAATGTTATTCCTTAACGGAATGTATTTGGCAGTAATACAGTACGCAAGTCAATTTGCAGAAAAACTTACAGGAGGTCATTGATAATGGATAATATAGAAATTACAGTATTTGATGAGATAAAGGATTATAAAGAAAAAATATATTTCTTTAATTTTAGACAATGGATATTTGCAATTCTAATAATAATTGCAGTTATTCCCACTTATCTGATCTTAAAAGAAAAGATTGGTGAAGAAGCAACAAGTTATATAGTAATTGCAATAGCAGGAGTTCTAGGATTTATAGGATTTGTCAAAATACACGAACTACCAGCAGAGAAGATAATGCCTTTTTGGTTTAGGCATTATCTTCTTTTTGCAAAGCCAATACATTATATGACAGATAGTGAGTATGAACTTCAACATCAAAAGAAAAATAAGCACAAAACAAAATCAACAAAAACAGATAATTCTAAAACTACAAAAGCTGAAATTAGAGAAATGAAGAAAAAACAAAAACAAGCCAAGATATTGGAAAAGGCTAGAAAAAAATATGGAATAAATCCAGAATATTCTAAAATAGAAACTATAAAAGAAGAAAAAGAAATTAAAGTAAATGAAATTAATGAATCTAATAATTCAAGAAAAGATGAACTATCAGAGAAGTTATCAAAACTATCAAAAGAGCAACAAGAGGCTCTTTTAAAACTGTTAGAGAGGTAATATAAGATGAATTTAAGTCAATGGGAAAAGTCATTATTGGAATATTATCTAAACAATCATAATGCTAAATGGATGCGAGTTTATAACAACAAGCATCCTATTTTAGAAACAAGAGTTGTGTTTTATACAATATTCAAAAGAAAGATAAAAAAGCAGCCATATTGTGGCGAATTAACCTATACAGGAATGTTTAAAAAATTAGTTGAAGGAGATTGGTATTTTATTCCCAATCTTCTTGACAGTTATAAGGAGGAACAACATTGAAAAAGGTAAAAGAAAATAAGAAAAATAAAGAAAAGAAAGAATTTTTTTTATTTACTATATTTAATGAATTTTCAAAGAAAATAAAAGCACATAAAGTTGCAAAGCCTAAAACTACATCACAAATTATTCATACATTTTTTAAAGACTTTAATGAAAAAAATTCAATTATACAATTAGATGATACACATTATTCTGTTTGCTTTGAATACCAAGACATTTCTTTTGCAAAAGCAAACTATGAGGAACAAGAGAATATTTTTCTTAAATGGGTTGAATTTTTACATTCCTTTAACTATAATGATCATATTCAAGTAGTTTGTTTTGGTACACCAGTAAAGACTAATGATTATAAGCAAAAATTTATATATAATGAAAACAACCTAAATGAAAATGAATCTAAAGTTGCAAATGAGTTTAATACTCTTATAGAACTTGCAATCGGTGATAAAGAAGAAATATTATGTGAGAAAAGACAAGTAGTCATTACTACGAAAGCTGAAAGTATGAAAGAAGCACAAGATATATTTCTTCAATATCAGTTGAGGGCAGAAGAAAAGTTTAAGGAATTAAAGTCTAAAATAAAAAGAGTAAATATAATAGAAAGATTAGGCTCTTTATATAATATATTTCATAATGAACTTGCAGAGGAAAATGGAATTGATAATTTTATTAAATATGCAATAGACAATAAATTGAGTATTTACGATGTTTTAGCACCAAAGCAAGATGTATCTTTTAGAGAAAAGAATTATATAAAGATTGGCGAAGATAAATTTATTCGTGTTCTATATGTTAGTAAACTGCCTAAATCTATAACACCAAGATTTTATAATAGAATAACAACAATAACTAACTATAATATTATTACAACTTTGAATATTACACCTACAGATCCAGCTAAAGTAATCAAAATGGTGAATAAGAAAATATCTGGAATGAAAACAGAAAGATTGGAGAAAATTAAAAAAGCCAATAAAAATAACTACAGTTATGAAGCTGTACTTGATGAAAAATTAGAAGATGCTATAAGTGATGCACAAGAATTAAGAGATGCACTTCAAAAGAAAAAACAAAAGTTATTTACTAACAATGTTTTAATATGTATTCAAGCTAGTTCACTTGATGAACTAAATAAAGCAACAAAATTAGTAAAGAGTATTGGAAATGAATATCTAATTTCTCTATATAATTTAGATTGGCAACAACTTGAAGGAGTGCAAAATTGCCTTCCATTTGGTTGGAACACACTACAAATACAAAGGTCATTAACTTCGGAATCTACTGCTACCAATGTTCCTTTCAATACAAAGGACTTGATGCACGAGGATTCTATTTTTTATGGAATAAATCTTGTTTCAAAGAATCCAGTATTTTGCGACAGAAAGAAACTACTAAATGGAAATGGTTGTGTTTTAGCAACATCTGGAGCAGGAAAATCATTCTCCATAAAATTACTTATAGAGCAAGTATTATTGCGTTATCCAGAGGATGAAATTTGCGTAATTGATCCACAACGGTGAGTATTATCCTTTAATTAAAGCATTTGGAGGACAGGCATTAAATATAAGCACAAATACTGATACACATATAAATCCATTTGACAGTTCGTTACAATATGCGAAGAACGATAAAGAAGCAATAAAAGAAAAATCTGAATTTATACTTGCTTTTATAGAATCAATAGTAAATGGATTATCTGGAGAACAAAAAACTCTTACAGACCGTTGTACGAATAATATTTATGAGGATTATAAACTTCATAATTATAATAAAGAATATGAGCCAGATTTCAAAAAATTCTACAATGAATTATTAAGACAGCCAGAAAGCGAAGCAAAAAATCTTGCACTTATTATTGAGAGATATGTCAAAGGAAATATGGATATATTTGCAAAGAAAACAAATATAGAAATAAAAAATCGTTTTATTACTTTTGATATATCAGAACTACCACCAAGCATACAAACAACAGGATATTTAGTTGTATTAGACCATATTATGAATAGACTTCATAGAAATAAAACATTAGGAAAACATACCTGGATATTTATTGATGAGTTTCATATATTACTTGCAAATAAGTTTTCTAGTGAATATATTGCAAAAATATATAAGACTGGAAGAAAAGAGAACGCAATACCTACTATTATTACACAAAATATTGCAGATGTAATTAAAAATGAGGATGGATGCAAGATATTATCTAACTCTGAATTTGCTATGATATTAAAACAAAAACCTTTAGATTTACCACCAATTTGTAAGATTTTTGACATAAGTGATGAAGAATCAAGATATGTAACAGATTCACCATCTGGGCAAGGTATTATCGTTTATGGAGATGACAAAGTTATCTTTAGAAATCAAGTATCAAAAGATTCTTATATTTATGAACTAAATCAAACTTCAAATATGCAAGTAAATAGAGGATAGACTATGGCTAATGATAATAGTAAAGATATAGCAAATTCACTTAATAAATATACAGATTATGCACATAAAGGTACGAATCTTGTATTAGATAGTGCAGAAAATATAAATAAGTGGTATGCAGAACAATTAAATAAAATAACTGAAAGTGATGTTGATACTTCCAGAATCGAAACTGGAGTAGATAATTCTATAGAAGCAAATGATATTGCTAACAAAAATGAAAAAGAAATATCTACAAAAGTAAAACAATACAATGAAATACAAACTAATAAAGGCAATAACAAAGTTAATATAATAAAGTCAAACAAGATACAAACTGCATCAGAAAATGATAATAATACAGAGTTAACAGAAGGCAATAATAATGGAACAATACTCGAGAAGAATGATGGTAAATTAAAGACTTCTAAAAGAATATCTACAGGAATAAAAGGAGCAAAAATTGTAAACAATTCTGCTCAAAGGATAATTAGAACTGGAAAAGATATAAGTGCAGGATTAAATGAAAATGGTACTACTGCTTTTAAAAGTTCTTCGACTAGAATAATGACAAAACCTATAAAGAAAGCATCTATTAAAGTTACAAAAGAAACTGTTAAATACACAAAGAAATTTACAAAGAAAATCGGAACAAAAATAAGTAAAAAGATTAGTGAAAAACTAGGACAAAAAGTAATATCTAAAACAACCAATGTAATGATAAAACTTATGAGATTACTCGTAAAATTGATGGCTAAAGTAGTAGAAATGATTATTTCAATGCTTCCACAAATTGCACCGGTTATCATTATTATAGTTGTTATAGCTGCTTTTTGTAGTTTTTTCGGTATTGGAATGAGTGAAGAGACGAAGAAAAATTATGAAACTTATATGATAAATATGCAAAATGAATATAACAAAACTACTGTAGAATATTACAATTCTGGTAAAGTAGTTGAAGGTACAATCGAAGGTAAAGGAATGATAAACTGGAGAGCTCCACTTTCAATACTTCAAATGTTGAATGGTGATCTGACTTATGATTTTGCAGAATTAACAATATTAGAACAATTTAGAAAAGCAGAATTATATGAAAAAATAAGTGATGTTACTTATACTTATGAGAAAGAAACAGATGCAGTAGATGGAAATGGCAACAAGATTAAAGAAACTGTTACTGACACAAAGAAAGTAGTTAAAAATCCTTCTTTAGATGACTATATATCTTGGTGTAATAAAAACTTTAGTGTTATAAACCAATATAAAGCTGCAAAAGGATTAAATGTAAATTGGAATCAAAAGGCATTTACAGATGATGAAGTAGAACAAATAAGATTGTTATATAACTCTAATTCATTTTTTGAATTATTTAGTTCTGATTTTAAATCAACTTATGCTTACTTAAATGTAAACATTGGAGATGAACAATTAAGAGCTATATATGATGAATTTTTGAAAAATGTTGGTACAAGATATTTAATGGATCACAGTAATCTAAAATATGATGAATGTATGGATTACTATGATTGCTCTTCTTGGGTTATACATTGTCTTGCACATACTGGAATTATAACAATACCAAATACTGGAGCACAGGGAATATATAACGGATATTGCTATCCAGTAAATGTAAATGATAGAAATGCAGGAGATTTAATCTTCTTAAAAGATACTTACGATACTGGAGAGCCTGGAAGTATATCACATATAGGAATTTATATGGGAACTCTTACAATAGATGGAGATACTGATGAATATGTTATAGATACTGGAGGAAATCCATCTGGGGTTAGAATTAGAAAATATAACAATGGCTGGTGGAATGGTGAGCATTTCTATGGATTTGGTAGATTGAAACAATAGAGGTAAGTTGCATTATGAAAAAGATAATAAGAGTGTTTTTATTAAGCATATTTTTAGCATTTTTGCTATCTATAACAATGTGCTTTGAAGATTTTAAAGTTAGAATGAGTATTGTATTTTTTATGTACTCATTCTCTTTTTTTATAATTATGAAATTTGGAGGCGATTACAATGAAAATCAAAATGGTAAAAATGGGGAGTGATTATACAACTCCTATAAATTGCAGATTAAGAGGGATTGTTGTTACATCAGATAATAAGCATCTATCTGTAGAAATTGGATGTGCATATAGTCCTGACATTAGGCATACATCATTAACTCAAAAAGAATACAATATAAAATATCCTAATCCACAATATGTTTCGATAGATTCGTGTTATAGGGTGGATATTCCAGAAGATAGATATAAGAACTCAACAAAAGAATATAGCAAATATATTAGAGCAAATTTTTTTGAAATTCCTTATACAGAAAAAGGTATTATAGAATTTTTAAAGAAACTCAATAATGATATTGATGGAATAGAACTTGTAAATGAATACTATATAGATAAATATTGTGAAGAAAATGGATTTTATGAGTTATATGATGATAGATTAAAACATAATTACGAAATATTATCAATAAAATATCTAGATCCAGATATAAAAGATAAGAGCAAAGTTACATACAAATATACTTGCTATGCAAAAGATGGTACAGAATTTAGTGAAATAGGAGAGGAAAGAGATAATATAAAAAATATTGTTAAAAAATATGGGGTAGGAAATGTTAAACCACTTGCATTAGATTATATAGACAAATTGTGTAAAACTTTCACGAGTATAGAGTTAAAAGAAAAGTTTAATCAATTAATAATTGATGTATTTGAAACAGATAAAGATGAAATTTTATTAGAAATGGATAATGATTATACAGATATTTAATGGGGGTGATGTATAATGAATGTTGATATTATTGAAAAACCTAAAAAAAATATTAGTGAAGATATAAAAGTAGGTTCTTCTACAGATATTGTAAATTTAAAAGATGTTCAAGAGATTAGAAATGCAATCAGAGAACATCTTTTATTTATTGGATTAGACAACAGAAATAATATTAGAAATATTACATTATTAGGAATAGGAACTTCTTGCAATGTAGTAATAGATTCAAAAGAAATAATAAGAACTGCTCTTTATTCTGCAAGTAATAAAGTTATTTTAGTACATAATCATCCTTCAAATAATCTAGAGCCAAGTAAAGATGATTTACATTTAACAGATGTAACAAATGAAATGCTTAAAGTTTTTAATATTCAACTTCAAGATCATATTATTGTAACAGAAAAAGATTTTATTAGTATGAATAAAATACAGAAAATAGGCAAAGAAAGAAATATAAAGTCTATAAATACTTTGCAAAAAGGAATGTTAATAGAAGAAAATGAAAGACTAAAACAAAAAATAAATGAATTACAAAAAGAAATAGGAAAGAATAATTCTTTACAAGTTATCTCTGCTGAATATGTTGGAAATTATAATGACACTACAGTTTATAATGTAGAGCTATCATTGAACGGCAAAAAAGAATATGCAACATTAGAAAAAAAGTACAATGATATAGATGCAAGTTATAAATGGGAAGTCTTTTCAAATCTAGCATTAAAAGATGAAGAAATGGATTATATTATTCAAGTTGTTTCTAAAAATCCTCCTACAATGTCTATTGATGCTCCTCCTACAATATATGAATCTTTATCTGTAGATGAAATAGAAATGGAGGGATAGCTTTATGGATAATACAATACAAATGAATCTCTTTGAATATTTTATAGATGAAGAAAAATTTTCTATACAAGATGCTACAAATCTTGTGAAGAATATTAAAAATATGCAAGTAAATAATGAATCTATAAGAGCAAGAATATATGAAGGTGTTGAAAAAGGAATTTTTACTAAAATATCAAGAGGTGTTTACAAAGTAACAAGTCAAATTGAAGGAAAAGAAAATACTTGCTTATTGATAAACGGAGATGGGAGAGATTTATCAATTATAAAAGATAAATCTATTGATGGAATTATAACAGACCATCCATACGATTTACAAAAAGCATTAACTGGGGGAAACAGAAAGTTTGCTACATTTGAATTATTTAGATATGAAAGTAAAGACTTTAAAGAAAAACAAAGAGTATTAAAAGAGGGGGCATTTTTAGTTGAATTTCTACCAGAAGAATCAGAAGTTAATTTTGATTATCTATATGAAATTAAGAAAATGGCACAAGAAAATGGATTCAAATATTTTGCGAAAGTTGCATGGAAGAAAGGAAATTTTATATCTAATACTGGAAGAAAAAGCAAGAATATTGAAGATGTTATGATTTTTAGCAACGGAGAGCCTAGAAGTTTAAAACTAGATGCAAAGAAAAATCTAGCAATAGCAAATGAAAATAATTTAGATATAAAAGGCAAATCATCTTATGAAGTTAGAGATATGTTACAAGAAAATAATCTTGATGTTTATTATATGAAAGGCACAAATGGGATGCTACCAACTGCTTTTGATTATCAACCTAAAAATATAAAAGATAAGGTAATGGAAGCAGAAAAGCCAGTAGAACTAATTGAAGAGATAATTGAATATATCTCAAAACCTTATGAAACTCTTTTAGATCAGTATGCAGGAAGTGGTAATTTTGTAATTGCTTGTTATAACAAAAAAAGAAATGGTATTGCTATTGAAAAAAATAATGAAATGTTTGAAAAAATGAAAGATAATATTGAAAGTAATTTAGATGTGAAATTTCAAGAAATCGACTATGAATACTAATTGATATATAAAAGTTGTTATGGTATAATGTTCTCGAAGAATAGTAATTTGTAAAGGAGGTATTTATGGGAATAGAACATTCGCAAAATTATTTACATAGTAAACAACTTGTAGC
>CANQWU010000015.1 GCA_947627605.1 uncultured Clostridia bacterium
AAATGTTGTTCCAGATATTCCATCATCTTTGTATTCATCTATTAAAACAAGTTGATTTTCTTTTATATATCTTTGCAAAATATCTCTTTGGTTTGAAATACTATCACTTTCTAACTTGTCTCCATCTTCACGAGATAAACGTATATATATTGCCACTTTAAATATTTTATTACTTATAATTTGATTGCTAAAAACCATATTTTTCACACTCCTTTTGTGTTCCTAGCAATCACCTGCTTAGGATTATTTTAATACAATTCTTGATTATTTTCAATTTCTTCTTTTGTATTTACATATCCTTTTAAATATATTTCAAATGCTTTTCCAATTTTTTCATCTGCAGTTTCTTTTTCTTGATTAAATATGCAATACATTTTTCCTTCTTCTCTATTCATACTCTACCTTCTTTTATATTGTTCAATATAAATGTATTAAAATTTATTTAAAAAATAACAAAAATAAGTGAAAGATTTTACTCTCTCACTTATTTGTTCAAAAATATTGATTTTGTCCCCCCTATTTTTGAAAATTCAAAAATAATTAACAATAAAATTTAATATTACCTGAATGAATAGTTTTCCACATTTCAATGATTTGAAAATAGTGCAAGGAAATATCCTCACAAATAATGTTTAACTCTCTTTCAGGTATTTTACTTTTATTATGACAAACAATACAACCTCCCTTTTGAGTTATCCAAACTTTTGTTGCATTTGCTGTTGGACTTCCTTTCGATATGTGAACATGAATAGGTTCATCATTTTCATTAGTCCAAAAATATATTTTATATCCGTTTTAATTCAAAAATACTAGGCAATTTGTAGTCCTCCTATTCGTGCATATTTAAAGAAAAAAGATGATCCATTTTTTACAATTTCCATAAAGTTTTTCTTTTCTTCCTCAGAATAATTTCCGTCTTCTAAAACAACTTCATAACTTGGTAGTTCAACAACATAAGTATCAAATCCATCTTTTGTCGGTCTTTCAAAAGTTATACGAATATATTCCTCATCATTTTCTTTTTTTCCAATATTAGAAAATACTCCTAATGTACCATCAGGGTATTTAGCAAATTCATAAGTCATATTTTTTCACACTCCTATCTACTTTACAATATTATAAACCATTTTCGTAAAAAAATCTACACCAAATTAAATATTTCATTCTTTTTAAAGTATTGATAATACACATCCTTTTTCTCATTTTCTTGTTTACCACTGTGTCATACCCCTTAACCATGACACATCCTAATTCTAAGTTTTGCTTTATTTTTCATAGTATCAGAATATCCGTTTAAAATTTTCAAAAAAGCCATCAATCGGACATTTTTGATATATCCGTTTTAATGACTTTTTGTATCCGTTATAATTTTATACATTTTTTATATCAGCATTACTATTATTTCCTATAATTTTTAATCCTCCAGTAGATTCAACTGTTTTTGTTGCCATATCTTTTATTTGAACATACGCTTGATCTAATTTATTTTGTAATGCTTCTTTTTCCGCATTAACTTTTTTTACTTCTTCTTGTAGGCTTTCTATTTTATCATTTTGTCTATCTATTGTATTTTGGAAATCTTTTTTTAATAATTCTGTCGCATATTTATTGTCTTTTTCAATTTCACTAGTTGCTTCTTTTCTACCTCTAGTATATTCTTTTTCTAAAAGTGTAGGAATTCCTTTCACTTTTTCTTCTAATTCTTTAATATATTGTTCCTTTTCTTCTGCTGCACTTAAGGTTTCTTGAACTTTTGCTTCTTTTTTCGCTAATTCGCTTTCTCTTTTTGATTTTTCATCTTCCCAATCATTATTGCTAATTTCTCTCTCTCTTTTTATTTTATAATTATATTCTTCTTGTTCTCTATCTCTTTCCAATTTTAAATTTTTAGCTGTTATCTCATAATCTTTTTCTAATTCTTTCTTTTTGACCTCATATTGTTCTTCTAAATTCTTTATGAGAGAATTTAATTCATCTAATTTTACTTTTTTATCATTTTCGAACCCTTCCATATAATCTTTTCCTGCATTAACAACAACTACTAGATTACTTAATTCTTTTTCTATCCCATATAAATTTTTTAATTTTTCTTCTTCTGCTTGAATAGCAGTTTCTAAATCCTTAAATTTATTATTTAATTCTTCTGAAAAAATTTTCTGATCAACATTTTCTTTAGATACTTCTATTGCTTTTTGTATTTCTTTTGCTTTTTCTTCTTTTTCTGGTTCATATTTTGTTTCTGCAATGTTTTTTTCTCTTTCTAATGCTGCATTCAATGCATCTAAAATTTCTGCTTTTGTGTTTTTTAGTGTAATTTCTTCTTTTTTCATACAAATTTCTCCTTTTCTTATTTTACATTTTATATGCAAATTATATCATATATTTTTTTATTTGTGAAGATTTTTAATTATCTTTCTATTTCTTCATCTAATAATTATATATTATCATATTTTTTCTAAATTATCATTACATAATTTATTTGATATTTTGCAGGTGATTGCTTGTTTTATTTGTTGGTAATTTTTGCTATACTTCATGTGATGAATTACTATCAACACTTAATCCTAATAACTCTGTATTTAAGTTTTTAAAATATGTATGTGCTCTAGTAAATGCTATTATTTCTGTGGTGCATACAGGGGTAAAATCTCCGGGGATGTGAAAATAAAACAAGCCATTTTCCTTTATAATCATTTAATGTAACATTTCCAAATGTTGTTTGCGCTTCAAATTCAGGTGCTTTTTGTCCTATTTTTACATTTCCATTCATCATTAATTCATAATCCATAAAAATAAACTCCTCTCAACTTTTGTATATTTTATGAGAAAAGTTTATTTATGGTGAATATATAATTAATCTTCTTTGCTCACTTATGTATCTAAGTTTTAGTTTCTTTTTGAATTCTTAAAAAATCTTTTGAAATAAAATTTACAACTCCGTCATTATAACAGCTTCCTATAACTCCTGTTGCTTTCTCTTTAACTATTTCTGCCCCATTTTCAACCGCATAAAATTCATCAGAAATTTCTGCTAGTGGCAAGTCGTTTTCACTATCTCCAAAAGATATTACTTTATCAAAACCATATTGTTCTTTGAATTCCTTTAGCCTACTTGCTTTTGAAACGTCTTTTAGAATTATATCACAAAAACATTCGCCATATGAATAGACTTTCTTATGAATAAAGAAGTTTATTCCTTGTATTTTATTTAAAATATTTGAAAGTTCTTCTTTTCTTTTTTCTGAAAAAAGTAAATTTATTGCTAATACTTTTGAATTTTTATTCCAATTTGATATTGAAAAACGCTTTACTTCATTATCTATAATCGTTTGTATTTCAAATGTTTTAGTATTGAAGTTTTTCAATTTTTTCATAAGTTCTAATACTTTTTCAGGAGGTATTGGTTTTGCATTTACATATTCCTTTTTATTGAAGTCATAATTTAATGTTCCATTAAGTATCATAACAGGAAGTTTAAAATTAATATCTTTTAAAATTGTTCTAATAGAATCTCCTCGTCCCGTTGAGACTGTAAAATTAACTCCATTTTCTATTAAATCATTTAATTTATGTATTGTAGATAAATTAAGTTCTTGATTCATATTCAATAACGTTCCATCTAGATCAGACACATATAATATCTTCATCTTATCATATCCTCCTTTTTTATATTCGTCACATATCTTAGGTTCCTATATTTTTCTCTATAATCCATACCAAATCCAACACATCTGTCTGTTCCAGATTTTATAAAATATGAATAATATTTTATGTCGTCTAATCTTTTTTGTGCTCTACTCTTTACAATCAAAGTGGCTAATTCCACACTAAGTGCATCAGAATATCTTTTTCTCAAAAAATCAAATGTTGCACCACTACTTATTTGATCATCTACAATTAAAAGATGTATATTTTTCAACTTATTTTTATCACATACTATACCAGCTTCAAAATGAAATTTAGGTTCTAGTCTATCATTTGATATTTTAGTTGCTCCTCTTTCCATTTTTACAGCACCTTGAAAGAAATTACTAATTCCTAAACTATTTAAATTGTCAATAAGTAAATTATAAAATTCTCTTCCACCATATTCAACGCAAACTAAGCCTAATGGCTTGTCCCTATAATCTTCTGCAATTTTTCTGGCCATTTCCTGTGTACTTCTACTAATTTGTTCAGAAGTTATAACAACCTTTCTATGTGGATCTAATTTTATTTGAATTGGATAAATAGTTCTTGTTGCCTTTAGATTTTTATTAACACGTATACTTTCTAAAAATTGATTTTTCACTCTAGTACCTCTTTTTAATTGGTAAAACTTTCTGAATTTATATTAACATAAAATTTATAAAAATGTCAATAAAATTGCTAATTTACTACCTTTGATTATTATTTAATCTTTCTTAAGCCATTGATATATTTTACTCTTGCTAATAATTATCATCATTAATTCGTAATCAAAAAACTTCTTCCATTTATGTCTTATGAAAGAAGTTTTGTTTTGTTATTGTTTTAAACTTAAGTATCCTAATTCTTCCCATCTATTGTATGCTAGATTTAAATTAAATAGTAGTTTTGGTTTTGCACCCGCTCTATTTTTATCAACTATACAAGCATAATATCTTTCATCTGGGTCGTCATATTTTTGTAAATTATAAAATTTAGTATCTACTTCCTGCTTTGAATATTGAAAATCATCATACATATCTCTTGGAATTTGTTTCATTAGACATAATGTATCTAATACCTCTTTTACTGTTCTACTAACTGCTAAATCATTGATATCCAAATTTATTGGATTTGTTTTATTCTCTGTTAACTGTAATGTAGAACATATAAAAATGCCAAAGTTTTGTGCTAAATTTGAAAGTATTGTTGCAGTTCTTTTTAATTCTTCTCCATTTCCTATGTTATCTGTATCTGTTTTTAATGTATCATAGAAAATATATTCAATTTTTTCTTTATAATAATAATTCATAATAACTTTTTTAAGTTCATCATTTGTATGGTCTGTAATATTAATAAAATAAATTTGATTATTCACCTGTTTATTTATCCAATCTGTAACAGCTATCGTCATTTTGAATTCAGTTGAAATTTTAGATAATCTTTTTACAAATTGTTGCCTTGTTTCTTTGTTTTCTTGAAGTACAAAACCATTTTCATCAACCTTTACATCTTTTGTATTATCTGGTCTAAATTTGAAATCCAACAATTCTCCTTCTGTTTTACTTATCTTTTGCTTGTGCAATTTTTGGATTTCTGGATTATTTAAAATTGTTGTAATCAGTGTCAATCTCATTTTTTCTTCTGACATTTCATTAGATATAATTAAAACTTTTTTATGATGTATTAGGGCAGTATATGTTGCTAAATTTACTGTAAATCTACTTTTACCTGCATTCGATGGCATAGCAATTGCCATTGTTTCTCCTTTGCGTATTCCTTTAAATACACTTGATAAGATTGGAAATGGAAGAGACAATCCATTTGCTAAATTACTTTCTCCTGCTTCTAAAAATCCCGTTAAATCTAAATTTAATATAGATTGTTTAAATTTATCTGTTACTGTTACTTGATTTGTTGCACTTTCTACCTCTTCTATTGTCATTTTATCATATAATTCATAGTTTGCTATTTCTACAATTTTAGATTGGATAGTTTCAATAGGCATCTCTGTATATTTTCTACGTAAAATGCATAATTTCATTAAATCTGTATAAACTTTTTCCATATTATAGTCTTTGCCTTCTACATATTTTTTTAATTGATGTTTTTGTTGATATATACCTTCTACTTCTTTAGAAAAATTAAATTTTTCTTTTGCTTTTTCTGGAGTATAATCTCCACCTTCAGTAAATAATATACTTTTATATATATTTAATAAGCTTTCACTCTCAAAATAGCAATTATCAAATAAGATATGATATCTTACAATTAATTTTGGTTCTTGCAATAATAATCCTATATAAATTTTTTCTAGCTCTATATTTCTAAGTTCTTTTGGATATCTTTCTATATCTCTTTGATCTTCAAAAGTATATTCTTTTTCTTCTTCATCTTTAAATGTGTCAAGTGGCAAAAGATTGTCTTCATCGTCTTCATCATATTCTTCGTATTCATTATATTCATCATATTCATTATCTTTTTCATCGTCTTCGGTATCAATGATATTTCTTACGTTTCCTTCATCGTTCTCTTCCATTTCATATTCTTCATCTTCTTCACCATTGTCTCGTTCCATTAGATTTTTTTTCTCATTTAAAGATCTCATGATTGTTAAAGCTGTCATATAGTCATGTTCATCCATTGCTTGTTTTGCATTTTCTATATCTTCTTGATTTTCTGGTGTAATTGGTATTCTATCTAGCATATCATATATTCTTTTGATACTTCCTAGTTCCATTTCCATGGTTATTGTTATCCTCCTTTATTTAATTGCGTCTAATATTTCTTCTTTACTTCTAACTCCAATAAAACTTTTTTCAACATTACCATTTTTAAATAGCATAATTGTTGGTATACTCATAATATCATATTTAATAGCTAAGTCTTGATTTTCATCTATATTTACTTTACCTACATTTATTGTATTTTCTAATTCGTCTGCAATTTCTTCTACAATTGGTGACATTACACTGCATGGTCCACACCAGTCTGCGTAAAAGTCAACTAATATAGGAATATTTGATTTTAGTACACAATCTTCAAAATTTTCTTCTGATATTTTTTCAATTTTCATTTTTCTTGCTCCTTTCTTATAATAGTTTATCCCAAAATTTGTTTTATATGTCTAATATTTCCTATATTATAAAAAAAGTCTTAAGGTTATATTACCTTAAGACATTTTTTTAACCTTTGAAATAGTCTTTTATTTTTTTCATAAAAATCATCTTTGTCATTATATCTAACAATGCATATATAATAATTATTATACCTATAACTTGCACTGCTATTGATGTACTAGATACAATAGCAATTCCTGCAATTATCATTAACATAGAGAATACTAAAGCAACTGTCCAATAACCTGATTTTATTTCTTTCCAAACTAATGTTGTTTGAAAATTACGTAGTCCTGCAGCAATAATCCAGATTCCTAAAACTATACTAAATAGATTAGATATAATTGTTGGAGATAATATCATTATTGCTCCTATAATAACAAATATAACAGCCATAGTTAATAAGTAATCTTCTTTGTCTTTAGATATGAAATAATCTAATAGTTTTAAAAATCCAATAATAATAAATACTGCTCCTAATAAAATTGAAAGAAATGACATCATATCATCTGGCTTTAACATTAGTAAAGCTCCTAAAAGTATGAAAACAAATGCAATTGCAATATCTGTCCAATTTGATCTTTTTAAAAATTTTTCGAACATGTTTTTTTCCTCTCTTTCTTTTGTGTTTTGTTTTTGTTTGATTTATTTTATCATATAAATTTTTTTTTGTATAGTTTTTTTTGAAAAAAAATGAAAAATTTTGTCAAAAAAATTAAAATAAAAAAACGGAATTTTTCCGTTTCTATTTTAAGCATTTTCAGTTTCTTTTTTAACTACTACTTGTTTTCCATTATAGTATCCGCAGTTTTCGCAAACTCTATGTGGTAAAATTGGTTCATGACAATGTGGACAAGTTGAAAACTTTGGTTCTTCCTTTTTCCATGTTGATCTTTTTGAATGTGTTCTTGCTTTTGACCATCTTCTTTTTGGTTGTGCCATACTCTTATCCCTCCTTAATCAGATATGTTTATATATCTATTTTGTTTTCTTTTTTAAATACACTATAAAATTATACTAGTATTTTTGTAATTTGTCAATGTTTAAGTGCAATATTTTTTATATAAATTTTTAAAATTTTTCTTTGTATATACAGCATTAATACCTTTTTGGCTTACTTGTGTTAAACAATCTGTAACTAGGTCTTTTACTTTTTGGTTTAATAATATATGGTCTCGTTCATTTAGCCAATATTGTAATTCATATTCTTTTGTCCAGTTTTTTCCTTGATATGTAATACCTGCTGCCATTTTATCACATAGCATTTCTGCTACATATTTGTATGGCATAATTGGTGTTTTTTCTGGAGCATCTAAATCTATCCAATATTCTGTATGATGTTTATTTCTTCCTTTATGATGTAGCCATGCTTTTGAATATCCTGTTGCTTTTTTACATTCTATAATTGGTGAATGTTCACCATTAAAATATTTTATACTCTCAGAAAATTCTGTCCATGAATATTTTGATAAATCATGCAAAATTCCTCTTATTGGCTCTCCTATTTTTATACATAACTTAAAAACTACCCATTTATGTTTTGTTATTAAAAAAAAATGTTTAAATGTTTTCTGAATTAAGTTCATTTTAATATTTCATTCCTCTCTAAAAATATACTATTTTTGCTATGCTAATTATAGTTTTTTAGTCAAAAAAAGTCAATATGCAATCTTTCTTTTTAATTTGCATATACTATTAAGAATAATATATATTGGAGGTATTAAATTTGTGTGGTTTTGTTGGTTTTTCAAGTTTTGAAAATGATTTTTCTTTAATAGAAAATAAAAATATTTTAAAAATAATGAATGAAACTTTGTCTAAAAGGGGGCCTGATGAAGAAGGTTACTATTTAAATAAGCATATTTGTTTAGGACATAAACGTCTAATAGTTGTTGATCCCGTAGGTGGAAAACAACCTATGATAGAAAAGTATCAATTAGGTGAATATGTTATTGTATATAATGGACAAATATATAATACCAAAGAATTAAGAGAAGAATTGCTGTCTAATGGATTTAGTTTTAATGGTCATTGTGATACAGAAGTTTTATTGAAAAGTTACATTCATTTTGGAGAAAAAGTTGTTGAACACTTAAATGGAATTTTTGCATTTGCTATCTGGGATTCAAAGAAAAAGCAAGTATTTTTAGCTCGTGACCATTTCGGTGTAAAGCCTTTATTTTATAGTATAATAAATAATACTTTAATTTTTTCTTCTGAAATCAAAGCACTTTTTGAATATCCTAATGTAGAAAAAATATTAGATTCTCAAGGAATTTCTGAATTATTTGGAATTGGTCCTTGTCATACACCTGGTACAACTATTTTTAAAAATATTTTTGAGCTAAAGCCAGCTCATTTTGCTATTTTTAATAAATCTGGTTTACACGTAGAACGTTATTGGAAACTAGTTTCTAAGCCACATACATCTGACTTGCCTACTACTTGTAAAGAAGTTTATTTTTTACTAAAAGATGCAATTACAAGACAATTGGTTTCAGATGTTCCTTTATGTACTTTTCTTTCTGGAGGCTTAGATTCAAGCATAATTACAAAATTTGCTGCTGATTATTGTAAGTTGCAAAATCTTCCACCTTTAGATACTTATTCTATAGATTATGTAGATAATGATAAAAATTTTGTAAAAAGCGATTTTCAACCAAATTCTGATAAATATTATATAGAATTGATGAATAAAAATTTATATACTAATCATCACTCTATTATTATTGATACTCCTGAGCTTGCTTCTTATTTAGAAGATGCTATGATTGCAAGAGATATGCCTGGTATGGCTGATATAGATTCTTCCTTATTACTTTTTTGCAAAAATGTAAAAAAAGAAATGACAGTTAGTTTAACTGGTGAATGTGCTGATGAGATATTTGGTGGTTATCCATGGTTTTTTAGAGAGGATAGTTTAAAAAGTGGTACTTTTCCTTGGTCTATTGCATTAAGTGAACGTCAAAACTTACTTAATTCTTCTATTAGTAAAAAAGTAAATTTAAAAGAATATATTGATTTTAGATACAATGAAAGTTTAAGTGAAGTTGATATTTTATCAACAGATAGTAAAGAAACAGCTGAAAAAAGAAAAATTTCTTATTTAACTTTAAATTGGTTTATGCAAACATTATTAGATAGATCTGATAGAATGGCTATGTATAATGGATTTGAACTTCGTGTTCCTTTTTGTGATTATCGTTTAGCACAATATGTATGGAATATTCCATGGGAAATGAAAGCTTTAAATGGCAGAGAAAAAGGATTATTACGATATATTTGTCGTGATTTTTTACCTGCAGAAATCGTAGATAGAAAAAAATCACCATATCCTAAAACTCATAATCCTTCATATTTAAAAAAAGTTAAAGAAATGCTTTCCAATATTATGAATAATTCAAATGCTCCTATTCATAGTTTATTAAATTCTAAATATATCACTGAAATTTTAGAAAGTGATGGAAATGCTTTTACTAGACCTTGGTTTGGTCAGTTAATGACCCGGTCCACAACTTATGGCATATCTTTGTCAAGTAAATATGTGGCTAGAAAAATATCAGCCTAAAATTGAAATATAAAAGTTGGGTCGCAAATTGCGACCTTAAAAGTTTATATTACATCTTCTATTCTCTTTATATATTCAATATCTTCTATCTTTGATATTGCAAAACACTTCTTTCCTAAATCTTTTAAAGATGCTCCAATATGGTATAACTCTTTATTATCAATAATCATAAATCTATCATGGAATTTATTTGTATAAGATAATTTTAAACTTGGATATTGTTTATTAAATTTTTGTATATCTATTTTTCTTATATTACTATTTGAAGATGTTAATATTACTACTTCCACATCTTTATTTTTCTTTGATAACATTTTTAAAATACTATGATCTATGTAGTTATCTATAATTAAAATTTTGTTTTGAGCAGTTTTTACAATATCATTTATTAAGATATACGCATCAAATATTTGTCCGTCAAAAAAAATTTTTTGATTAAATTCTTCTTTTTTATCTTTTTGTAGTTCATCAAAAATTTTTTCAAAGTTTCTTTCATGATTTGAAAGCTTTCTATCTTGCTCTATTAACTTACATTCTATATTTGATAACCTATTAAATATTTGCCCATTAGATAGTATAAATTTTTGCATTTCTATAAATGCTTTCATAATACTGATACTCACCTTGACTGCTATTTCACTTTTTAATAAGCCTGAAAGCATTGCTATTCCTTGTTCTGTAAATACATATGGCATATATCTTCTTCCACCATAGTTTTGTTTTTCAAAACTTGAGGTGACAAATTGGCACCTCAGGTTTTGAAATTCTTCAACATTCAATTGAAAACAAAATTCTTCTGGAAATCTTTCAATATTTCTTTTTACAACACGGTTCACATATTTTGTTTCGCAATGATATAACATAGCCACATCACTATCTAACATTACTTGTTTTCCTCTTATTGTATAAATTAAGTGCTTAATATTTTCTGTTGTATAATTTATCATATTTGATTCATTTTTTGTTACTATTAAATTACTATCTTGTTCTATAATAATCACTCCTTTTATTGTTTTTATTATAGAACATATGTTTTTATTTGTCAATAACTAATCACGTTATTTTTTATGAAAAATCACCAAATTATCTTATGTTTTTTCCATAAAAAAGGATCTCTATATTAACAGAGCTCCTCTTGTATAATTTTCTTATTTTTTAAAAAATTTATTAAATATTCCTTTATCGTCTTCTGCTACCATTCTCTCAGCTTTTCTTTTTTTATTTTTTCCTGTGTTAGTTCTTGTTATTTTTTCCTCTTTGCTTTCTTCATCCCAAGCAAATTCTTCATATTTTTTGTTTTTGCCTTTATTTTTATTTGCTAATTTTTCTCTTAGTTTTGCTTCAAAATCATTGTTGTCACGTGTTCCTTGCATATTAACTCTTTTGATTTTTTGCTCATCCTCTTCAGCTTCTTCATCTTCATATTCATCATCATCTTCTTCGTCATCACCAAAAATTGTATCATTATCTTCTTCTAGGGCAAATTCATTTTCTTCATTCTCTTCTTCAAATTTATCTTTATCATTTTTTTCGTCATAATCATCTAGGTCATTTTCATCCTCATCATTTTCTTCATTGTAGTCTTCATAGTCTTTTAAATTTCCAAACCAGTCTTCATCATCTTCCTCTTGTTCACTTTCTTCTGGATCTTTTTCACTTTGCATATTTCCAATTTCATCATTACTTATAAACCATTCATCTTCATCATCATCAATAGATTTTTCATTTTTAAAAGATTTCTTTAGTTCCTTAGCTTCTTCTATTGGCATAAACTCAGTTAAATCTCTTTCAAAGTTTTCTTGGACTTGTCTATTAAATATTTCATAAATATTTTTAATTCCTTCTATGCGCCAATAATTTGTATTTATTATAGTTCCAACACTAGATTTTATACTATTTACCTCTTGATTAAAGCTCTTCTCTGTTTCCTCTATATTTGTCAAATAGGTGCTATTATATAATTCATTATATGCTTTTTTAGTAGCTTTGCCTGCCATTTCTTTTATAAGTAAATCATATAGATTATTTATTTGCATTATATCTACATCATATTTTTCACAAGCATCTTTCATCATTTGCTTATGATTTTTCTCTCCTCCAACCGCTGTCATTCTTTCATTATCTAAAAAGCTAACTATATATTCTTTTTCGCTATCTAGGAATTCTAATTTCATTTGTATATCTCTTTGTGCTTTTTGATATTTAGCTAATTTAATTGAATCTCCTTCAATCTCAGTCATAAGTTTTTTTAATTTGTCATAACTATTAAGATAGCATTCTGCCTCTTTTTTAGCTATTTCTATTCTTGTTGCTACTGCTTTTTTTATAACTTCTGAATCAAATTTAATTTTTTCATTTTTACCATTTTCTAGCATTATCTTATTCAGCTTTTGACAAATCTCTTCATTGTTTATTGCAGAAAATTGTTTTACTTTTCCCATAACTTCAGGGTCAATTAATTCCATTTTTTCTGCAGTTTCATTTAATACCTTCATATGATTTGTCTCTGCTGTTCTTCTAGTTTTACTACATCTATTTCTAGTTCTTTGTTTTTCTATAAACTCACTAAAAAGCTCTATATATTCTTCTCTTAATTGTTTCTGTTGTTCTTCATTTTCTTCTAATATCTTTTCAACCTTTAATATTTTTTTCTCGATTGCAGCCGGGTCTTGGTCAAAATCATTAAATAATCTATTTCTTTCTTCTTCCTGTTCAATACTATCAGAGCATAACATTTCTTGCTTTTTTTGGATGGTTTGCATTTTTTGTGCTATTGCATCAAATTCCTCTATAACTTTTTCTTCTTCTTCAGTAACCATTTGATATTTTTCCATTTCTTCTAGGATATCTGTATAAAGATAATAATTAGCTTTTATACCAGTTGCATTATCTTGTCCAAATATTTTGCTTAGATATCTTTCTAGAACAATTGCACTTCTTTCATACATTTTGTTTTTCCCTCCAAACTATATTTTTTCATATTATATATAATTTTGTCGAAAAAGTCTAGTGCTTTTTGATAATTTTTATGTATACATATTAGAAAATATATTTTTATCCTATTTATTATATAAATATACCATACTACAATTAGAATTATAGTATGGTATTATATTTATTCAATTTCGACTTTTTTAATAT
This sequence comes from uncultured Clostridia bacterium, assembly GCA_947627605.1. GTDB lineage: Bacteria > Bacillota > Clostridia > TANB77 > CAG-508 > CAG-269. The sequence continues at coordinate 13,495 of CANQWU010000015.1, forward strand.
TTTGCCATGTGCTTTCGTCAACACTTGTAATTGTTTTTTTAGATACAAAATAATATCTTCCATTTGCAAATACTATTCTTTCAATACTTTTTTTGTAATCTTTTGTTGTATCTTCTGCATATTCATTTTTTAATATAAAACCTTTGTTTAAATCAATTTCATATAGTAATGCTTTAGAAATATTTTTCTGATTTTGATAGGTTTTTGTTGAAAAAGCTATTATATTTTTTTGTTTTAGGTATAATATAGCTTTATGGTTATATATTGCATCTGAATTAGTATATATATTCCCTATTTTTTCAGTAAATAATTCTTTTGGATTATTTACATCTGTTATATCAAACATTGAAAGTTTTAATCCGTTATTTTGAATTGTTTCTCCATTTTCTTTAGTATCATATCCTAAACCAATTATGTGATTCTCATCATATGGATGTAAATATGTGCTATAACCAGGAATCTTTAATTCTCCTAATTTTTGCGGATTTTTTGGGTCTGATAAATCAATTACAAATAATGGATCTACTTGTTTAAATGTAACAATATATGCTTTATCTCCCATATATCTAACAGAATATATCTTTTCCCCATTTGCTAATCCTGTCAAATTTCCGACACCTTTTAAATCTTTATCTAAAATATATAGCATATTTTCTGTATTTCCTTGTATTTCTTGAGTTGTTGCTATTCTAAAATTTTCATTTGCATCCTCATCCATAGAAAATTGATTTAGTATTTTTCCATTTATTGTAGTATCTTTTTGATATGTGATATTTCCATTATCTAATTTAAATTTGATAATTTTTGTATTATACCCTAAAAGGGTGTATGTGTTAATATCATATTTAGTTATAATTTTGGCAATATACATATTTTTATTAGACGCATATATCGTTTCACCTGCTCCTAAAAATGTTTCTACATCTGCCGCTTCTTTTTTACCAATATCAAACCCTGCAACTATTAAATAATTTGTTATATCTGTGTCATCAAAATATTGTATTTCATTAAAAGGAATATATTTATTTTCTTGACTTACAGCAGTATCTATATATGTTGGTTTATAATCATCCTCTTTTAATTCCTCTATTGGATAACGTTTAACCATATTAAGTGCATTTGATATATATTTACTTGTTGCAAAATATATATTGTCTCCAATCATTCTGGAAGAAATATATGTACCTTCTAATTCTATACGTCTTTCTTCTGCTGGTTTTTCACGGTTTTGAATATTATATACAATAGCAATAGTTTTTATTGTAATTCCATCTACATATGCCACATCTGCTGTTTCATAAATACTTCTTGTTTCAGTTTTTATTTCATTTTTTGAAGCTATAACTAGTAGCTTATCTTGTTTTACATATATATCTCTTACATAAGTATCATTATTTTCAAAAGGAATTTCTGATACTTTTTTGCTACTATCAGAATTTTGAATATCTACTATTACAATTTTTTTATCTGCAACATAATAAATATATTTCCCGTCTGTTTTTATAATATCTGCTTCATCCACACCATCAACTTGTGTATTAGTTTGACTGTATTCTGCTTGTTCAACTTTTGCAGTATCTTCTACTACCATTTCTTTATTATTTTCAGCTAGATTTGCAGATTTACTCATATTTGTATTTGTATTTTCTTGTTTTTTCAAAAGTTCATAGAAATTTTCAAATGTATCAACACTTGCTATTGTTCCTATATTTGCTACATCTGTTACTTCATTTATGATAATATCAGGTTTATTAACATTATTTTTATATATTGATGTACCAATAAATATAGTAACAATCAAAGTTGCAATAGACAATACAGGTACAAATCGTTTGTATTTTAAATGTTTTTCATTTTGATATTCTTCATATTTTTCATAAATTCCATCTAAAAATTCTCTGTTATCCTTCATATTTTTCACTCTCCTCTCTTACTAATTTTTCTAAAGTCTTTCGTGCTCTATGAATTAATACTTTCGTACTAGACATAGATTTTTTCATTATTTTACCGTATCTCTTGATATTTCATTTCTTCTATATCTGCTAAATAAATCGCCTGTTTATAATCTCCCTTTAACTTGTTGATACTAGTATGTAATTGCCTTGCTTTTTCTTTTTGGAATATAATGTCTTCTAATGAATTCAATTGTTTTTCATAGGATTTATGCAGATTATCTAAACCTTCTATATCATCTGTGTAACTAATTTTCTTTTCATGCTTTAAAAAATTTAAAGCCTTTGATTTTGCAATCATATATAGATATGTTTTTAGTGAATATTGAAAATTATAATTCTTTTTATGTATTAAGATATATACAAATACATCTTGTGCAATATCTTCTGCTATATCAATATTTTTTACATATGTGGTAATAAAATATATAAGCTTGTCTTTATGGCGAATAACAAGTTCTTCAAAACTACTATTGTTTCCTTTTAGGAATTCTTGATACAATTGTTTATCTGTTTTTTGTTCCAAATTTTCTCCCTCCTCTATTTCTTATACAATTATATCATACATTTTGTTACATATTATTTGATTTTTCAATTGACATATGGTAAAATAAAATATGTGACTATTTTTTTATCCCTTATTTTGCCTAATTTGTCAGGATTTAGGTTTTATCATATAGTATTTGTCATTTCTAATTAGAGGGGGTATATTATGGCATTTTCAATAATGTTTTTATCTTTTGTCTATATTGGTTATAAACAAATTGAAAGTGGAAAATTTTTTAAGGGTATTTTAGTTTCTATCATTGGTCTTATATTTTTAGTTTTAAATTTTTTACCAACAAGAATATGGTATGAGACTCCTGTTAGTGGAATGAAATATGCTATATCTCCAATTTGTAATGTTTCAGGTATACCACATTATTGCATTTATGACAAAAAATCAGATGAATACACTTTTTATAATAGTGTTACTGAAAGACGTCTTACTTATCCAAAATCTTCTATAAATATAATAGAGATTAATGAAGATGATATACCTTATATGCAAACCAAAATTAGAAGTCCAAGATGGTTTGTTTCTAAATTACTTTGTTTTGCAAATGTAGGTAAAATCACTAAAATTAAATTAGCAATTCCAAAAGGTAGTATTTTTTATACCTAAACAAAAAAAGCAGAGCCTGACATCTGCTTTTTTACTTCATTTTTTCTTTGATATGAACTAATGTGTTTAATGCATCAATTGGGGTTAATTCATTTAAATTTATTTTATCTACCTCATGCGCAATTTCTGCTAGTTTATAATTGTACATATCAAATTGTCCTTCTACTTGCTTTTTATCCTTCTTTTCGTCTTTTTTATTCTTTAAAATGCTTTTTCTCTCTAAGGTTTTTAATATTTCATTAGCTTTTCCTGTTACTGCCTTTGGTACTCCTGCTAAACGAGCTACATGAATTCCATAGCTTTCGTCTGTTCCACCTCTTACTATTTTACGCAAGAATATTATATCTTCTCCTTTTTCCTTAACTGCTATTGAATAATTTTTTATACCTTCTAATTCATTTTCTAATTCTGTTAGTTCATGATAGTGTGTAGCAAATAATGTTTTTGCACCACATTTTTCCTTATCTGCAATATATTCTGCTACTGCCCAAGCAATTGATAAACCATCATATGTAGAAGTTCCTCTACCAATTTCATCTAGAATTACCAAACTATTTGCTGTTGCTTCTTTTAAAATTGTTGCAACTTCTATCATTTCAACCATAAATGTACTTTGCCCCATACTTAAATCATCTGATGCTCCTACTCTAGTAAATATCTTATCTACAACTCCTATTCTTGCTTCTTGAGCTGGTACAAAACTACCAATTTGAGCCATTAAAGTTATTAAAGCTACTTGTCTCATATATGTTGATTTTCCTGCCATATTAGGTCCTGTTATTATAGATAAGCGATTTTCGTCTTTGTCTAAATATGTGTCATTTTCAATAAAAGCTCCGGCTCCTAACATTTTTTCGATTACAGGATGTCTACCTCCTTTGATGTCTATTACTCCACTATTATCAACTTTTGGCATACAATAGTTTAAATCTTCTGCTACTTGTGCAAATGAACTTAGTACATCTAAGGTTGCTACACTAACAGCCGTTTTCTGTAATCTTTTTATATTTTTTGCAATTTCTTCTCTAATTTCTATAAATGCATTATATTCTAAATTTACCACTCTTTCTTCTGAACCTAATATTTGATTTTCTAAATTTTTTAATTCTTCGGTAATATATCTTTCTGCATTTGTTAAGGTTTGTTTACGAATATATCTTTCTGGTACTAGCTTTAGATTTGATTTTGTAACTTCAATAAAATATCCAAATACTTTATTAAATCCTACTTTTAGATTTTTAATTCCTGTTTTTTCTTTTTCTTCAAGCTCTAAATTAACAATCCAATTTTTTCCTTGTGTAGTTGCAGTTTTTAACTTATCAATTTCTTCGTCATATCCTAATTTTATAATTCCACCATCTTTTATAGTCATAGGAGGGTCCTCTACAATAGCTTTTTCAATCAATGCACAAATATCTGTTAATTCATCCATGTTATCATATAATTCTTTTAATAATGGTGTTTCAATATCTTTCAAAGTTTGTTTTAATTCTGGTAGTTTTTCTAATGAGTGCTTTAATGTTATCATGTCTCTAGCATTAGCATTTCCATAAGCCATTTTTCCTGCTAGTCTTTCAATATCATATACTTTTTTTAAGTTTTCTATAATATCTCCTCTTAATATGATATTTTCTTTTAGAGTTTTTACACTATCTAGTCTTTTGTTTATTTCTAATGTATCTATAAGTGGGTCATTTAACCATCTTCTTAAAAGTCTTCCTCCCATTGAGGTTGATGTTTTATCTAGTACCCAAAGCAAAGTTCCTTTTTTAGATTTATCTCTCATTTTTTCTGTTATTTCTAAGTTTCTTCTTGCATTTATATCTAATGACATATATTTAGATATTTGATATATAACAATTTTATTTAGATGCTCTAATGTTGTCATTTGTGTTTGCTCAATATATGTTAAAAGCGCATTTGTACTGCATACTGCTAATTCTTTTTCTTCTAAGTTTTCAATTGTTTTTTGGTTATTGTCTACAATATTAAAACGTGTTACTAATTTATCTGTTTCTTTACTAAAAAATTTATCTTGGAAACGTGTAATATATGTTTCAAATCTTTCTTTGATTTTTGACATTTCCTCTTGGCATTCTGCCATCATACTATTAACAACTAATTCTGATGGATTAAATCTTGCAAGTTCATCTAATAATAATGGAAAATTTTGATTATCTTTTATTTCTGCTGCATACATTTCACCTGTTGAAATATCACATACACTAATTCCATAAAATATTCCTGTTTTATATATTGACATGATATAGTTGTTTTTACGTTCTTCTAGCATATTAGAATCTATAACTGTACCAGGTGTAACTACTTTTATAACCCCTCTTTTTACAATGCCTTTAGCTGTTTTTGGGTCTTCTAATTGTTCACAAATTGCTACTTTAAATCCTTTAGCAATTAGTCTTGATATATACATCTCAGCAGCATGATATGGTACACCTGCCATTGGTGCACGTTCTTCTTGTCCACAGTCTTTTCCTGTTAGAGTTATTTCTAATTCTCTTGCACAAGTTATTGCATCATCAAAAAACACTTCATAAAAATCGCCTAATCTATAAAATAAGATACAATCTTTATATTGCTCTTTTGTTTCAAGATATTTTTGCATCATTGGTGAATATTCTGCCATGTTTAATTTCTCCTTTCAAATACCACATATGTTCTGAAACAATTTCTACTTCTAACATTTTTCCAATCAAGTCATTATCTCCATCAAAAATAACCACTTTATTACTATCTGTTCTACCTGTTAATGTATTTTCATTGTTTTTACTCTTTCCTTCTACTAATATACTCTGAGTTGTTCCTAAATATTTTTGATTATTCTCATAAATTTTATTTTCCACTAGCTTTTTTAGTTTGTCAAATCTTATATGTTTTATTTCTTCTGGTATCTGATTTTCCATTCTATCTCCTGGAGTTCCTACTCTTCTTGAATATATAAACATATATACTTGTTCATATCCTACTTTTCTTACAACATCTAAGGTATCTTCAAAATCCTCCTCTGTTTCTCCCGGGAATCCTACGATAATATCTGTTGATAAAGTTAAATTTGGAATTTTTTCTTTCATTTTTTCTACTAGTTTTAGATACTCTTCTTTTGTATATTTTCTATTCATATCTTTTAATATTTTTGTACTTCCTGCTTGTAATGGTAAATGAACTAATTTACATACTTTTTTACATTTAGCAATTGCATCTATAACATCATCTGTAAAGTCTTTTGGATGAGGTGATATAAAGCGTATTCTCTCAATTCCATCAATTTTATTTATTTTTTGTAGCAAACTTGCAAATGAATTTATTCCTTTATATGGCTCAAATGGAATATTTTTTTCTCTTTCTACTCGTAAATATGAATTTACATTTTGACCTAATAAAGTAATTTCTTTATATCCATTTTTTGCTAAATCTTCTATTTCTTGAATAATATCCTTTGGCTCTCTACTTCTTTCTCTTCCTCGTACATATGGTACAATACAATAACTACAGAAATTATTACATCCATTCATGATTGTTACAGAGGCCTTTAAATTACTATCTCTTTTTATTGGTAACCCTTCATAAACTTTGCCATCTATATCAATAATATCTTCTTCTTTTTGCTTTTGATTTAATATTTTATATAAATCTTCTGGAAGTTTATGTAATGTATGTGTGCCAAACAAAAGGTCAACAAATGAATAACTTTCTTTAATTTTATCTGTAATATGTTTTTCCTGCATCATACATCCACCAATTGCAATAATTGTACCTTTTTCTTCTTTTATCTTTTTTAATTCTCCTAATTTTCCAAATAGTTTGTCTTCTGCATTTTCTCTAACACAACAGGTATTAAATATTACTAAGTCTGCATTTTTTATATCTTCTATTTTTTCATAATTCATTTCTTCCAACATTCCTGATATTTTTTCTGAATCATTTTCATTTAGTTGACATCCCATTGTGAATATTGCATATTTTTGAATTTTATTATTTAATTCTTTAACTTTTTTCATAAATTCTTTTTGTATATCTATTTCTTGTTTTGTGTTCATTTTTGTTTCCTCCATTAATGGTATTTTAATACATTTTATAAGTTTTTGCAATAGACAATTTTAAAGACGAAGCATTTTGCTTCGCCTTCTACATTTTTATGCAAGTCCGTATTTTTTCTTAAATTTATCTGCTCTACCACCTGCTGTTTCTTGTCTTAGATTTCCTGTCCAAAATGGATGACATTTTGAACAAATATCTACTTTTATATCTTTTTTTGTTGATCCAACTTCTAATACATTACCACATGCACATGTAATTGTTGTTTGATTATAGTTTGGATGGATTCCTTCTTTCATTATTTTCACCTCTTTTTTGCTTTTTTAACTTGACTGTTTTTTATCATAACATATTTTTAAGGATTTTTCAAGTCTTTTATACTATTTTTCTTTGTTTGTTTCTTCTTGATTTTGTAACATATATATTGCTGATGATACCATTTCTTTATTAAGTGACAATTTATGTACTAATTTACTCATAATATTAAAAATACATGCTATTAACAAAATAACTAATCCTATTTTTTTCCAATACTTTGCTATCATCTTTTTTCTCCTTTATATTTTTTACATATCTATTATACCGCTCTTTTAGGAAAAAGTCAATTAATATTTGAAATCTCCTCCGCCTAAAAATTCTTTTATTAATGAATTATTTGGTATCTGCTCTTTTGGTATTGACTCAAAATATTTTAGCATATTTAATAGTCTTCTAGCTTCCGCATATTCTTTTTCATCAGGTGTAATTTCTTCTAATAGTGGTTTTGCTGTATCTTTTAATGCATTAATTTCATATATTAGTGATGTGTTAAAAATTGAATCTGCATCTTCTTGATATGGATATATATTTTTTTCTTCTGCGTCAGTTACTTTATGCCATGTATTAAGTGTATGTCTTGCTGAATATCCTCTAAATTGATAATCTCTTACAATTCTACGAATTAGTCTTGTATCTGTTGTGGAAATAGGATTATATCTATCCATATTTAATACTGTTAATGCACTTATATATACCTTATATTTTTCTTTTTTAGAAATTTGATTTGTTAATTTATCATTTAAGCAATGAATTCCTTCAATTATCAAAATATCATCTTTTCCTAGTTTTAATTTGTCGCCATAATATCTTTTTGTTCCTACGTGAAAATCAAATTTTGGCATTTCTATTTCTTCACCATTTAGTAGTTTAACTAAATGTTCATTAAGTAATTTTAAATCTATTGCTTCAATACATTCAAAATCATAATCTCCATTTTCATCTCTTGGGTTATCTTGTCTTTCAACAAAGTAATTATCAACAGAAATTGTAACTGGTCTTAATCCATTTAGTCTTAGCTGTATTCCTAGTCTTTGGGCAAAAGTTGTTTTTCCAGATGATGATGGTCCTGCAATCAATACCATTCTTACATTTTTTCTTTTTGCTATATCATCTGCTATATTTGCAATCTTTTTTTCATGCAATGCTTCTGCAAGCATAATTACTTCTTTCATTTTATTTTCTTCAATAGATTTATTAAGTTTATACAATGTGTTCATATTTAAAATCTTATGAATTTTTTCATATTCTTCTAATGCCCAAGCTAATTTTTTTGTAGCTTTAAATTTTTGCATTTTATTTGGTGCTTTTGAACTTGGATAACAAATTAAAAAGCCATCACTATATGGTATTATTTCAAAATTATCAATTATTCCTGTTCTATTTGCTAATGTTCCAAAGCAATAATTTGAATAGTTTTCACAATAATACATATATATTTCTTCATTATCTTTTAAATCAAGTTGCAATCTTCCTTTTGAAGTATTATTTTGTTTATAAAAGTCTTCTGCTTCTTTTCTTGTCATTATTACCTGTTTAATGGGTAAGTCTTTGTCTATTATTTTTTGAATTTCTTTAGTCATTTTTTCAATAAATCCTTGTGTTATTTTTAGATTATCACAAGTACAGAACATAGCATTTCCTAGCCTATATTCTACTGTCATTTTTTCATTTGGATAGATTTTTTCAAATGCTTTTCCCATAACATATACTAAAGTTCTTGCATATATTTTCATTCCAGTTTTGCAAAATGTGTCAATTAGTTCTAATGTACCACTTGTCTGAATTTCATATGATAAATTTTGATATTCATTATTAAAAATACATCCTACAACTGTATATTTGCTTGCTTCTATTTCTTTTTTTAAAAGTTCTTGGACAGTTATTGGTTTTTCTATAGTATATTCTTCATTATTGTATCTTACTTTCTTCATTTTCTTCCTCCTTTGTTTAGCATATATATTTTATCGTATTTCAAAAAATAAGTCAATGGCAATTTCTAACTTATAACTTGCAGATTTTACATAATAATGGTATAATATATATATACAAAATAACAGTAGCATAGTCTACTAAGCATAAGGAGGGAACTCAATGAAGAAAATATTGTATTATGGTAAACATGATGTGGACTTTCTGTCCTATCATAAGGAGCCAGAGAGAAAATCTGCTTTTCGGATATATCCTTTAAGCAATGTTATTGTCTCTCTAGAAAAGTTATCGCCTTTATCTCTTCCAGTTGCAGATGCAATAGTAATCGACTCTGACACAACAGCAGATTTAGAAGAAATCAAAAGTTTAATTAATCTGCTTTCAGATTTAGATTTGCCCATCTACATTTGGATGAATGAGGCACTGTATGACACCTTTGCTCCTAAAGGTTTTGATAGGTTTATAGTGTCTACAGAAAAACTTCCTTTGATATACGATTGTATCAATCAATATGCAAGCAATACAGTATTTTTTCATCCTTGATTATAAGCCATTGCCAAGAATTCTTGGCAATGGCTTATCCCTATTTTAAGTATATATTTGGATCTACTTGAATATTATCTTTTAATATTTCAAAATGTAAATGCGATTCTTCTGCACTTTCAAATGCTGCAGTATTTCCAACTGTTCCTAGACTTTGCTCTTTTTCAACTTTTTCACCTTCAACAACAAATTCTGAAGTTAAAAGATTTGCGTATACTGTTTGAAATCCGTTTTGGTGTTCAACAACAATTGTTAAACCATATCTAGGGTCATTTTTTATACTTTTTACTGTTCCAGCTTCTGCTGCCTTTACAACTGTTGTCTTATCTGCTTTGATATCGACTCCTGTGTGCACAGTCCATTCTTGTAATGTTTCAGAAAATATTAAATTTTCTTTTGAATATTCTTTTACTATTTCACCTTCTACTGGTTTTATAAATTTTAATTCTTGCACTGCTTCCTGTTTAGTCTCTTCTTCTGCTTTTTTATTATTTTGTGTTGCTGAAGTTGTTAATGTATTTTGAGTCTTATTCGTATTTGTTGTACTAGTATTTGTACTTTTTGTTGTATTTAATGTGTTTTTTTCAATAACAGAATTTGTCGAATTATTCGTAGTATTTCCAGTAACTGTATTTACAGTATTTTCTTTTGTTTTGCTTTCTATTTCATTTTGCACTTCTTCTACAGTCTTTCCCATTTCTGTAGCCGTGCTTTGTGTTCCCTCATCTGCTTGTGTATTTTCATTTGTTCTATTTACTAAGCTTGCTAACTGGTCACTACTTAATGTTTCTTCTTTTACCATATCTGTTAAGCTTTGACTATATATTAATAATCCGATTAAAATTATTGTTAATATTACAACTGCTATTGTTGCATATTTAATAATCTTATTTCCCATATCTTCATTTTTATTATTTCTCACTTTTCTTCTAATATCTCTTCTCATATATATCCTCCTTAAAAAATTATGTTATTAGCATTATTTCCTTTTTTAGGAAAAATATACATGAAAAGAAAAATTATAGAGTATTTACATCTTGTATTTCTACGTTTGCATAAAAATGATGCACTATTTGTTCTGCATTTTGTCCCTGCTTTGCTAAACTATCTGCCCCTGTCTGACTCATACCAACTCCATGTCCATATCCCTTTACTTTAAATATTATTTTATTGTCTTGTCTCGTTATTTCAAAATTAGCAGATTTTAGTCCCAAAATAGTTCTTGTTTCTACACCAGATAGATTATGATTTCCAAACTTTACAGTTTTTACTCTTCCGCTTTCTGTATATTCCATTATTTTTATATCCTCATTATTTGAAAAATCTATTTGAATATTTGAGTATTTTTCTTTTAATTTATTTAATAGTTCTTCTTGTGTATAACTTACTTCAGATGCATATTGAGTATATGCATCTTCACCTGATGTTTCTACAATTTGCAAGTATGGATATCCTCCTCCGCCCCATACATTGATAGGTATTTCAGTTTTTCCTCCACTATTAGAATGAAAAAAAGCATTTATTGGACTAGAATTATATGTAATTACTTTTCCTTTTGTTTCATTTACTGCCTCTGTGATTTTTTTCCAATTTTCTTCTCTTTTGTCTTCTTCCCATCTAGCAAATCTATCTTCTTTTGAAATCCAAGCTTGACAACAACTACTACTATCACAAATATCACTATTGTCATGTTTTTTATTATTTACTTTATATATAGTATATGTTCTAGCAACCATTGCCTGTGCTTTTAAAGCTTCTTTTTCAAATGTTACTGGCATTTCAGCTGATACAACATTACATAAATATGTTTCTAGATCAACCTCCTCAACTTCACCAGTTTTTGTATGTAATAGCTTAATTTTACTATATTTTCCTTCTGATACTTCTTGTGTTTTATTTTGCGTGCTTTCATTAGAATCAGTATTTTCCTGCTGAATACTTTCTGTAGCAGTTGTTTGTTTTGTTGTATTCGTAAAAATTGCCGGTAAGATAAAACAAATGGTAATTAAGAACAATATATATACAATTATTTTTTTCATTGTTCCTCCTATTCCACATCTGATAATAGCAATTTCATTTTGCTTAAAATCTTTCTTTCTGTTCTTGATATTTGTACTTGGCTAACTCCCAATATTTTTGCCACTTCCGTTTGTGTTTTTTCTTTATAAAAACGCAATAAAATGATTTGCTTATCTTTTGGATTTAAACCATCAATTGCTTCTTTTAAAGCCAATCGATTTGTAATTATATCCTCCTCATTTTCTCCTGTTGAAATTCTTTCAATTAAACCAATTCCTTTTTCTCCTTTTTCAGATTGATATACTCCATCAATTGATTCAATCGGCTTACTTGCCTCTAATGCAATTGCAATATCTTCTTTATCTATCTTTAGTTTTTTTGCAATTTTCTCTATTGTTATTTCCTCTTTATATTTATTTCTATACTCTTGCTGTATTTGCTTTATTTTCACCTGTAATTCTTTGATACTTCTGCTAATTTTTATTGCTCCATCGTCTCTAATATATCTTTTTATTTCTCCTAATATATATGGCACTGTATATGTTGAAAGTTTTACTTCAAAACTGGTATCAAATCTTTTTATAGATTTAATAAAGCCAACACAACCAATTTGATATAAATCTTCTAATTCATATCCTCTTCCACTAAATCTCTTGACAATGCTCCATATTAGTCCACTGTTTTCTTTTATCAGTTTCTCTAGTACTGCCTTGTCTCCTTGTTGTGCTCTTTGAATAGTATTTTTATCATTTTCAAACATATTTTTCTTTCCTTTTCTATGGCATACTCGTCATTTGTGATAATTCTTCTTGATTTGTTTCCTCTTTTTTTATTTTTTTAGACATTGTAACTTTAGTTCCAACTCCAACAATGGATTCAATATCTACAGAATCCATAAAACTTTCCATTATAGTAAAGCCCATTCCTGACCTTTCTAAATTCGGCTTTGTTGTATAAAGTGGTTCTTTTGCTAATTGTATATTTTCTATTCCTTTTCCATTATCTGATATTTCTACTATAATTTTGTTTTGATTTAATTTTGCATGTATTTTTACAACTCCAAATTCATTTTCATATCCATGAATTATACAATTAGTAACTGCTTCTGATACCGCTGTTTTTATATCTGCGAGTTCTTCTATCGTAGGATCTAATTGTGATGCAAATGCAGCTACTGAAATTCTTGCAAAAGCTTCATTCGCTGATTTACTGATAAATTCTAAATTCATTTCATTTTCAAAATGTTCCTCCATATTAACCCCTCTCTAATTTAGTTATGGTATATATTTATGCTATACTTTCTTCAAGTGTAGTTATTGGTATTAGCCTCAAAATACCACTCATTTCAAAGATTTTATTGACACTTTGTGTAAGATTAGTTACTTCTAATTTAGCACCTAATAAATTGGCAAATTTATATCTTCCTACCAATAATCCTATTCCGGCACTATCCATGAAAGTGACACAATTAAAATCAAATACAACTCTTTTAGGCATAAATCTCTCAATTTCATAATCCGCTTTCCTCCTTATCTTTTGAACACTATGGTCATCAATTTCTTCTGTGATTTTAAAAACTAGTAGCTTGTCCTTTTCATAAAATTTTGATTCCATATATACAAATCCTTCCTTTCTACGTCTATAACCTATTTGTTTTCGTTTCGTATTATACTCTATTTTCCAGAATTTTCCAATAGCAAAATTGTAGAAGTTTTGTCGTAATGTGAAAAGTTTTCGACAATTTTTTTAACTTAAAAAATACTCACCTTTTAGGTGGGTATTTTTACATTTCATCATCATTTGATGTTTCATCATATTCATATTCATAAGTAACTTGGTCTGGGGTTTCTTCTTTTGTCTTTTCTACCTTTTTTACAATCTTTTCTGTTGTTTCTTTTTGTGCTTTCTCTTTTGTATCTTGCTCATTGTTCATTCTATTTTCCATTTTTTTTATTATTTTTTCTGTTTCTTCCTTTTTATTTTCAATACAACGATTCATTGTGCTATTGACTTTTTCTATTAAATCTGGAATATAGTCAAGCAATTTATCAATGCTTGAAGAATGATTTACTGGAATTAGTTTCACATTATCTTTTGTTATAACTAAAAATGCAATTGGATTTATACTTACACCTGCTCCACTTCCACCACCAAATGGTAAGCGATATTGAATCTCTTCTTCTTTGTCTGCTTTTTTGTATTCATCAACTGTTTCTCCTTTAAATTCGCTTCCTCCTGCTGCAAAGCCAAATGATACTTTTGATATAGGAATTATAACTATATTATTAGACGTTTCAATAGGCTCACCAATGATAGTGTTTACATCAATCATATCTTGAATACTATTCATAGCTGTAGTCATAAGACCTTCTATTGGATGTTCGCTCATATTTCTCAACTCTCCTTTTCTTTTTTAATATACATATTGTGGTTATAATATGTATCAGTTTTAAATCAAATATACCATTTAATTGGAAATTGATTAAATTTTTATTTTGATAAATCGGTTCAATTTTATATTTTTGCATTTTTGATTTGTTTCCAGTTTTATATAGTATAATTGCTAAAATTGTACTAATGGCTGGAATTAAAAAAGATGTTAAAATTACGTTTTTTGTTCCTATTTCTAGCTTTAATTCTAGTTTATTTGTTCTTATATTTATATTTTTTATAATTTCTTTAAAATCTTTTGTTACATCATATTTTTCTGATAATTGTTTAAGATTTTGTTCCTTCATTTGTTTCTCTAATTTTTCTTTTATATGTGTTTTTTGATTTAATTTGTGAAATTTCTCTTTTGTAAATTTAATTCGAAATATTGGAATTTTATTTAATGTATACATACATATTGAAATTATATATTCTTTATTTAAATGTGATGTTTCATTTATTAATTCTGAACTGTATTTTAAGTTTTCAATTCGTATTTGCACCTTTATAGATAATATAATTAAAAGTATTAGTAATATTAAGAAAAATGTGTAAAATAAAAATAGCATATCCTCGCCTTCTTTAATTTATTTATCTTAAGTTTTTCCATTTTTTGGCTTTTTAAACATAAAAAACCTCTTTATTAAAAAAGAGGTTTGAATTTTATTTTTTCTCTACCATAATATCTCCGAAAATTTCTTTTTGATTTGTTGCCACTTTATTTCTTCTTGATAATTCTAATAATCCTGTAAATGCTGTAACAACTTCTTGTTTGTCTCTTTGATTAAGCGAAAATATTTTGTTAAATACAAATCTTTTTTGCTTAACCAATATTTTTACCATTTCTTTTACCTTACTTGCAACAGTATAATTTTCTACTAGTGCTATTTTTTCTATATTTTTTGCATTTTGATTTAGTCTTTGACTTGTCCTTTCTATCAATTCTTGATATATATTTGGAATAACTTTATTATCATATTCTTTGTCTAACTGCCTTTGTGGCAAGCTAATTTCTTCTTGTGTTTTTTGGATACGTTTTGAAAACAATAAATAGTTTTCTTTAAACTTGGCAGTAATTTCTTTATATTTTTTATATTCTATAATTCTTTTTATAAGTTCTTCTTCTGTCAATTCTTCTTCATCTTCATTTTGTTTTGGTAATAGTCTTTTTGATTTTAAGTATAATAGAGAAGATGCCATTACTAAAAACTCACTTGCAATCTCTAGATTTAATTTTTCCATTGTATCTAAATATTCTATATATTGTTCTGTAATTTGAGTTAAATTTATGTCATATATATCCATTTTATTTTTTTCTATTAAATAGATTAACAAATCTAATGGTCCTTCAAAATTATCAATTTTTATTGCATATTTTTTTGTTTCCAATGTTAATAAACTTGACATTTCTTTATCCCTTTCTGGAACTTTATGTTTCTTCCTCTATTACATTCACTATATTATCTTTTTGGTATCCTTTTTTTATCAAAAATTGTTTGATTTCTTCTATATCCATAGAATTTTGTTTTTTATACATTATATTTCTGATTGAATTTTGCTCATATTCTTCTAATTCTTCTTTATTTTCATAGATATAGTTTTCAATATCACTTTTAGATAGTCCTTTGCTTAACAATTTATATGTTAATTCCTTGATAGATAAGTTTTTTAATAATTTAAAATTATTAACTGCTTTTTCAATATATTGTTTATCATCAATATATTTGGCATCTTTAAGATATTGAATAATATCTTCTAAAATGTCTTCTGGTATTGTTGATATAAATTTGGTTTTAATTTCTTGTTCTGTTCTTCTTTTATATAATATGTATTTTAAAACCTTAGTTTTTTGTTTATCAAATTCTTCTACAGAATACATAAGCTCACCTTTTATTCTTCGTCATCATCTTCTATTTCTGGTATTTCTTCTCCTAAGCTTTGTTCAAATGCTTTTTCAAAATTAGCTCTTACTTTTTCTTCTACTTCTGCTAAAACATCTGGATTTTCATTTAAATAGCTTTTTACATTTTCTCTACCTTGTCCAATTCTTTCACCATTATAGCTAAACCAAGATCCACTTTTTTCAATTATATCTAAATTAACAGCCATATCTAATATATTACCTGCTTTTGATATTCCCTCTCCATATACAATATCAAATTCTGCTTCTCTAAATGGTGGCGCTACTTTATTTTTTACGACTTTTACTCTTGTTCTACTTCCTTTAATTTCTCCATCTTGTTTAATATTTTCAATTTTTCTAATGTCTAATCTAACAGAAGCATAAAATTTTAAAGCTCTTCCTCCAGTTGTCGTTTCTGGATTTCCAAACATAACCCCTATTTTTTCTCTTAATTGATTTATAAAAATCAATACTGTTTTTGATTTATTGATTGCACCTGCTAATTTTCTTAATGCTTGTGACATTAATCTTGCTTGAAGTCCCATATGAGAATCTCCCATATCTCCATCAATTTCAGCTTTTGGAACAAGTGCTGCAACTGAGTCAACGACAATAACATCCAATGCTCCACTTCTTACTAAGCTCTCAGTTATTTCTAAAGCTTGTTCTCCTGTATCTGGTTGTGCAACAATTAAATTATCAATATCAACACCTAATTTTTTAGAATATACTGGGTCTAGTGCATGTTCTGCATCTATAAATGCTACTTCTCCACCTTCTTTTTGTGCTTCTGCAATAACATGTAATGCTAATGTTGTTTTTCCAGAAGATTCTGGTCCAAATATTTCAACAATTCTTCCTCTTGGTAATCCTCCAATTCCTAATGCGATATCCAAGCTTAATGCTCCTGTTGGAATTGCTTCTACTTCCATTGCCTTATATTCTCCTAATTTCATAACAGAACCTTTTCCAAATTGCTTTTCTATTTGGCTCATTGCAGCCTCTAATGCTTTTTTCTTTTCTGTATTTTCTCCCATAATTTTTCCTCCTTATAATTATCGAATGTTTGTTTGATGTTTTTATTATATACCAAATTTTTGTTTTGTCAATACTTTTTTTAAATTTTTTTATTTATACCATCCAGCTATATTATAAAATACGTTATACCAGTTTGGTGTAACATCTCCTTTTAAATTAGAATGACAACAAACTGTAAATTTATTATTATATAAACTTATATATGGTACTTCTTCTTTATATATTTCTGCTATTCTTTTATACTTTTCTTTTAAAATGTTTTCATCATTTGTATTTTTTACTTCTTCTAAAATATTTTTTACTTCTTCATTTGTATAATTTGCTAAGTTATTATTTCCTAAAAATGTTTCTAAATTAGGACTATATGATAAGTTTATACTACATAAGAGCATATCATAATTTTTAGTGTTAATTGCATTAGAATATTGTTCATCTGTCAATTGTACTACATTAACTCTAATACCTTGATTTGCCAATTGTGCTTGAATATTTTGTGCTACTAAAACTCTTGCTTGATCACTTGCTTTTACAGAAAGATTTAATTGTAACCTTTGTGTTTTATAATTTTCAGTTTTCTGCCAATATTGATTTTTATAACTCCATCCGGCTTTGAGTCAATACTTGTTTTGTTTGTTCTGGGTTATATCCAGAACTTGCTTCTTCTACTTGATATAGCCAGTTACCATAGTCTAATGGAAAACTTGAAGTATAATATTGACTATTAAAAATGCTTGATACAATATTTGTTTTATCTATTGAATATGAAATAGCCTTTCTAACTTCTTTTCTTGAAAGGAAAGCATTATTCATATTTAATGCTATAAAATCATGTTCTCTACCTTTCATTTCCTTTTTTGCATATCCGATACTTCCTATATATTCTTGTAAGTTGCTATTTTGTGTATCAATAACATCAAGATTTCCCATTTTAAAACTATTATATAATTCTCCCAAAGACGAATATAAATTTACTGTTATTTTAGTCAAAGTCAAGTTTGTTTTATTATTCCATCTATTTTCATTTGGTTCTAAAGTTAAATGTGTTGATTGAACATCAGTATATTTATACATTCCTGTTCCAACAGGTACAATTCCATCAGAAAATTCTTTATCTTGATAAAATTGGCTTGATAAAATTGGAAATGTTAGATTATATTCAAAAAATGGAACTTCTTTATTTAAATATATTTTTAATGTATAATCATCTGCAATTTCTACATTTTCTATATTTTGCACATTTGGTGAATAAATAGAATTCATTCCTTTTAATTTTTCTATTGTGAATTTTACATCATCTGCTATAAATTTTTGTCCATCTGCCCATCTTACATTATCCTTTAGTTTTATTATATATGTTGTACTGTTTTGTTTTGCCCATTCTTGTGCTAGGCAAGGCTCAGCTTTATAATCTGATGTTAAATCTACTAGTGGTTCATACACAAGTCTAGAAATATCTTGTATGTTTTTATTTTTGCTAAAAATAGGATTTGTGCTATCAAATGATGCAACTCCTAACGTAATTTCTGTAATTTTTTCTTCTTGTACACTTACTTGTGTTTGTTCTTGCTCTTGTTTTTCTTCTTCTGATTTTATTTTATAAATAGCAAAAATCACAATTCCTACGACAAATATAGCAAATACATATTTGAAAAAGTTAGATTTCATCTGATTTTTTCACCTCAATCTTCTTAGTGTATCATATATTATATTAGCAAATTTTTCAAGTTTTTATTACATTATTTTTCAATTTTTTGTTCATACTACATATGGTGATAAAAATGAAACATTCAAAATATATTATAGGTATTATTATTTTAATTGCTGTTATAATTGGTGTAATAGCTTTTCTTTTTAAGCGGTAATAATAATTCGAATAAAGATTCCTCTTATGAAAGTCAAAAAACGTCTACAAATAATAAAGAAAATTCTTCTAATACAAATGATCAAAATACTGCTGTAGAAAAACCACCTATTGAAACTGAACTTTCTAATTTTTCTACAAATATTTATACAAAAGAAGCTGGTAGGCAGAATAATATGCAATTGACCGCTTCTCGCTTAAATAATCACATTATAAAAAGTGGAGAAACTTTTTCTTTTTGTGATTTTTTAGGACCTTCTTCTTCTGACAAAGGATATCAAGAAGCGGATATTTTTGATAATAATGGAAATAAAAAGAAAGGAATTGGAGGTGGAAATTGCCAAATTAGTTCCACTTTATATAATGCTGTTTTAGCTGTTCCAAATTTAACTGTAATAGAAAGACATCCTCATAGCAATTATGTTCCTTATGTTCAAAAAGGAAAAGATGCAGCAGTTGCATATGGTAGTTATGATTTTAAATTTAAAAATGATACCGGAAAAAATATAAAGTTGCGTTTTGATGTTACTGATAAAATAGTAACTGCAACTATTTATCAATTAGGTTGATTTCATAATTTTTGCTTTTCAACATAAATTTGTATTGGTGATATTTATTTTGAGAAAAGCAAAAATTTTTATTATAAATGGCATTATCTTAACAATTAGTTCCCTTGTTATTCGTGGTATAGGTCTTATTTTTAACATATACATTGCAAACAAAGTAGGACAAGAGCCTATTGGTATATTTAGTTTAGTTATGTCTGTTTATTTCTTGGCTATCACTTTTGCTTCTTCTGGTATAGGCTTAGCTTGTACTTGTATTGTTTCTGAAGAATTAGAAAAAAATAATATTTCAAGTGCTTTAAAAGTAGTAAAAACTTGTATGATTTTTTCTCTTTTCCTTAGCTTAATTGCATCTTTTGTTTTGTTTATATTTGCCCCTATAATTTCTAATTCTTGGCTACATCATTGCGTCTCAAGTAAACCAATTTATATGATTTGTTTTGCTCTACCATTTATTAGTGTTTCTAGTATTATTACTAGTTACTTCACAAGTACTGGAAAATCATATAAAAATGCAATTATAGAATGTATTGAATTATTAGTTAAAATATTATTTACTATTCTTCTATTACAAAGTAATAAGAGTCATAATATTGATAGTATTTGCTATTGCTTAGTTTTTGGAGATGTTATTTCAGAATTTATTTCCTTTATATTGAAATTTTGTTTATTTTATTTTGATAAACAAAGATTAAGGTATACTAGAAACTATGTTAAAAATATGGGAAAACGTATTTTTAAAATTTCATTTCCTATTGCTCTTACATCATACATAAAGTCTGGTCTTTCTTCATTAAAACAGTTTCTAATTCCTATGCGTTTACAAGTATATGGTTTAAGCTATTCTGTGGCAACTGCAAAATATGGCCTAATTACAGGAATGGTAATGCCTGTTTTAATGTTTGCTGATATTTTTATAAATTCTTTTAGTAGTCTTTTAATACCAGAATATGCTAGACTTTTAGCTGGAAAAAATTTTAATAGAATGAAAACTGTTTGTGATAGAATTTTTTACATTACTTTTATGTTTTCTTTTTTAGTAACAGGAATTCTTTTATTTTACTCAAATGAAATAAGTATTTTAGTTTATAATAATCTAGAAATTGCACCATATCTTCGATTTTTTGCTCCTATTGTAGTATTTATGTATGTAGACAATATTATTGATAATATGCTAAAAGGCTTGCAGTCTCAATTTCATGTTATGTGTGTAAATATTTGTGACTTAGTTATAACTATTTTTATTATCTACTTTTTAGTTCCTATTTATGGAATAACTGGATATTTAATTAGTATTATTATTAGTGAAGTTTTTAATTTTGTATCTAGTTTTTTGTTATTAAAAAAGAAACTAAAACTTAATTTTGATTTTTGGAATTTCTTAATTAAGCCTTGCTTTTTATTAATAATTGCATTTTTTATTTGTTCTCTAATCCCTTCTCAAAGTAATTCTTCTTGGATGTACTATATATTTAAAATATCTTGCTTTGCCATTTTGTATATTCTATTTTTTATTTTAAAGCAGAAAAAAGAATTTCTTCGTTTTTGAAAGTCTTTTTATGCTTTTCCTTTTTGTTCTTTTAATTCCTTAAGTGTTTTTGCATCTATTTTTGTTACTTTTTTAATAAATTTATCATCACTACCATATTCTAGCATTTTTCTTACAATTTCTCTTTCACCCTGTTTTACTCCCTGTTTTATTCCTTCTTTTTTACCTTTTGCTAATAATACTTTTTCTCTTTCTAAAAGCATATCAATAAAACTCATATTTCCCTCACTCCTATTTAATTCATCAAATTTTTCTTTTACTTTTTCATTTTTTAAGACAGTATCATAAACATAGTATGCTATTTCTTTTAATAACTCTATATTAGCTTCATTTTCTTCTGTAAATAAAATATATTGAAAAATATTACCTAGTTCTTTTTCATTTTTTGCTTTTTCTAATCCCAAAATTTTTAATATAAATAAATTGTTGTGTAATAATCTGTCTATACTGATTTTGTTTATATCTATTATATTATACCCACCTAATTCTAAGTTTTTATATCCTTCTATTCTTGGTTGCATCCTTGTAATAGTTTGATGAGCATTCCATTTTCTTTTATTATTTGTATAAAGTATAATCGGTATGATTAATGGTAAAATTATTTTTTTATTATTCTTCTTATTCAATGTTTCAAGTTTTATTATTTCAATTTGATATTCTGCTATTCTTTTAGCCATCATATAATCAATTTTAGATTGATGTTCAATTAGAAAGATTATATTAGTATTTCGCAATTTATAAATCACATCTGATTCTCTATTTTGAAATTGTGTATTTACAAATTTACAATGATATCTTTCTAAATCTTTTTCCGTGATTTTCCATTTTAATTTAAAATAATTGTTTATTAGTTCTACAACTTGTGTTTCATTAGATAATATTTTTCTAAATATTTTATCATATGGTTGATATATCTTATTTTTTTCAATATAAATAATACTATCGCTTCCTTTCAAATTATATCTTTTCTGCACCATTAAGTCAATTTTAATTTCACAGTAAATTTAATTTTAATCTTAAAAACCCTCTTGTTTTTTCTCTTATTCTTTGTTTTTGGAATTATTTTAGAAATAAAAAATTAATTAAATAGATTTAAACACCTATATCTTAGCATATTTATTCTTATTTTGCAATATATTAGAATGTATTTTTTTATCGCAAAATTCGACAAAATTATTAAATTACTCTTGCTTTTAGTTTGCATTTGACATAATGCTATGATATAATATGTTTAGATGATAAAAATTTATCATACTATTTACATTATGGGAGGGACAAAATATGTCAGAAGAAAAAAATTTGAGTTTGAAACTTGAAGATGTTCGGTTAAAAGGCTGTTCACTTACAATGGGAATAGCTGCTGAAAATTTAGGCTTAAGTTCAAAACTCTGTATTTCACTTTTGGAAGTCTTGCATTACCAGGGAAATTACATTCTCATGAATGGTAATTTTCAGAAAAATGTTCTGTCATTATCTTTTACTGAAGAAAATTCTGATATTCAAAAATTTCTAGATGGTGGTCTGATTGAAGAAGCTGACAATCATGAATATCATCTGACAGAACGTTTTATTGAGGCTCTGTTTGCAGCTGCAGAAATTCAGAAACATCTTACCTTACACGGATTTCCATTTTCTGAAATGCGTTGTGGTGAAATTTAAAACTTCTGACAAACGCCTCACAAGTTATTTGTGAGGCGTTATCTTTATTTTATTTTCTAACATTTCTACACAATTATTAAAAATTGTCTCCATTTCATTTTGTGAGAAAATTTGATATTCTGGGTAGTCTATTTCTATTGGCTTTTCTAATTTTGACATTTCTTCCAAATATTTAATAGTTTCAATTATATCTTCCTGCTCTAGTTTTAACCAATCTATATCTTTAGCATATTCTAATAGTTCTTCGTCATAATATGGAATTTCCGCTAATTTATTTTCATATATGTATTTTGAAAATATTTTAAAATCATTTGTTTTTATCTTTCTTAAGTCATCCTTTTGTGCGAAAACTTCTTTTCCATTTGCTAATTTTAATCCAATTAAATACTTGTCCTCATTAAAAATCCCCTTTTCTCCATATGCAATGTTGTTCCAAAAAGTATCTGTTAATATATGCGTATAATATCCTAATACTAATGGATTATCAAAATTATTATGATATTTATTATAAAATCCTTGTATATCATGTCTTCTTTCTTTATGATTGTTTATCTGTACTTCTACTGCAAAATGAGTTTCATTGTGTGATATTTTATGAGATATATTTTTTACAACAAAACCATTTAAAATATCTGGAATAATATTTCCTAATAGAAAAGCATTTTTAAATTGAGAAGTTTTTTTAGATTTTTTATTTATTTTAGTTGCAATAGCTAAATGAATAGCCCAAGCTGGCATTTGTTTCACTCCTATCTCTATAAATGAAGTAATTATCTTTCAATTTCTCCATTTATCTTTAATTTTTATTTTTTATTAATTAAA
>CANQWU010000016.1 GCA_947627605.1 uncultured Clostridia bacterium
AATTTTTCTTATGCAGTCATTTATTTAATGTAAATTAAATTTATAAAATTGATTGCAAATATATTATACGAGGATAAGTAAAAATGAACGATTATGAAACTGTTATTGGACTAGAAGTCCACGCAGAATTATCTACAAAAACAAAAATATTTTGTTCATGTCCAACAAGTTTTGGAGCAAATCCAAATACTCATACATGCCCAATATGTATGGCAATGCCAGGAACACTACCGGTTTTAAATGAAAAAGTAGTTGAATATGCAGTAAAAGCAGGACTAGCAACAAACTGCGAAATATCAAAGAACAGCAAAAATGACAGAAAAAACTATTTTTATCCAGACTTACCAAAATCATATCAAATCTCTCAATTTGATAAACCATTATGTGAGCATGGATATGTAGAAATCGATACAGAAGAAGGAAAAAAGAAAATTAGACTTTTAAGAATTCATATAGAAGAAGATGCAGGAAAATTAAATCATGACGAATTTGGTGGAGGAAGCCTTGTTGACTTAAATAGAGCAGGTGTACCGCTAATTGAAATTGTTTCAGAACCAGATTTACGTAGTAGCCAAGAGGTAGAACAATATTTAAGAAAGTTAAAATCAATTTTAGAATACATTGAAGTATCTGATTGTAAAATGCAAGAAGGATCTTTAAGAGCTGATGTTAATGTTTCAGTTCGTAAAAAAGGAGAAACTAAATTTGGCACTAGAACAGAGATGAAAAATATGAATTCATTTAGAAGTATTGTAAGAGCAATTGAATATGAGGCAAATAGACAAATTGATGTATTGGAAGAGGGAGGAACAATTGAGCAAGAAACTTTACGTTGGGATGAGGTATCAGGAAAGACTTTTTCTATGAGAGATAAGGAAGATGCTCAAGATTATCGTTATTTTCCAGATCCAGATTTAGTTGCAATTAAACTATCTGACGAATACATTGAAAATATAAAAAAAGGATTACCAGAACTACCAGAAACTAGGAAAAAAAGGTATTTAGAAGAATATCACTTATCAGAAAAAGACGCAAATATTATTTCTAGCTCAAAATATTTAGCAGATTTATTTGAAAAAGCATCAGCTATTTGTAATAATCCGAAAGCTGTAAATAATTGGATAATATCAGATATTTCAAGAATATTAAATGAAACAGAACAAGAACCTATTGACATTCCTTTTGATAGCAATCAATTAGGAAAATTAGTATTACTTATAGATAAAGGAACAATTAGTTCAAGTATAGCTAAAAAGGTTTTAGCAGAACTATTTGAAAACCCAAGAGACCCAGAAGAAATTATAAAAGAAAAAGGCTGGATACAAATTTCTGATGAGGGTGCTATTAAAGAGGTAGTAATAAAGGTATTAGAAGAAAATCCCCAATCTATTAGTGATTACAAAGCAGGAAAAGACAAGGCACTAGGATTTTTAGTAGGTCAAGCTATGAAACAGACAAAAGGACAAGCAAATCCACAAATGTTGAATAAAATGTTTATAGAAGAAATGAATAAATAAAATCAAAAAAGAATTTGAACTAAATAAAATTCTTTTTTAATGAGTCAACTACAATTCCGCAAATTAGAAATTCAATAGAAAAAAGTGAACTCATCTTAAATAAAGCAATTCCAATATCAAAAAGATGAGGATTATCTATAAAAAAATCATATGTAAGTAAAATTATTAAGGAAATAATACAAAGTATAAAACAAAACTTTACACCATTTTTTATAATTTTCTTTGTTTGCTGTTCTAAATTATCAAATGTATATTTCATTTTATCTATCATAAGTATCACCTATTTAATCATAACATAATAAAAAAGTAAAAACAATGGAAATTGTAACCAAACAAGAACATAAGATACATAAACTTGAATTATGTATTTAAATGTGGTATAATATATATGATAGCGATATCAGATGGGCGGTACAACAGAAAGGAGAATGACTATGAAAGAGATTAAGGTTAATTTATTCAAGGAAGACCTTAGATTTACATTTCCAACAGAAGAGGAGAGAGAAGAATTTGGAAAAATCTTAGAGGATAAAAGCCTTTCCGCCGAGGCAAGACTTCTCGGAGTAGTACAGGAAAAGCGGTTTTACAAGATGCATTTATATGTTGTGAATTGCACAGAGATTGGGGCAGCCTTCAAATTTCTCCAGAAACTTGGATATGAAACAACCGAATAGGGGGTAAGTAACTCGTAGACTAACCAAACAAGCCCATCAAAAAGACCTGTGAAATCACAGGTCTTCTTTATGCCATAGCAGCATTTAATTTTTTTGATAAATTAGATTTTTTTCTAGCAGCAGTATTTTTTACAATAACACCTTTTGTACAAGCTTGGTCGATTTTTTTTGTAGCTTCTGAAAATAACTTTTTAGCTTCATCCATGTTTCCAGCTTCTAATGCTTGTTCAAAACTTTTTATTGCTGATTTATATCCAGATTTTATCATATTATTTCTTAAAGTTTTTTTCTCGATTACTTTAACTCTCTTTTTTGCAGATTTAATATTTGGCATATTTAGCACCTCCCATTCGTCTATATTACACTATAACATAGGTTATTTTACCACATTTTTTTGAGTTTGGCAAGTATTTACAGAAAATTCATTGAAATTTTAATTTCGTATTGTCAATCTAAGCGAATTGTGATATATTAGTGGTGATAAAAAAAGAATGGAGTGATAAACATGATAGCAATCGGAAGTGATCATGGAGGATACAAATTAAAAGAAGAAATAAAAAAATATTTAGACGAAAAGGCAATTGAATATAAAGATTATGGTACATATGATGAAGAAAGAACAGACTATCCAATATATGGAAAAAAAGTAGCAGAAGCTGTATCTAAAGGAGAGGCTAGTAAAGGAATATTAGTTTGTCGTTCTGGATGTGGAATGGTTGTTGTTGCTAACAAATTTAGAGGAGTAAGAGCAGCGACTGCATATAATGAAATAGCAGCAAAATTAGGAAAATCAGATGATGATATAAATGTATTAACAATTGGAGCAGATTATGTAACAGTAAATGATGCTATTTGTATTATTAGAAATTGGATAGCATCAGAATTTAAAGGCGGAAGATATGAAGAAAGGCTAAAAATGATAGAAGAAATAGAAAACGAAAATATGAAATAGGTATGGAGGAATTTTCATGTGGGGAGACATTGCAATTGCTTTTATACTTGCATTTGTGGTTGCATTTGTTGCAACACCATATACAATAAAAATAGCAAAAAAAATAGGTGCAGTAGACATACCAAAAGATGAAAGAAGAACACATAAAAGATCAATACCAAAATTCGGAGGGCCAGCCGTTATTTTAGGATTTCTTGTTTCAACAATTTACTTATTAGTTGTTATGACAATGGAAAAAACTATCAATTTAATGGGTGGAGAAGAATATGGAAAAAAGTTATTAGGATTTGCAATAGCAGTAGGAATACTATCAATTTTTTGTGTAGTAGATGATATAAAGACAATCAAACCATTAACAAAATTATTTGGACAAATTATTGCAACTGTTGTTATAATTGCTGCTGGAGTTAGAATAGAAGGAATAACATTACCATTTTTAAATTTTCCAGAAATTCATGAAATAACATCTATAATTTTAACAATGGCATGGGTAATCATAGTAACAAATGCAATAAATTTAATAGATGGATTAGATGGATTATCATCAGGAATATCTGTAATATCTGCAGTTTCACTTTTAATCATATTTGTATTAAATGGCTCTTCTATGCTATCAATTGTACTTATTACTGCATTAGCAGGAGCTTTAGTAGGATTTTTGCCATATAATTTTTCACCTGCTAAAACATTTATTGGAGATACAGGAACTAATTTTTTAGGATTTTCATTAGCTGTAATATCAATTTTAGGTGCAGCAAAAACATATACAGCAGCAGTTATTGTATTACCTTTAATAGTATTAGGATTACCAATCTTTGATACTATTGTAGCAATTATTAGAAGATTGATAAAAGGAAAATCAATTAAAGCTGTATTTAAAGCTGATAAAGGACATATACATCATAAATTATTAGCAAAAGGATATAGTCAAAAACAAGCAGTTGTTATGCTATACGGAATTAGCGCTACTTTAGGAATATTTGCAGTAATTTTAACAGATAGTGGTATATGGAAAGCATGCTCATTTTTGTTTATAGTAATACTTGCAGTTATTGCAGGATACAAAAATTTTGCTCCTGAGAAAACAGGAAATGAAAGTTATGAATGTTTGCAATGTAGATATATATATAATCCAAAAATAGGAAACGAAAAGGCTGGAATAGAGCCAGGAACAGAATTTGACAAATTACCAGAAGATTGGGTATGTCCTGTTTGTGGAGAAAGCAAAGATATGTTTCAGTTGCATCCAGAAAATTAAGAAAGAGGTGTTATAATATGTACGTATGTATGGCTTGTGGATATGTATATGATCCAGAAAAAGGAGATCCAGATAGTGGAATAGCTCCAGGAACAGCTTTTGAAGATATACCAGAAAATTGGGTATGCCCTGTTTGTGGTGTATCAAAAGATATGTTTCAAAAACAAGACTAATTGTAGAAAGTGTCCGAATAAAAGGGCGCTTTTTTAACTAAAAGGAAGGAAAGAAAAAAAATGCCTGATAAAATTATTAAAATGCTAGCATATGAAGGTAGAGTATCTGTAATATGTGCACAAACAACAAACTTAGTAGAAAAAGCTAGAAAAATTCATGATTTAAGCCCAGTCACAACAGCTGCATTTGGCAGAATTCTTACTATTGCAACACTTATGGGAATAGATATGAAGGGAGAAGAAAGCAAATTAACTATACAGATAAAAGGGAATGGACCAATGGGAATGGTTGTAGTAACAGCTAATAATTATCCAAAAGTAAAAGGATATGTAGCAAATCCCCAAGTAGATATACCACTAAATGAAGATGGAAAACTAGATGTAGCAAAAGCAGTTGGAACAGAAGGATATATAAATGTTGTAAAAGATATGGGATTAAAAGAACCATATATAGGGATTTCACCTATTGTATCAGGAGAAATAGCAGAGGACTTTGCGGAGTATTTTGCAAAATCAGAGCAAAAAAATACAGCAGTTGCATTAGGAGTTCTTGTAAATAAAGATGGTGTTAAATCAGCAGGAGGATATATAATTACACCAATGCCAGATGCAACTCAAGAGGATATCTCTATGTTGGAACAACATATTTTTAAAGCGGGAGCTATTTCAAAAATGTTAGATAATAATTTAACTCTAGAAGAAATAGGTAAAAAGGTAACTGGAGATAACAATATCCAAATTATAGACGAGACTATACAGCCAATATATGAATGCGATTGTTCAAAAAAACATATGGAAGATGCTCTTATTGGTATAGGAAAGGAAGAATTAAAAAGAATAATAGAAGAAGATGGAAAAGCAGAACTGGTATGCCATTTTTGTAATCAAAAATATCAATTTACAAAAGAAGAACTAGAATCAATAGTTGACAAAATTGAAAAAGAAGGATATAATACGACGAGCAAATAAAATATAGGAGTGAGAAATATGGGTGAAAAAATATATGTATTTGGACATAAAAATCCAGACACGGATTCAATCTGTTCTAGTATGGTAATGGAAAAATTTGATAAAAATTTAGGTTTAGATGTAGAAGCAAAAAGATTAGGGAATGTAAATAAAGAAACACAATTTGTATTAGATTATTTAGGCTTAGAAGCACCTGATTTATTACAAAAAGTTGAAGAAGAACAAAGAGTAGTTTTAGTTGACCACAATGAGTTTGATCAAAGTGTAGAAGGAATTGAAAATGCAGTAATTGAAACTGTTGTAGACCATCATAGAATTGCTAATTTTCAAACAAAAGCACCTTTATATTATCGTGCAGAACCTGTAGGATGTACAGCAACAATTTTATATAAAAAATTTAAAGAAGAAAATATGATTATTGATAAAAAAGAAGCAATATTGATGTTATCTGCAATTATTTCAGATACTTTATTATTAAAATCACCAACAACGACAGATGACGATAGAAAAGCTTTAGAAGAACTAACTAAAATAGCAGAGATTGATGCTAATACATATGGAATTGAAATGTTAAAAGCAGGAACAAATTTAGATGATTTTACAGAAGAAGAACTTATTAATTTGGATGCTAAAAGAAGTGAAAAAGAAGGTAAAAAATTTGTTATTGCGCAAGTAAATACAGTTAGTATTCCAGATGTATTAAAAAGAAAAGAAAATATTGAAAAAGTAATAGAAAAAGAAATTGAAAACAATGACTTGCAACTATTTATTTTTGCAATTACTGATATTTTAAATAGTAATACACAAATAATCGCTTTAGGAAAAGAGAAACAAGTAGCAGAAAAAGGATTTGAAAAGGCATTAGAGAATAATATGATGTTTTTAGAGGGAGTAGTATCTAGAAAAAAACAAATATTACCAGTTATAGATAAAAATATGTAAAAAAGTGAGATTTTAGGAATATTTTACCAAAAATGAAGCTTAACTGATTTTGATAACTATATTTAGAAATTTGACGTTGTAATTAAATTATTGTATAATAAAAATTGCAGTTTAAATTGATAATATAATGAAACAAGGAGTTGTAGAAATGAAAATGAAATTAAATATAAAAAGTGTGCTAGTACTTAGTATTTTAGCAATTATGATGACTTCTATTAGCTTACTTTTTATAAATCCTAGCTTTGCAGCTAATACTGCGACAATTACAGTAGAAACAGCAAATATTAGGGAAAGTGCAGATACAAATGCAACAATATTAGACTTAGTAAACCAAGGAGAAAGCGTAGAAATTCTAGAAACATCAGGAGAATGGAGCAAAATCAAGTATAAAAACATTGTAGGTTATTTAAGAAATGACTTACTATCTTCAGAAGGTAAAACACAAAATGCAGAAGAAGACAAGACAGAAGAAAATACGACATTAGAGAATCAAACAGCAGAAAATCAAATAGTAAATAATCAAACAGAAAAAATAGAGGAAAACAAAGTAACTGAAACTAATGCAGAGCCAATCAATCCAGAAGATATGCTTGGAAAGTGTAAATTAACACAAGACACAACATTGAAAGTTATTCCATTAATTCATTCATTAGATATAAAAAAAATTAGTAAAGATACAGAAGTAGAAGTATTAAATACAATGAATAAATGGGCATATATTCAAAATGAAGATAAACAAGGATGGATTGTATTAGAAAAATTAGAAAAAATTCAAGAACAAGAACCAGTTGCATTCAAAGAAGAACAAGAACCAGTTACAGTCAAAGAAGAACAAACACAACCTAAAGAGCAAGAAGTATCTAAAATAATGTATATAAATTCTGAAACAGTTAATGTTAGAAAAAATAATGATAGAAACTCAGAAGTTGTTACAAGCTTATCATTAAATACACAAGTACAAGTTACAGCAGAAGTAGATGGATGGAGTAAAGTTACTGTTTCTGGAAAAGAAGGATATATCTTATCATCACTTCTATCAAGTAGGAAACAAGAAACATCAAGAAGTATGGAAGAGTCAAGAACTGAACAAACTAAAAAAGTAGATACACAGACATCAAAAGAAGTTGAAACAAAGCAAGAATCAGAGTCAACTAATGAAACAAATACAAATTCATCATTAGGACAAGAAATTGTTTCTGTTGCTAAACAATTTATAGGTACTAAATATAAATATGGTGGAACATCACCATCAACAGGTTTTGACTGCTCAGGATTTACACAATATGTATATGGCAAATGTGGTATTTCACTACCACGTACATCAGGAGGTCAAGCAGGTGTTGGAAAAGCTGTTAGTAGAGCAAACTTACAACCAGGTGATTTAGTAATATATAGTGGGCATGTTGCTATTTATGTTGGTGGGGGAAATGTTATACATTCACCAAAACCAGGAAAAACGGTATGTATTACATCATTAAATAATGCAGCTAGTGGATTTTCAGGAGGAAGAAGAGTAGTATAAAAGGAGTAAAGTATTGAAAAGACCAATTGTTATTATGGCAATTGGATATATAATAGGTATATTAGAGGGACTATACTTACATTTTAGTATAGTCTTTTTTTATGTTCTAATTGCTATCATATATCTAATTTTTAAATGTATTTGTTATAAAAAAAGACCTATAGTCTGGAATTATTCAAGATATAGAAGATATATAAAATTATGTATAAATAAACGAAGTATAATAATATTTGTAATTTCATCTATTATTGCAAATATTATTATATTAACTCAAGAGCACAGATATAAAGACATGCAAACACAACTACAAAGTCAAGAAACAATGAAAGTTGTTGGAACTATAGTAAGTAATCCAAAAGAAGAACAGTATTATACTTTATATAAACTAAAAGTAAAACAGAATCATTACTTTAATATTTATATAAAAAAGGCAGAAAAAAAACTTACATATGGACAAGCAGTAATAATACAAGGAAAGTTTCAATGTCCAAAAGTACAGAGAAATAAAGGTGGATTTGATTATAATAAATATTTGAAAACGCAAAAAACTGTTGGGATAATTAAAGTAACCAATATAGAAAAAATAATAATGAAGCAAAATATACTGGATTTATGTAATAAACAAGCAAATAAAATAAGCAATCTTCTAAAATATAAAATAAAAGAAAAAATTCAAAATGAGGAAATATCAAGTATCTTAATAGCTTTGTTATTGGGCGATACGAGCTATATTTCAGAAGATATAACAGAAGATTTTAGAAATATAGGCATTGCACATATATTAGCTATTTCAGGTATGCATATAGCATATTTGATTTCAGTATCGAATTTTATAGCAATAAAATTAATTGGAAGACGTAAAGCATATGTTTTTACAATATTTATACTAATTTCATATACATTTATTACAGGCTTTTCCCCATCTATTATGAGAGCAGTAATAATGGGAATAATTATGCTATTATCTAAAATATTTTATACCAGAAATGATGCTTTAACAAATATAGGTATATCAGCTTTACTAATTTTAATAAAAAATCCATATTGTATTTTAGATATTGGATTCCAATTATCTTTTGGAGGAACATTAGGAATTGTATTATTTCAAAATATAATAAGAAATAAAAAATTCAAGCAATTCCTTGTTATTTTAATAGCTCAAGTTTTTATATTTCCAATTAGTATATATCAATTTAACACTTTTTGTCCGTATTTTATTTTAACTAACCTAATTGTAGGTATTTTAATAGGGCCTATTATGATAAGTAGTTTTTTATTTGTAATTCTAACAATTTTTAATTCAAAACTAGCTACTTTATTTGGTTTTATTCCAAAAACATTTATTAAAATCTTACTTTTTATATCTCAAATTTCTAAATTGCCATTTTCAACAATATATATTGCAACACCTAAAATGTGGCATTTCATAATTTATTTTCTTTTTATTATTAGTTTAACCGTAATATATCAATTATATTTTTCAAAAAGAGACAATACAACAAAAAGACGTTTTAGACAAACAATACAAGCATATAAATTCTATTTTAAATATAGAAAACCGATAAAATTTAAAAAAATAATTATAGCTTTATTGATTTTTATTATTTTCTTTAAATTGATTTACCCAAATAAATTATATATTCATTTTGTAGATGTTGGCCAAGGAGATTGTACATTCATAGAAACTCCACAAGGTAAAACGATTTTGATAGATGGTGGAGAAAACAGTGTATTATCATATATTTTAGATAGAGGATATACAAAAATTGATTATATAATCATTAGTCATTTTGATTCTGACCATGTAGGAGGAATATTGGAAATTTTGCAAAAGATAAAAGTAGGACAAGCAATAATAGGAAAGCAAGGTGAAAATTCGGAAAATTTCATAAAATTTATTGAAATTGCAAAGAAGAAAAAAATTAATGTAAAAGTAGTAAAAAAGGGAGATAGAATTATAATAGATAAACAAGTATATATTGATATTTTATGGCCAAAAGAAGAATTGATTGAAGATAATGTATTAAATAACAATGCAATAGTTGCAAAACTAAATTATAGAGGCATTACAATGCTATTTACAGGAGATGTTGAAGAAATTGCAGAAGATAAAATGATTTTTGAATATAAAAATACTGATTTTTTGAAATGTAATATTTTAAAAGTTGCACACCATGGCTCAAAAACTTCTTCTACAGATACATTTTTACAAATAGCAAAGCCACAGATTGCTTTAATAGGTGTTGGTGAGAATAATAAATATGGACACCCAAGTCAGGAAATTCTTGAAAGGATACAAAGCTTACGGTACGAAGATATATAGGACTGACCAAAATGGAGAAATAAGTATTGAGGTAGAAAAAAATGGAAAGATAAAAATAGAAAAATTCATAAAAAATATTGATTTATGCATTAGTTTTTGATACAATACAAACAAAGGTTTTACAGGAGGCGATGCTTTTGAACGAATTATCTAAAGGTGACTTAATTATTTATGAAGACGAAAATAATAAAATAGAAATAGAGGCTTTTCTATATGACGAGACAATTTGGTTACCACTTAACAAAATCGCAGAATTGTTTGAAAAAGACAAATCTACGATAAGTGAGCATATAAAAAATATATATGAAGAGGAAGAATTAGAGAGAAATTCAACTGTTGGAAAATTCCCAACAGTTCAAATTGAAGGTAATAGAAGTGTTAGCAGAAATATTGACTATTATAATTTAGACTTAATAATAGCAGTTGGCTATAGAACAAATTCAAAAAAAGCTACGAAGTTTAGACAATGGGCAACACAAGTTTTAAAATCATATATTATAAAAGGATATAGTATAAATAAAGAAAAATTGAAAAATCCTAATAAATATGGCAAAGACTATTTTGACGAACTACTTGAAATAATAAAAGAAATTAGAACAAGTGAAAGAAGATTATATCAGAAAGTAACTGATATTTTTGCAGAATGCAGTATTGACTATAATAAGAATTCAGAAATGGCAAAAGATTTTTATGCAACAATTCAAAACAAATTCCACTATGCGATTACAAATGAAACGGCAGCAGAGATAATTTACCATAGAGCCAACAGCCAAAAAGAGCATATGGGACTAACTTCTTGGAAGAATTCTCCTAATGGTAAAATATTAAAAAGTGATGTTTCTATTGCTAAAAATTATTTAACTAATAAAGAACTAGAATTTTTACAAGATATTGTCAATATGTATTTAGACATAGCTGAAAACCGTGCTAAAAGGCAAATACCAATGAAAATGAAAGATTGGGTAGAAGAATTAAATACCATGCTAAAAACTAATAGATATGAAATTTTAAAAGACAAAGGCTCAATTACTGCTGAGAATGCAAAAAAATTTGCAGAAGAAGAATTTGAAAAATTTAGAATAGAACAAGATAAAAAATACATATCTGATTTCGACAAGATAATTGACGAATGTAATATAAAAAAAATTACTAATTACAAATATTAACGAATTTAAGATCAGATTATTATTTTAAATTTTTTGATATAATTAGAAAAAAATATTTTATAAATTTATAAAAATGTAACAATAATAAATGTATATATTTTATATTTTCATTGTTATCTGACACTTGGTAATAGTCTACAAATTTATATTTCAATATATCAGATAGACTTTTATTTGTTTCAAGTACTGTTTTTATAAATAAACAATTCTGCTGACTTTTTTTTGCTATATCATATCTTGATAATTGACCAGAAACCATATGTTGCATAAAAAAGTATTCTACCTAATCCCATAATGAAAATATCCTCCTATACTTAAAGAATAACACAAAAAAAATGGTAAAGCAAGTAATATGAATAAAACATCCTAATTTTGGAAATACTAGAAAAAAAGGGATATATGGAGGTAAAAAATGAATAAAGTCATTATTACTATTCTAAGCATAATTGTTTTAATGATTGCTATATTAGTAGGGATTCAAGTTTTTAAAACGCAAAATGATAATGTTACTCAACATCAAATAGCACAAATATCAGAGGAAATAGAAGATGATTGCACTGAAGAATGGAAAGAATTAAATTCTCAAAATAGCATTAATTTGCAAGTAAATACACAAGAAAATATTAAATTATCACCAAATTGCAGTTTTACATTTCAAACTCATTATACCGGATGTGGACATACAAGTAGAAAATATATGAATATACCTCAACAATTAGTAAATAACACAAAAGAGCAATTACAAGAACTATATAATGATTGGAAAATTACTACTTTTAAAGATAATGAAGTAATTCTAGAAAAAGAAGTATCTGGAGAATGTGGAGAACATTATGTTTTAAGAGATGTCAATGGTAAAATTGTAATATATATTATGAAAGATGGAAAAGAAGAAGAATATGAAAAAACAGAGATTTCCACAGATTATTTAACAGAAACAGACAAAATAACAATGCAAGAAGGACTAAAGGTAAATGGAAAAGAAAATTTAAATCAAGCTATTGAAGACTTTGAATAATAAAAAAAGGAAGATTTACTTCCTTTTTTTTATTACTACTTCTTGTTTTTCCTTTTTTAAATCACTTTTATCAATAAATCCATCTTTATATAAATACTTTACATACATAACAAGGGCAAATATAGTTACAAATATTGCAATGCAGTAAATAGCCATATCCAGATGCGTCCATAAACCACTAAAGTTATATTGAGTATTTATCAAAGAAAGCACTATAGCTAGATAAAAAAGAACAGTCGCAAGTTTTCCGTACCATTTACTATATACAACGACATCTTTTCCATAAAGGAAAGATGCGCCTATAATCATAATAAGCTCTTTTAAAATTACAATAACAAGTATCCAAAAAGGAATAATATTTTTAAATACTAGAGTTGATAATACAGAAATTTGTGTCAATTTATCTGCTAATGGATCCATCAATTTTCCAAAAGTGGAAACCAAGTTATATTTTCTTGCTATGCTTCCATCAAGAATATCTGTAAGTCCTGATAGTGAAAAGAATGCAAAAGCATATAAATAATTACCTGTAAATATACAAAATAGAATAACAGGGATTAAGATAAAGCGAAAAATAGTTAATATATTTGGTATGTTTTTTAACATTTTTTATACTCCTTAATTTTCAGTATCAAAGGTTAATTCATTATCTTTTAAATCAATATGTATTTTTTGACCATTTACAATTTCACCTTTTAAAATCTTTTCAGAAATTTCGTCTTCTATATATCTTTGTATAGCCCTTCTTAAAGGCCTTGCACCAAACTTAATATTAGTACCTTTTTCTAAAATAAAATGTTTTGCATCATCTGAAACTATCATTGAAATATCTTTTTCTTGTAAAGCTTTTGAAGTTTCTTTTAACATTAAATCAATAATTTGTAATAATTCAATTTCTGTAAGTGAATCAAATACTACAATTTCATCAACACGATTTAAGAACTCAGGTCTAAATGTACTTTTTAGATTATCTTCTATTTTACTTTTATCAACAGTTTGTTTTCCAAAGCCTATAGAATTATTATTCAAATTAGAACCTGCATTTGAAGTCATAATGATTATAGTATTTGCAAAACTAACAGAATTTCCTTGGCTATCTGTTAATTTACCATCATCTAATACTTGTAGTAAGATATTGAAAACATCTGGATGAGCTTTTTCAATTTCGTCTAATAAAATTATAGAATATGGTTTCCTTTTTACCTTATCTGTTAATTGACCAGCATCATCATATCCAACATATCCTGGAGGTGCACCAATCAATTTTGAAGTTGAATGACTTTCCATATATTCAGACATATCGATACGTATCATAGCATCTTCTTTTCCAAACATTTCATATGCTAAACTTTTAGCAAGTTCTGTTTTTCCAACACCTGTAGGACCAACAAATATAAAAGAAGGTGGTCTTTTAGCACTTTGTAATCCAGCACGGTTTCTACGAATAGTTCTAGCAACACTGCTTACAGCCTCTTGCTGTCCAATAACTCTTTTATGAAGATTTGTCTCTAAATTTAATAATTTTTGAGTTTCAGCCTCTGTTATTTTCTTAACAGGAATTTTTGTCCAATTTTCAATTACTGTTGCAATATCTTGTACAGTTAGATTTTTTAATTGAAGTCCTGAATTTATAGTATCAATTTGTTCAATTAATTGACATTCCCTTGTTTTCAAATCTGCAGCCTTTTGATAATCTTCAGTTGAATCAGCAGCTACTACTTCTTCTTTTTCAGCTTGAACATCAGCTAATTCTTTTTTTAACATTTCTAGCTTATACAATTCTTTATTTTCTAAATTTATTCTAGAACAAGCTTCATCTAAAATATCTATTGCCTTATCTGGTAAAAAACGGTCATGAATATACTTTTCAGACATAATAACAGCTTGTTTAATTACATCAGAAGAAATTTTTACCTTGTGATATTCTTCATAATATTTTTTTATACCCTCCAAAATACCGATAGAATCTTCAACATTTGGTTCTTCTACTATAACTTGTTGAAATCTACGTTCTAAAGCAGAATCTTTTTCAATATATTTACGATATTCTTTTAGAGTAGTTGTACCAATTAATTGAATTTCTCCATTAGATAAAGCAGGTTTTAAAATATTTGCAGCATTCATAGAATGCTCTCCATCACCTGCACCGATTATATTGTGAATTTCATCAATTACTAAAATTATATTTCCAAATTGTCTACATTCGTCAATAATTCCTTTCATACGAGACTCAAACTGTCCTCTGAATTGTGTTCCAGCAATAACAGAAGTCATATCTAGAAGATAAACTTCTTTATTTAATAATTTGGCTGGTACATTTTGATTTGCAATTTTAATTGCTAAACCTTGTGCAATAGCTGTTTTACCTACACCAGGTTCTCCTATTAAGCAAGGATTATTTTTTGAACGTCTATTTAAAATTTGAATAATTCTTTGGATTTCCTTATCACGACCAATTACTATATCTAATTCACCATTTTTTGCTTTATTTGTAAGATTTGTACCAAAGGTATCTAAGTATTTTTTCTTCTTATTTTGTTTTTGATTTTTCTTTTTTTCAACTTTAACTTTTTTTCTAGAATTTCCTTGAGGGTCAACAGATGTAGAATTATTTTTACCAAACATTTCTGAGAAGATACTACCTATAGGTATAGCAGCACCAGCAATTTTTGGACCATCAATATTTTCCATACCATCATCATTCAAATCATCTGTGCCAAAAGTAATTGCTCCATCAAGTTTTCCTAAATCTTCTAAGTTGATATTTTCAGCAAAATCTTTGAACATTGTTTCAAATTGTTTTTTCATATCATCTATATTAGCAGTATTTTTTGACAAAATATCATTTTGTCTAGCTAATGTATCAACAGGGTCGATTCCCTGTTCTTTAGCACAACTAAAACATAAACCTTCTAACTCTTTAGAGTGAGGGTCTTTTTCAAAAAATAATACAGCAGGGTTTTTATGACATTTTGAACATAACATATTTATTCCTCATTTCTTTTAAATCTATAACATATATATAATACCTCAAATTTGCTAAATAGTCAATAAAATTAAAGAATTTTGAGGTAATAGGATATTGACCATTTAATAAAGAAATGATATAATTTAGTTATAAAACTTTAAGGAAAATATAAGTAATTTACAAGAGAGGAAAAGATATAGGAATGAATGTTGTATTACCAAAGCAATATAGGGTTAGTAAGGCCGATATAGTTATATATACGGTAGCAATTGTTATATGTGTTGTAGCTTTAACAGTTATAATAACTATGCAATTTTTAGGGGAAGGAATATTTCATACTAATAAGATTCAAATAGCAACAGAGGAAGAACTACTTAGATTAAGAACAGAATTTGATAATATGTTTTTAAATCAATTTATTGGAGAAGGAGAAAATATATCAAAAAAAGATGCTAGCAAAAATTTTGTATTTACAAGTTATGAAAATACAGATAATGTAGAAGGAAATTATATATTAAATGTTCATATTCCAGAATTTAATATTCAAGATGAAAATTTAAATAAATTAAATGAAGAAATTAATGAAACATATAAAAGGCAAGTTAGTGATATATTATCAACAAAAGGAAATCAAACAATGTATTCTGTAGAATATGCTTCATATATTGAAAATCAAGTCTTATTTTTAGTAATTCGTTCTAATATAAAACAAGGAAACCAAGCACAGAAATGTGTTATACAAACATATCAATATGATTTAGAAAATAAAAAGCAAATTAATTTAGAAGAAATGCTTGAAAAATTAGAATATGATAAAAACGATGTACAAAATAAAATTAGGGAAGAAATAAAAAGGGAAGAAAATAACTCAAAAAGCTTACAAGAACTAGGTTATCCAATTTATATAAGAGATAGCCAATCTGACATTTATAAAATAGAAAATTCAAAACAATTTTTTGTACGTAATGGAAAATTGCATATTATATATAGCTATGGAAATGAATCTTTAACAAGTGAAATGGATTTTGTAATATTATAAGAAAAAAGAAGCTTGAAAGCTTCTTTTTTCGTTGAAAATAAAAGGGGATAGTTTTTTAGGTAAATCAGTTTTCTTTCTGATTTAAAAATATAATATCAATTGTTTTTGTCCATTGTGTGAACTTAAAGTGAATAATTTTCAAAATTAAGGTTGCTCTCCTAATTTAATAGTAACTTCTTTTTCTTGACCATCACGATTTACTTTTAATATCATTTCATCACCAATTTTATGAGAATTTTTTATTTTATTTAAGTCATCCATTTTAGTGATTTTTGTACCATCTGCTTCAAAAATTATATCACCAGATTTTAATCCTGCTTTTTCAGCACTTGAAAAATCTTCAACAGATTTTACATATACTCCATCACTAAGAGGTAAGTTATAATTTTTTGCAAGAGCTTCAGTTAAATCAATACCAGAAATACCAATATATGGTCTTCTTACTTTGCTAAATTCAATAAGTTGTGAAGTAACATCAGTTGTAGAATTGATTGGAATAGCAAATCCCATACCTTCAATACCAGTACCTGCAACTTTCAAAGTATTTATTCCAATTACTTTTCCTTCATGATTAACTAAAGCACCACCACTATTTCCAGAATTAATTGCAGCATCTGTTTGAATTAATGTATATTTCTTTCCATCAGAATCTGTAACTTCACGATTAACAGCACTAACAATTCCGCAAGTTACACTACTTTGCATACCAATAGGGTTACCAACAGCCATTGCAAATTCGCCAACTTTTATAGAATCAGAATCTGCAAATTCAGCTTTAGATAATCCAGTTTTTTCAATTTTAATTACAGCTAAATCTGTTTGCTCATCTTTTCCTACAATTTTTGCTTCATATTTTGTTTCATCATTAAATAAAGTAACTGTCAATTTTGCTGCTTCTGATACTTGATAATAAGAATTAGAACTTTCTGAAGAATTAGCTACAACATGGTTGTTTGTTAAAATATAACCATCTTCACTAATAATTATTCCAGAGCCTGAAGCAGTGGCAGTAGAAGTAGAAGATCTACCAAACATTTCTAAAAGTGAATTATTTACAGTGTATTCAATCTCAATACCAACTATTGAAGGTAAAATTTTGTTAGCTGCAT
Source organism: uncultured Clostridia bacterium (assembly GCA_947627605.1). Lineage (GTDB taxonomy): Bacteria > Bacillota > Clostridia > TANB77 > CAG-508 > CAG-269. Next base: position 17,631 of record CANQWU010000016.1, read on the forward strand.
AAACTGAAGTATCAGAATAGTTATTTAAATCAATTTGTGATACATAACCATTAGGCTTTGCTGTAGTATCATTACTGTTATTTTGTTGAATAGCTTGTGTTGTATTAAAAATTTTAGAACGTATTGAAGGAACACCAAAACATGTACCAACCACAACTGCACAACCTAATGCTCCACTAACAAAAGGTAGAATTACAGTTTTACCAAAACCTGATGTAATTTTTTTTGTATTATATGGATTAGTATTTGCTACTGTTTTAAAGTTAGCATTTTTCTTTTGACTTTCATTTTCTTCCATTGAAAATCCCTCCTAGTTTTATTTGATATTTATTTTATCATATCTAATTTATAATTACAATACTATATCTATGTGAAAATTTTGTGAAAAAAATGTAACAATTCGGAGCAAATTCTATTGAAAAAAAATAAGTTTCCATATATAATAAATAAAAAAAGAGAGGAATGAAAAAATGATGCAAAACGTAAGAAAAAATAATAGAGGAATTACCTTACTTGCACTTGTAATAACTATTATTATACTATCAATTATAGTAGGAATAAGTATGAAATATGGAATGGATGCAATTACATATACAACCTTCCAAAATACAAAAACTAATATGCTACTAATTGAAGCAAAAGCAAAAGAATATGTAGAAAATGCTAACTATAAACTAGGTATAAGACCTCAAGAAGCGACGGAAGAAATGAAAGCAACTGCAAGAGAAGAATTGAAAGGTACTTTACTGACAAATCTGGAAGTTCTTGGAAATAGAGTTCAAGATATAGGTATTAGTGAAGAAGACGTATTAAAGGGAAATGTATATAAGCTAACGAAAGAAGACTTAGAAAAAATGAATATTAGAGGAGTAGAATCAAACGACGAACAAGGTTGGTATATCATTGTATATAATATTGAAAATGCAACTGCTAAAATATATTATACATATGGAGTTAAAGTTGGTAAAGAAATTAAATATGCATTAGATGATATTAGAAATGTTAACGTTAATGACTAAAAAGAGGAATTTATATGAAGGAAACAGAAATAGAAAGATTAAAAAAACTTAAAGAAATGGAAAATCAATTACACAATAAAGGATTCAATAATATATGTGGAATTGATGAAGCAGGAAGAGGACCTCTCGCAGGACCAGTAGTTGTTGCTGGTGTTATTATGCCCAAAGAATCTTTTATAGAAGGAGTAAATGATTCTAAAAAGGTATCAGAAAAGAAGAGAGAAAAGCTTTATGATTTAATTATTAAAGAAGCTATTAGCTATTCAGTAGCAATAATTGGACAAGATGTTATTGATGATATAAATATATTAAATGCAACTAAGCAAGGTGTAACTGAAGTAGTAGAAAAATTAGAGATTAAACCAGATTTGATTTTAGTAGATGCATTAGAACATATAAATACAAAAGGAATACCATATGAAGCAATTATAAAAGGGGATGCAAAATGCTATTCAATTGCAGCTGCATCTATTATTGCTAAAGTAACGAGAGATAGAATTATGCGTGAATGGGATGATATATATCCACAATATGGCTTTATAAAACATAAAGGATATGGAACTAAAATGCATATGGAAGCTATACGTGAATATGGATTAACACCAATTCATAGAAAAAGTTTTACTAAAAATTTGACAAAAATATAGGCACTTAAACTTTTAAGTGCCTATATGTAAAGACAAAATTAATGATATTCATCTGGTACCAAAAAAACAAAGATACTAGTTAAGGATAATATTGTGGTAACTAAGACTAAAGATATAGCCACAGCAATAAAAACAATTTTCCGCATCATAATTTTATCCTCCTATGAATTTTTTAGTAAATACATTATATCATAAAAAATATTAAATAGCAAAGGGAGAAATTAAATGAATATTTTAAGTATTATTGAGAAAAAAAGAGATAAAAAAATACTTACAAAAGAGGAAATCGAATATTTTGTAAAAGGATATACAACTGGTGAGGTTGCTGATTATCAGGCAGCAGCACTAATTATGGCAATATTTTTAAATGGTATGACAGACCAAGAAACTACAGATTTAACTTTAGCAATGGCTAATTCAGGAGATATATTAGATTTATCTACATTAGGGGGAATAATTGTGGATAAACATTCTACTGGAGGAGTAGGAGATAAAGTATCTTTAATTTTATTACCAATTATTAGTTCTTTAAGTGTAAAAGTTGCAAAAATGTCAGGAAGAGGGCTTGGATTTACGGGTGGAACAATAGATAAATTAGAATCAATTCCAGGATATAAGACAGAAATTTCAGAAAAAGAATTTATGCAAAATGTTAAAGAAATAGGTATTAGTATAATTTCGCAAACTAAAAATTTAGCGCCAGCAGACAAAAAAATATATGCTTTGCGAGATACTATTTCATGTGTAGAAAGCATACCTCTTATTGCATCTAGTATTATGAGTAAAAAAATAGCAAGTGGAGCACAAAAAATAGTGCTAGATGTTACTGTTGGAAAAGGTGCTTTTATGAATAATATAGAAGATGCAAGAAAATTAGCTAATACCATGATAGATATTGGAAAATTAGCTAATAGAGAAACTATTTGTGTTTTAACAGATATGGACGAACCGTTAGGATATAATGTTGGTAATTTGTTAGAAGTAATAGAAGTAGTCAAATTCTTAAAGGGACAAATGCCAGAAGATGTAAAACAAGTAGTATTAACCTTAGGAAGTTATATGATAAAATTAGCTGGCAAAGGAGATAATTTAGAAGAAAATCAAAATAAAATGCTTGAAAATATAAAAAATGGAAAAGCATTAGAAAAATTTAAGCAATTAGTAGAAAAACAAGGAGCACAAGCTTCTTTTATAGATAATATTGAGAATATGCCAATGGCAAGATTTGTAGAACCAATTTATAGTTTAAAATCTGGCTATATTTCTAAAATAAATGCACTCGAAGTTGGAAAAATAGCATGTGAACTGGGTGCAGGCAGAGTAAAAAAAGAAGATAGTATAGATTTTCAAGCAGGTATTATATTAAATAAAAAGGTATCAGATTACATAGAAAAAGGACAAGCTTTAGCATATATTTATACAAACAAGTCAGAAGTAATAGAAAATGCAAAAAAACAATATTTAAATAATGTAGAAATTCAAAATGAAAGAATTGAAAACAAGAAAACAATTTTGGAAATCATAAAATAGGGAGGACGATTATGGCAGACCCCACACAACAGATGAAAGATAAAATTGAAGAATTAAATAAAAAAGCAGGTAAGAAACTTACTATAGATGAATTGATAAAGTCAGGAGAGCTATCAAATTTAACTTATGAAATATCTTGTAATAGAAAAGGAATAGATAAATATGTTTTAATGCATGTTACAGATTATAAACCAAAAGATGATAAAATAAGAACAGTAACTGAAAAAAATATAAAAGTGAAAGAAGAAACCCCTTTTGGAGAAATTGAATATAGAAACAGAAGAGATACAACCCATTTTACAGTAAATAGCACTGTAGCAAGCCATTTTTTTGGAAATTGGGACAATAAACGCTATGCAGTTATGTCACCGTTAAAAAATTGTTTAGATGAAGATAAGAATGAACTACGGTTCAATGAGAGTAGCAGATTTTTTTGTAAGGGGATCAGCTAAATTAAATAATAATGATTGGATTTTATGTCCTCAAGAAGAAGTAGAAATTATGAAAGAAGAAAATCCAAATGTAAATGTTATAGGATATGAAGGTGAAAATGTAATAAATTATACCAATAAATTTATGAAGCTATTTGGATACCAAACATTTACAATGGGCGAGCATGGATATATTCATGATTCATTAGAATCATATTCATTTATATGGCAAAAAGAATATGAAAAAGACTTAATGAATAGAGGAATAAATGTAAATTTATTTTCTAATCCTCATTTCCTTTCATGGGAAAAATTTATAGAAATGGAATTAATAAATATAGACAAAACCAATGCTTTATATAAGTTACTTAAAACTAAAAATCCAGAAATACCAATTGGTGAAGTATTAAAAACACATTGCCTTCCTAATATTTATTCTTGCAAAGGAACAGCTTGTGAATTAGATTATGAAAATGCGAAAGAACAAGCAATAGAAAAAGGAGTTGACTTCTTAAAGTATCAAAAACAATTAAGAAAAGAATTAGTTCCATTAGGAATATCAGATTTACAATTCGAATCCCAAAATTTTGAAGGAAGTATGGAACAAGTAAGCAAAAGAATATTAAGAAATATATCTATAGAAAAATTTTTAGAAATTGACATAACTGAACAATATGAAGAAGATATGGTTATTACAAATATAAAGAGAATAAAAAGTATAAAAGAGAAAATGCAAAACGAAAAACTATATGGAGATAATGAAGCAGAAAAAGCATTAGAATATGTTGCAGAATTTTTAATACAGGATTTACATGAAAGAGGCGAACTGTACAAAGAACAAAAAGAAGAAGATGGAATAGATTGGACCAACCATCAGCAAAAATTAGACAAAATGTTATTACCACTAGGGCTAGATTGTAAATATTTTTTGGGAGACAAACATATTAAATCTGAAGATATATTACAAAAAATGAATAACAATGATATAATTAAGGATTTTATGGTTCAAAATGGAATACAAGAAGTAGATGGAGCGGATATTTTATCAAAATATGTAAGTATGAAGGAAAAAGTAAATGAAATAGAAATACAAGAAACAAGAGAATTAGATCAAATAGGAAAAGATGCAACTGATATTGCATATGAAAGTTGTGTAAAAGTAAATGCAATATTAACAGAATACATAGCTAGTGAATTAACTCCTCAACATAAAGAATACATAGAGAAAACAGGAAAGAACTGGGAACAATACTTATTAGAATTAAAACCAAAATTGTCAGCAATTGGTATGACAATTGAAGACTTTATGCAAGTGCAGAATAAAAATAATTTAATAAAGAAAATGGACAAATTTATAGATAATAGGGTAGAACAAGATGAGCAAGTATATGATATAAATAAATTGATTGAAACATATGAAAATATTGGAATTACAATGACTGAAGCAGATAAATCTTATGAGGTACTTGAAAAAAGTAATCAACATGATATAGAAAATGAAAATCAAAAAATCGAGGAACTATAATAAAAGGGGATATTCTTAAATGATTGATGATAAAACAAGAAAAATTTTTTCTGAAATAGATGCTTTTCTTGATATAGTAGACGAAAAATATAAAAATAGAATTCCTGTGCAATTAAGAAATTTATATAAAGATGAAAAACTAAAGGATTATATTCCAAAATATGATGCAAGTATTCAAATAGAAAAACAAAATATACAAAAAGAAACTATTGCAATGATTGCCTTATTACATTTGAATTACTGGTGTGATAGTGAAGAAGAAAAAAGCAAAATTAGGGGAATACTTAACGAAAATGAAGTAAAATATCAAAAAGAATTACATGAAAAATATAATTCTGATAATTTATTTAAAAACAAGAATAAAGAACAAGAAGAAGTAGTAGTTCAAGAATTAGCAATGATTGACTATAAGGAAACATTTATAAAGAAAGTTATAAATGCAATAAAAAAATTATTTAAACATTAAAATTTGATTTTATAAAAAAATATTAATATATTTATGCGATCTAATGAACCAGTAGAAAATTAAAAATGGCTAGTAGTTATAAATTAAAGTATTGAAAACTTAGTAAAACAGTGATATAATTAAAAAGGATAAAAATTTAAGGAGGAATACAAAATGAAAAAAGATAAACAAAATAAAAAACATAGAGAATTTAATGCAGGAATGGTATTTGGCAAAATCATGGCAGTAATTCTTGTTATACTAATGCTTGCTGGTACTTGTGCAACACTAATTTTTGCACTAATATAGGGTAAAATATACAAAGGAGAATAATTATGGGAAATATAGGAACAGTAGATTCTATTACACCTACAAGAACAACTGGATGGGAAACTTTTTATAAAGAAAATATTCTAGAATATTTTAACAATCTAAAAAATAATCCATTCGAATTAATAACACTTATTATAGACTTAGCAATTGTTATTTTTTTACTATATTGTTTTTTTAAAGTAGTGAAAGGCTCTAGAGCATGGCAACTAATAAAAGGAATTGTATTTCTATTTGTTACAACTTGGGTAAGTAGTTTATTAAATTTAAGAATTCTAAATGCAATTTTAACAGCTATTATGAATATTGGACTTATAGCGATTATCGTTATTTTCCAACCAGAGCTAAGAAGAGCATTAGAGCAATTAGGAACTAGTAAATATACTAAATTTTTTGGACTTGATAAAGATATAGCGACAAAAACGAAAGAAGACATATATAAAATAGTTATTGCAGCACAAGAATTAGCAAAAGCTAAAAAAGGTGCACTTATTGTAATACAAAGAGATATAAATATACAAGATATAATTTCAACAGGTGTTCCAATTGAAGCAGAAGTTTCACCACAATTATTAGTAAATATTTTTGAACCTAAAACTCCATTACATGATGGAGCAGTAATTATTAGTAATAATAAAATTTCAGCAGCGGCTTGCGTACTACCTTTAGCAGATGATGTCGATATTGCAAAAGGACTTGGAACAAGACATAGGGCAGCTATAGGAATTTCAAAAGAATCAGATGCAATAACAGTAGTTGTATCAGAAGAAACAGGAAAAATATCTGTTGCAAAAGATGGTACATTGATTATGGATGTTAGAGAAGATGTTTTAAAGAAAATCTTAATTAGTAATGTTGTTACTAAAAGGTTTGCAATAAATCATAGTCCAGCAAAAGATAAATTTACAAAGATAAAAAATAAATTAAAAAATGAAAAAAAAGATAATGAAAAAATTGAAAAAGAAGTAAATAAAGAATCTATAGAAAAATAGAGGTTATATGCGAAATATAAAATTAATTATTGAATATGATGGAAAAGAATTTAATCGGCTGGCAAAAACAGCCTAATAAATTAAATGTACAAGGAAATATTGAAAAGGCAATTTATCAAGTAACAGGAGAAGAAGTAGAATTATTTGCATCAGGGAGAACAGATGCTGGAGTACATGCTTTTGGACAAGTAGCTAATTTTAAAACTAATTCTCAAATTCCTATTGAAAAATTTCCAATTGCTTTAAATACAAATTTAAAGAAGAGTATACGTATATTACAAGCAGAAGAAGTTGAAGAAAATTTTCATAGTAGACTTTCTTGTAAAAGAAAAACATATAGATATGTAATAAATAATTCACCTAATGGTACAGCAATTTATCGTAATTTAGAAACAAATATTTCTGAGAAATTAGATGTTTCAAAGATGCAAGAAGCAATTAAATATTTTATTGGAGAACATGATTTCAAAGCTTTTAGGGCAAGTGGAACAAGTAGTAAAAGTAGTGTAAGAACAATTTATGAGGCAACAGTATATGAAAAAGATGATAGAATTTATATTGAATTAACTGGTAATGGATTTTTATATAATATGGTCCGTATTATTGCAGGAACATTAGTAGAAGTGGGGAAAGGCAAAATAAGACCAGAAGAAATATCTGATATTATACAGTCAAAAGACCGCACAAGAGCTGGAAAAACTTTACCACCACAGGGACTTTATTTAGTAAAAGTAGAATATGATAAAAAAGAATTGTAGAAATAAACTGCAATTCTTTTTTCACATTTAAATACTGTAAAACATAATATATATAAAAATAGTAAAGGAGAAAAATTATGAATACATTGTTAATATTTTTTGCTCTTCCAATAGCAGTAATTATTTTTTCTATTATTTTACAAAAACTTTTTAAATGTCCTTTCATAGTAGCAAGTATTATATTTGCCATATTTTTAATTGTTGCAGTTGTAATTGGAACTTTTGAAGCTGTAATTGCTGCGATTGCATATACTTTATTATCATTGCTTACAGCATATATAGTGATGTTACTTTGCAGAATAAACTGGAATAGAGATACTCAAAATGATATTACTGTAATCAATAATAATAATTCTAATGGAAGCACATGTTCTTGCAATCAAAATGATAATAATACTATTACAGTATCTGCTAATATTCAACCAACGAATAATTCTAATGGTAGAGCAGGCAGATTTTATGGAACATATAGATAAATTATTGAAAAAATCTTTCCTTTATGATATGATATACGCATACATAAAGGAGAAAAGTTATGTTAGAAATAATACGAGATACGTTAATAGATGGTATAAGGTTACTGCCATTTTTGTTTATTACATATTTACTGATGGAATATATAGAACACAAAATGGCAGAAAAATCTAAAAAAGCAATTCAAAAATCTGGTAAATTTGGACCAGTAATAGGTGGAATGTTGGGGATTTTTCCACAATGTGGATTTTCAGTATCTGCTACTAATTTATATGCAGGGCGTGTTATTACATTAGGAACTTTGATTAGTGTGTATTTATCAACTTCTGATGAAATGATACCAATTTTAATATCAGAAGCGGTAGAGCCAATTGTTATTATAAAAATACTAGCAATAAAACTTATAATTGGAATGATAGCTGGTATACTTATAGATTTTATATATAATTTAAGACCAGACAAATCAGAAAAAAATGAAATTGGGCATCTTTGTGAAGAAGAACATTGCCATTGCGATAAAGAAGGCATATTAAAATCAGCATTAAATCATACAATCCATATTTTTGCATTTATTTTAATAGTTACATTTATTATTAATATACTTGTACATTTTATTGGAGAAGAAACAATAGAAAATTTCTTATTAAATAAACCAATCTTAGGACCAATGATTTCAGCTTTAATAGGCTTGATTCCAAATTGTGCAGCATCTGTTATTATTACAAATATGTATATAGAAAATGTTATATCTGTTGCAAGTTTAATTGCAGGTTTATTAACAGGTGCAGGAGTGGGACTAGCGGTATTATTAAAAACAAATAAGAACTTGAAACAAAATTTACTAATAATTGGCTTGTTATATGCAATAGGAGTAATATCTGGAATTTTATTGCAATTTATTGGAATACAAATATAAAAGAAACTACATTTTGAAGTAGTTTCTTTATATCTTCATATATTTATAAAATAGAATAATAATTTTAACATGATAGGGATATAAATGCTGCAAAAAATATAAGAAAAGAAGGATTGAAACTAGCAATAGCATGATAAATAAATAAAACCGTGGGACACACGGAGATAGCTTGTTTATGCTCAGCATATTAGTGTTGTCGAGCGAGAATCCACCACTTAAGAAGTGGTGGGAGTATGTTACTTATAATGTCCTTTGCATTGAACAACTTCTATTTGATCATTATTAATTCTATAAACTAATCTATTAACATCATCTATTCGTCTGCTCCAATATCCACTTAAATTTTCTTTTAATGGTTCTGGTTTTCCTATTCCTGTGTATTTATTTCTTTGAATGCCTAATAGTAATAAATTTATTCTCTTCAAAGTTTTCTTGTCCTGCATCTGCCAATAGCAATATTCTTCCCAGGCATTATAGGAAAAAGAAATATTATTCATTTTCCATCGCCTCTAATTCGTGCATATTTTTTGCAATAACTTTTCCTTCTTCTATTTGTTTAATTGATTCATCTATAGCTTTTATATTACTTTCAGAATAAAAAGGATCAATAGATACATCAAAAGGAATTCTTTTTTCACGAATCATTTTTTTTGCAAATATATTAAAAGCTGTAGACATTGTTATTCCTAACTCATTGCAAATTTGTTCCATTTGTTTTTTTGTTGTTTCGTCTATTCTAAAATTAATTAATGTTTGTGCCATAAACATCACCTCTTCCAAATAATATTTTAACATAATGTAAATACAATGTCAATACGATATATTTATATATAATATTAGTTTATCAAAAATTAGTGATATTATTCATAGAAATATAAAAATGCTATACTGATTCATATAACGTTGCTTTAGTGAACAGTCTAACGACTCTAAGATATTAAGAATTTTTAAATAGAAAACATTAATATTTAAATAAAAAGTAATAAAATTGTTGACTATAAATATGAAATTTTTATAAATATACGGTAAATGAAATACTAATTTAACATGATAGAGATATAAATGCTGAAAAAAATATAAGAAAAGAAGGAATGAAACTAGCAATAGCATGATAAATAAAAATAAGCGTGGGACACACGGAGATAGCTCGTTTATGCTCAGTATATTAGTATTGTCGAGCGAGAAGCCCCTACTTCTTAAGTGGAGGGAGTATATCACTTTAAATACAAAAATTACTATAAAAATATTAACTAAAAGAAGCTATAATATGTGATTAATTGAATCATACGATAGAAGTGAAGAAATAGTAAAACCAGAATATTTGTAAAAAAATAAAAAAGTTACTTAAGATGGCTATAGTTTGCCATAAAAGAAAACTTTTTGAAGAATATAAAAATAGTTATATTAAGCATAAAACATATTTTTACTAGATGTTACTTACAAACTCAAAAAGATATATAATATTAGCGTGATTTATTTATACATGAATTGACAAGAAAAATTATTAAATTATTGTATAACGAAAGAGGAAACCTATTCCTAGGATTCCCCCTTTAATTTTTAATTTTCAGAACTTTTTTTCTTTAAGTTCACAACAATAGCATCTTCATTATCAAATAAATATTTTGAATCTGTAGTATCTGTTTGAACTGGATCAAATTCGTTACGATTATCTAAAAAGTCTAATTTTTTTGGATTGAATTTTGCTTTTGGCGTACCATTTTCATAATCTTCTGTTGTAGTTGTAACACCATCTGAAAATTTACCAAAATCAAATTTTTTAATTTTTTGTGGTTCTTTATATTTACTATCTAAGTATGTCATCTTACCCATACCTACAAAAGGTTTACCATTATCATTACGTATTTTATATGCACAGTCTGTTTGACCAAAATATTGTAGTTTTCCAGCTAAGAAGTTTTTAATCCATTTCCAATCAACATCACCATGCTTTGAATCATATTCATTTGTTTTGAAGTCAATTGTACTTTTAAATCTCCACTCTCTATGCTCTCCAAATTCAAATTCCCACCATCTTAAATCATCTTCAGATGCACCACCTGTAAAGATTTTATTAGGACAGTTAGCTAAAATAGTTTCACGATAGTTTTCTTGTGCTGTAGCAGGATTTAATTGTGATAAATTTTGAGCAGTTATTATGCTACCAACTCTATATTTTCTAAACATTGTAAATATTGGCTCAGTTGATTTTCCAATAAATTCTGGAAATTCGTCAATATACAAGAAGTGTGGCACACGAGAATTTTCTGTTCCAGGTCTTCTTAAAACTGCATTTTCTAAAGAATTTAAGAAAAATAGTCCAAAAGCTTTATGGCTATTAACACCTAAATCTCCTCTTCTTGTGCAAACAAAAGTTATTTCACCATTAGCTAATATATCGTCAAAGTTTATATTGTTATGTCTGTTACAAAGGATAGATTTAACACCATCTAATCTTAATAAATTGTCTAGTTGAGAAACTGCTGCAAAGATAGATTTTTCTGTAAAATCTTTTCCAGAACCTGTTTTATAGAAATTCTTCTTAAAATATGCAAGTTGAACAGAGTATTTTTCTTTTAAATCCTCATCATGTGCTAATATTTCACACATTTTTTCTACTAATTCAAAATTAGTAAACATCATTAGCATATCTTCTAAGTTTGGCAAATTTCCTTCATTCATACGAGGATACATTTCTTTAAGCAAAATTGACACATTTTCAATTGCTTGAATTACTGTATCTTCACGATAAGTTTCTTGTGATTGATAATGAACATCATTATACATTGCTTTTAATGAAGAAGAAATTGTAGTTGCAATTTTATATGGGTCATCATATACAAATGGGTTTATTCCAATTGAATTCATATCAGAAGGGTCTATAATATTACATTTAAAACCGAAATTTTTTGCAACTTCTGCCATATGTATGCAAAGATCTTTATCAGGAGACATAACAGTAACACCACAGTCTTTATAGACTAGCTCAGGTGTATCTGATAAAATCATTTTTTTCATATATGTTTTAAAAATTGTTTCTTTTCCATATGCTGGTGTTAACATATTTAAATTAAAATTATCATTTAAATAGTCATTATCATATGGTTTATTTAATACTGCAATACGTGTTTTTAATGCAGTATATCCCATCTCTTTTGAAACTTCATGAAAGAAGAATTTTCTTTCTAAGTCTCTTGCAATAAAAGGCTCAAATACTAAAGCTGTTTTACCACTACCAGAACCACCACATACAAATGTTGCTTGAAATCTAGATAATTCGGGCATAACTGCAGTTTTACCAGTTTCAGAATCTTTGAACATAAACAATTCACAAGTAAATGGACCATGTCCAACTTTAGTGTCTGCTAAATTTATTCCAGGATAATCCCAAATTGATTTTTTGTGGTCAAGACTATCATTAACTGTAAAATACAAAAAATTAAATATTCTATATGCAATTGCAATAGGTATAAATATAGCAATTGAAGTAAGTGCCGGTCTAAATAGTTCAGAGAAATTTGTAACTAAATCGTCATATCCAGGTACTGAAACTAAGAAAAGCCAAATTCCCATATTTAACCATTGTACAAACATAGAGGAAGCTATAATACCTAGAAGAATTATATAAATATAAAATATTTTAACTTTCTGATTTTTTGATGTTGAAAATTCTGAAGGCACAGAAAAAGCATAAGCTAAACAAGGACAAGCAAGTGCGAAGCAATATTGGATAGGTCCCCAATAGGAATATGATACACCAGTAAAAATAATCAATAAAATTTCTACAAATCTATCAACTGCCATATAAATCGTAATCAAAGTTAAAATATATGTAGCAAAATTATTACGGGTAGTATTTAATTTCTTTAAAAATTTATCAATAAATTTCATTCCATTAGTCCTTTCTATAATTTAAAACATTCATATATATTATCCTACAAAATTCCTAAAAAATCAAGTCTTTTAGGAATAATTTTTATAGTTTGCACATATAATAGTGGTAAATCAATTTGAGGTGGTTTTATGCAGGAAATTTATAGAAAAGATGAGCTAATGGTGGAAAGGACAGAACTAGATAATGATGCAGAACTTATATGTCATATTATAAGAACAAGAAAGGATTTAGAATTTGCAAATAAAAATTATGAATTTGCTGATTCTGATTTAATTGATTATTATATATATCAAATCAAAGCTAATCAAGCAAAATTGGATTATTTAATTAAAATGGCTAAGGTAAAAGGATTAAACGTTAATTTCATAAAAGATATGGAATATGAATTTTTAGAGAACGACCAAGAAGTAATTTAAGACATATTTGTCCCTCTTTTGCATAGTAATAGTAATAGATATATTGCAAAGAGGGGTTTTTTATGAATGCTAGCATTATTACATATTTAGCATGTATTTGTTTTTTATTTTTATTTGGTAGAATATTTATTGTCCCATTAAAAAAGATTTTAAAATTAGTGTTAAATTCTGTATTAGGAGGACTAGTAATTTTTATTATCAATTTAGTAGGTGCAAATTTTGGATTTCATGTAGGATTAAATATCTTTACAAGTATTTTAGTAGGGCTGTTAGGACTGCCTGGTGTTGTAATATTGATAATTGTTAAATTATTGATAGGGTAAATATTTGAAATAAAAAAGAGGATTTCATATAATGAAAATCCTCTGAAATATAATAAAAATTATTATTTATTCAACTGTTACAGATTTTGCTAAGTTTCTAGGTTTATCAACATCTAGACCTTTTTCCTTTGAAATATAATAAGCTAATAGTTGCAAAGGAATAATAGCTAAAATTGGTGATAGATATTGAATAGTGTAAGGTACAGTTATAATCTCATCAAACATATTAGAATCACAAGGATGACACGTTATAACTAGTGTTTTAGCACCTCTTGAGATAACTTCTTGAACATTACTAATAGTTTTTTCCATAAGTGATTTATCCATCAAAACTGTAACTACAGTAACACCATTTTCAATTAAAGCAATTGAGCCATGTTTTAACTCACCAGCAGCATAACTTTCAGAATGTATATAAGAAATTTCTTTTAATTTCAAAGAAGCTTCTTTTGCAATGGTTTCATCAATGCCTCTGCCTAAGAAAAATACATCTTTTTCTTGGTATATTTTTTTTGCAAATTCTTTTATTGAATCTTTACAACTAAAGGTTTCTTCAATTTTCTTTGGTAAATCAAGCATTTCCTTTTTTATACTAATTATTGTATCTTTGTCAGACGTTTCTAGAATTTCAGAAAAATAAACTGCTAACATATTTAAAAGTATAACCTGTGATGTATATGCTTTTGTAGAAGCAACAGCAATTTCTGGACCAGCATGTGTATAGATTGAATAATTTGCTTCTCTTGTAATTGAACTTCCAATAACATTAGATATAGCAATTGTTTTACTTCCACAATGTTTTGCTAATTTTAAAGCAGCTATTGTATCTGCAGTTTCACCAGATTGTGAAATGAAAATAGAAAGAGTTTTTTCATTTACAATAGGGCTTCTATAACGAAATTCTGATGCTATATCTACTTCAACTGGAATACGACATAATTTTTCAATTACATTTTTTCCAGCTAGTCCTGCATGCATTGCAGTACCACAAGCAATGATATATATTTTATCAATTGTTGATAGATACTCTTTTGTAAAGTTTAATTCTTCAAAATTACATTTGCTATCAATAGAAATTTTAGAGCCAATAGTTTCTCTTATTGCAGTTGGCTGTTCATAAATTTCTTTTAACATAAAATCTTCATATCCATTTTTTTCACTAGCAGTAGCAGTCCACTCAATATTATTTGTTTGTTTATTTATTTCATGAAGATTAGTATCAAAAAATGTAGCTTTATTATTTTGTAAAAGTGCAAATTCTAAATCATTTAAGAAATAGAAATCACGTGTGTAAGATAAAATAGCAGGAATATCAGAAGAAATATATTTTTCATCTTCACATGTTCCAATAACTAAAGGACTATCTTTTCTTACGACTATCATATTTTCAGGGAATAAACTTGAAATTACTTCAATTGCAAAACTTCCCTTTAAATCTAAACAACAATTTCTAACAGCTTGTAAAAATCCGTGAACACTATTATCTTGTAATTTTGAGTAATGATAATGAATTAAATTTGGAATAACTTCAGTATCTGTTTGTGATAAGAAATTATATCCATTTTCCTCTAGCATGTTACGAAGTTCATGAAAATTTTCAATAATTCCATTATGAACAACACTAAATGTTTTGCTATTATCTTGATGTGGATGAGAATTTTCTTTAGATGGTTTTCCATGAGTTGCCCATCTTGTATGAGCAATACCAATAGTTCCTGTTAAATCATCTATTCCATCTAAATTATATAAATTTTTGACTCTACCAACATCTTTCATTATAGAAATCTTATTTTTTTCAATTGTTGAAATACCAGCTGAGTCATAGCCTCTGTATTCCAATCTGGAAAGTTCGTCCATCAGGATCGGGGCCGCCCCTTCGGGGCCTATGTAGCCTACGATGCCGCACATTTATGTTTCTTCTCCTTTCCAAGGGAAGGGTCTCAAGTCCCTCCATTTTAAGTATATGCGCCGAACAGGTCTAACGCAAGCCGCGGCAGGTTGATATTTTGTTGCATTTGATTAACATGATAAAGTGTTTGCGTCCACAAACTTTCATCTCTATTGGGGCGCCTCTCCTCTGTTTTTTCATTCCCACCCATTTTCTTCAAAAAAAGTGAATCTGCACTTCTTGCACGCAATTTATCTATTTGACACACATAATCTATTCCACGATTCAATAATTTTATGCTCCCGTATCAAATTTAATTCACAGCCCTCTGATTCTACTTACTCGTGCAGTATGTTAATATTGTTTTATCAAAACACATTTTGTTTCTGTTTCGCATTGCTATTTTCTTATCGCGCATTGACATCTTTCACGGACTCGTATAAAATATATGTAAATTCACGAAAGGAGGGAAGACCAATGGTTATGGTCAAGCCGCTAAGCAATGCCGAGTTGGAGATCATGCACCTGCTCTGGAAGGAGGGTGTTCCCCTGACCGCCCACCAGATCCTGGAGCGCATGCCTGAGAAGAGTTGGAAGGTTGAAACGCTGCTCACGTTCCTCA
>CANQWU010000017.1 GCA_947627605.1 uncultured Clostridia bacterium
CATTTTTTTACGCAAAAATTCCAGCGATTTCTCACTGGAATTCTTGTTTTCGGGTTCCTATTTTAGGACGCCCTCTTTGAGCATAAATTATTTCATTGATGAGTTTTTCTTGTGCTAAGAGACATCTACAATCAATTATATTTATTTTGCTCTTTTGCTTATCTAAAAGATTTTTATATTATTTATAACAGTATATCATATTTATAATTCAAAATCAATTGGTTTATTTTCTTCTAGACTTTTATGAACATCTAGAATTCTTTGATTTGATGAACCTCTAAAACGTAATTTTAAGTCTTTTTTATCTTCTTCAAATTTTCCATCTACTATTACATCTATATATTTTAAAAGTTCTTTAGTTGTTTCGCTTTCCTTTACCATTTTCCCTGCAACATCTTTTTCAAAATCAAATCCTGTATAACACCAAATATTTTTATCTGGAAATTTTTCTTTTACTTTTTTGACAAGAGGAAGCAATCCTTCTTGATTTTGAGCTTCTAATGGTTCTCCTCCTAAAAGTGATAAGCCTGAAATATAGTCATGATCCATATAATCTATAACTGTATCAAGTTCTTTTTGAGTAAATTGGTTTCCATAGTTAAAATCCCATGCACATTGATTAAAACAGCCTTTACAATGATGATTACAACCGACTTACAAAAACAGAAACTCTAACTCCTTCTCCATTAGCTACATCTACTTTTTTTATATCTGCATAATTCATATTTTTCACTCTCCATAGTATAACTGTAGACCTTTTCTGGAAAATTCAACCAAAAAAGGTCTGCTAAAATCTATAAATGCATTACTCTTTGTTTAATTTCTTTTGTTTTACCTGCATTCCAAAAGTTTTCTCCTAAATATCCGCATGTACGTCTAACAACTGTTAATTTTGAGTGTTCTTTATTTCCACAATTTGGACATTCCCACTCATTATCTTTATTTATTATAATTTCTCCATCAAATCCACATTCATGGCAATAATCTGACTTTGTATTAAATTCTGCATATTGAATATTATCATATATGAATTTTACTGCTGTTTCTAAAGCATCCAAATTATGTTGCATATTTGGTATTTCAATATATGAAATACATCCACCTGTTGATATTTTTTGGAATTCACTTTCAAATGCTAGTTTGTCAAAAGCATCAATTTTCTCTCTTACATCTACATGATATGAGTTTGTATAATATCCTTTATCTGTTACATCTTTAATTGTTCCAAATCTTTCTTTATCTATTTTTGCAAATTTATAACACAAACTTTCTGCTGGTGTTCCATATAATGCAAATCCAA
Organism: uncultured Clostridia bacterium; assembly: GCA_947627605.1. GTDB lineage: Bacteria > Bacillota > Clostridia > TANB77 > CAG-508 > CAG-269. The sequence goes on from CANQWU010000017.1 coordinate 1,301, forward strand.
TATTTGTCTCTTTTTTCCATCTTGTAACTGTGTCTTTTAAATATTGCATTACTTTAATAGCAAAATCATGACCTTCTGGCTCTGTTTGTGGTACACCCTTCATAAGTTTTGTCATTTCATAAATTCCAATATATCCTAGAGATATTGTCGAATATCCACCATATAGTAATTTATCTATCTTCTCTCCTTTTTTTAAACGTGCTATTGCTCCATATTGCCAGTGTATTGGACTAATATCTGATTTTGTTCCTAATAAAGCATAATGTCTACACATTAGAGCTTCATAGCATAATTCTAATCTTTCGTCTAATAATTCCCAGAACTTTTCTTCATTACCATCAGCTATAATTGCAATTTGTGGTAAGTTTATGCTTACAACACCTTGATTAAATCTTCCTTCAAATTTATAATTTCCATTTTCGTCCTTCCAAGGTGATAAGAAGCTTCTACATCCCATTGGACTAAATACATTTCCTTCATATGTTTCACGCATTTTTTTAGCTGATATGTAATCTGGATACATTCTTTTTGCAGAACATTTTACTGCTAATTTAGTTAAGTAGTCATATTCTCCACCTTTTAAGCAATTACATTCATCTAAAACATATACTAATTTAGGAAATGCAGGCGTAACGTATACTCCAGCCTCATTTTTTATTCCTTGATATCTTTGTTTTAGTATTTCTTCAATAATCATAGCATTTTCTTTAATGTATGGATCATTATCTTCTAAATGTAAAAATAACGTGACAAAAGGAGATTGTCCATTTGTTGTCATTAAAGTATTTATTTGATATTGAATAGTTTGCACTCCTGATTTTAATTCAGCCTTTAATCTATCTTGTACCAAACCTTCTATCATTTCATCTGTTAATTTGCCTTCATATTTTGTTTTTAGTTCTTCATAAAATTTATCATAACTTTTTCTTAAATATTTTCCTAAATGTTTCATGTCAACAGATTGACCACCATATTGATTACTTGCGACTGCTGCTATAATTTGTGTTACAACTGTACAAGCCACTTGAAAACTTTTTGGGCTTTCAATTAATTTTCCATTCATTACAGTTCCATTTTCTAGCATATCTGATATATTTATTAAACAACAATTAAATATTGGTTGTACAAAATAGTCTGCATCATGAAAATGTAAAACTCCTTCTTGATGTGCTTTAACAATTTTTTCTGGTAATAATAATCTATTAGTTAAATCTCTTGATACTTCTCCTGCTATATAGTCTCTTTGTGTAGAAGCAAGCATTGTATTTTTATTAGAATTTTCCTCCGCTAGTTCTTTATTTTCATTTCTAATTAAACCTAAAATAGATTCATCAGTTGTATTTGCTTTTCTAACTAATGCTCTTGTATAGCGATATACTATATATTTTTTTGCTAATTCAAATTTACCTATTTCCATTAGTTTTTCTTCAATAATATCTTGTATGTCTTCAACTAACATTCTTTTTTTATCTAGACTTTCTATATATGATATCATTTCTTTAATATCTGACTTAGATGCCTTTTCTTTTCCTCTAACTTCATTATTTGCTTTTTCAATAGCTACTTCAATTTTTGTTCTATCATAATCTACAGCTCTTCCATCTCTTTTTATTACTTTCATTGTTATCCCCTTTCTATTTTAGTATGGATATATTATATCTCTAAAAAAAGAAAAATCTGTTGCAAAAACAACAAAAAAATGTTATACTATTTTTGAAATTTTTATTTTTTTGAAATCTGTAAGTTTTGTAGTTTTTTACATTTTTGTTACAGATTTGTTACGTTTTTGTAACATTTTGTTTGGGGTGAATTTTGATGGATTTTCCAAGCGTTTCAAGTTTTATTAAATATTACGAAGAACATTGCTCTAAGGTTCAACATAAACATTTTAAAAAAAATGAGACAATTACTACTTACATTGCTAAAAGAAATCAGGTTTGTATTTTGGTAAGTCGGAGAAGCTGATTTAATTAGATATGATTATAACGGAAATAAAACTATTGTTGAGCATTTTACAAAAAATGATATTTTTGGTGAAGTTTTTTATAGTATTACAACAAACAATGAACTATTTGTACGAGCTAGACAAGATTGTGATGTTATTTTCCTAGTATATGATAATTTAAAAAATAAGTGTAAAGCAAATTGTAAATTTCATCAAACTTTAAGTGATAATTTAGCAGAACTTATTTTGCATAAAGTAACCATTTTAAATAGTCGAATTGAATTATTAACTAAGCGTTCTACAAGAGATAAATTAATTGGATATTTTTCAATTCTATCTACAAGAAATTTAAGTAAGTCCTTCAAACTACCTTTTTCTTTAACCGATTTAGCTGATTACTTAAGTGTAGATAGGAGTGCTATGATGAGAGAATTGAAGTCTTTACGTGACGAAGGTTTTATTGAAAAAACTGGAAATGTAATTACATTATTATATAGATAGAAAAATCCGGACTTTATATAAAGCCCGGATTTTTCTATCTGACAGCATAATAAAGCTGTTTTAGTAACCCACCTATACTTTGTACCATTATAACTAGGTCATAAATATACACTCCTATACCAAATAAAACAAATGCTGTTGAAATAGTTTTGTAAAAAACCCCTCTTTCTTCATAACTTCCTTGGCATAAAAGTTTCCGAAAACTTTTGGAACATATCACTAAGCATAGTAAAAATGTTAATACTGCTGAAATATAATTAGCAGTTACAACATTATAAACTGTTGTGATAATACCTAAAATAGCAATTTTTTTGTTAACTTCATCCAAAAGTTCTCTGTCCAATATGCCAAATAATAAAACCATAATGCACAAAATATTGAAACTATAAAATATAACTTTCATACTCCTTCCTCCTGCTTTTTCTAAGATGTTATTGTTTGTGAGTTACTATATAAAAAACCCTATCTAGGATATTATGTATATTTTATCAGTTTTTTAGCTATTTGTCAACTTATTAGCAATGTCATTTGAGTTAAATTCAGCTGATATTTCTTCTCCTGTTTTCATATCTTTTATTTTAACTTTTTGGTTTTGTATTTCATCTTCACCTATTACAATTACATATGGAATTTGTAATTTATCAGCATATTTCATTTTTGTTTTTAACTTTTTATCACTTAAATAAATTTCCGTTTTAATTCCTAAATTTCTCAATTCAGTTGTCAATTTAATTGGTTTTTCCAAATTCTCTAGCATTGGTATAATTAATATTTTAGAAACTGATTTTTGATTTGCCCTAATCAATTGCAACTCATTTAATTTATAGAATAAACGTGTTAATCCTATAGATATCCCTACACCTGGTAAGTTTTTATCTGTATAATAATCTGCTAAGTTTTCATATCTTCCGCCTGAGCATACACTACCTAATTCTCTATAATCATTTAAAAATGTTTCATAAACTGTTCCTGTGTAATAATCAAGTCCTCTTGCTATTGTTAAATCTAATTTATAGTTTTGTTCTGGTACACCAAATATTCCAATGTACTTAAGCGTTTGTTTTATTTCCTCTAAACCTTTAATAAATTGTTCATTTTTAATATTTAATTTTTCTAGTTTTTGTAATTTTTCTTCATTTGTTCCTTTAATTTCTATAAAGGTAATTATTTTATTTATATTTTCTGGATTTATCCCAAGTTTTTTTAGTTCCTCAATAACCGCATTTTTTCCAATCTTTTCTATTTTATCGATTATTCTTAAAATTTCTGTGCTATTTTCTTTTTGCCCAATTTCTTCAAATAATCCATTTAAAAGTTTACGGTTATTTATACATATTGTAAATTCTTCAAACCCTAATTTTTTAAATATAGTATATATAATGCTTGGTAATTCTGAATCATTTAAAATACTTAGCTCTCCATCACCTATGATATCAATATCACATTGATAGAATTCACGGAATCTTCCTTTTTGGGTCCTTTCTCCTCTATATACTTTTCCAATTTGATATCTTCTAAAGGGAAAGCTTAAATTTCCATAATTTTTTGCTACATATTTTGCTAATGGAACAGTTAGATCAAATCTTAAAGAAAGATCTGTATCTCCTTTTTGAAAACGATATATTTGTTTTTCAGTTTCTCCTCCAGCTTTTGCTAACAACACCTCTGATAATTCAATAATTGGTGTATCAATAGGTAAAAATCCAAATTGCTGATATGTATCTTCAATAGTTTTTTTCATTTGTTCAAACAAAATTTGTTCATTTGGCAATAATTCCATAAATCCAGATAAAGTTCTTGGTTCTGTTTTCTTCATATTTTATCCTTGTATAATATAATAAAGTTTAAAATTTAATATATTATACTTACCTTTCTCCATTAATTATTTTATTTTTATTTCTAAAAATTTTGGTTTAATGGTACCGTTATTTTATATTATTAATTTTAAACAATTAACATAATTTTACTTTGGATTAAATCCATTGTATAATTTATTTATTAACACTGTGGACTTTTATTTATCCTTATAGCTAGACTATTTCAAGGAGATTATTGCCACAGTTTTATGCTTTAATGGTTATTAGTTAGATAGGGCTTCGACTCTTTATATCCAGCAAGGTTACAAGGCTAAAACTAAGTGGAATCGTCACATGTGTTAAAATTCAAATTTTAAGGAGTTGATCTATTATGATCTATATTGGCATTGATATTGCCAAAAACTCTCACTTTGCCTCTGCTGTTAACTCAGATGGTGAAGTGCTTGTTAAACCTTTTAAGTTTACTAATGATAATGTTGGTTTAAATTTATTTATTGACACTTTTAAAAATTTTAATTTATCTGATTGTCTAGTAGGCCTTGAATCTACAGGTATTTATGGCGATAACCTTACTACCTTTCTTTTTGAAAAAGGTTTTAAAATTGGTCGTATTAATCCTATTCAAACTGACTCACTTCGTTCTTCTAATATTAGAAAAACAAAAAATGACAAGATTGATACTTTCCTTATATCTAAATGTCTTATTCTTGGCAATTATACTTTAGTTACAAAAAAAGACATTCAAATTATCAAATTAAAAACTCTTTGTAGATTCAAGTTTGATGTAAAAAAATCTCAATCTAAAGCTAAAGTTCAGTTAGTCACTTGCTTAGATATTGCTTTTCCTGAACTTGCAAGTTTCTTTAATGATAATCTACATATTAAATCCTCTTATTCGTTACTCTCTAAATATCCTACTGCTAAGATAATTGCTAATACTAGAATTGATTCTTTAACTAATTTACTATATTCTGCATCTAAAGGACATTTTAAGAAAGATAAAGCAATTAGTCTTAAAGAACTTGCTAAAAATTCTATTGCTATGGACAACCCTGCAATTGGTAAGCAAATTCAAATGTTAATCGAGCAAATCCAAATGCTACAAAAACAAATAGATTTGCTCGACATTGACATTACCAATATCATGGAAAAACTTAATTCCCCAATTTTGTCAATTCCAGGTATTGGTGTATGGTTAGGTGCCATCATTATTAGTGAAATAGGCGATATTTCACGCTTTAGTTCTGCTACAAAATTACTTGCTTTTGCTGGTTTGGACCCATCTGTTAGACAATCAGGTAATTTTAATGCTACCAACACAAAAATATCTAAAAGAGGTTCTAAACATTTGCGTTATGCAATAAATTATGCAGCTGAACTCATTATTTGGAATGATGATACCTTTTACCAATATTATACCACGAAATTGGCTCAAGGCAAATCTTATTTAAATGCAATTGGACATGTTGCTCATAAATTGACTAGAGTAATTTTTAAATTGCTTACAACAAACACTACTTTTAAAGCTTAAGTTAACAAATTTTCAAAGTATATATTTCCAGTTTTTAACAGTTTTAAAAATTTTTATTTAAAACTGTTATTAGTCATGGAAATTTTTATTTATCTAAAAATATTAAAAATTTTTTAATATTTCTATTGACAATTAATAGTTAGTCTCCTTAATGTTTTCTTCTTACTTCATATACACTATCTACTTTTCTTATTGCTTTTTGTAGTTTATCTAATTCTTCTATATTTTCTATCTCAACTGATACATCCATAATGGCAATTCTTTCTTTTGTTGTTTTTGTATTTACTCCCATAAGTTTTGCTTTAGTTTCTTTTAAAGCACTTAGTGTGTCTACTAGTAGTCCACTTCTATCATTTGCCAATATTTCAATTTCTACCTGATATGTTTCTTTTGCTTCTTTGTACCATTCAACATCTATCATTCTGTTTTCTTCTGTTAATAAATCTTTAACATTAACACAATCTTTACGATGTACTGATACTCCTCTTCCTTTTGTAATATACCCTACAATTTCGTCTCCTGGTAGTGGATTACAACATTTTGACAATTTTACTAAACAATTATCAATTCCTTTTACAACAACACCAGAATTTGATGGTTTTACTTTCTTTTCTCTTACTCCTTTGCTTAGCTCTTTTATTGTTTCTTCTATGTTTATTTCTTCATGTTCTTTTCGATACTCTTGTAAAACTCTGGCAATAACTTTTACAGCTGAATTTGCACCAAATCCAACTGCTGCATACATTTCTTCTATATTTTTATATTTATATTTTTCTAACATTGGGTCAATATATTGATTTTTAAAAATATCGTCATGATGAAATCCTAATCTTTTTATTTCTTTTTCAATTAGTTCTTTTCCTTTTTCGATATTTTCTTCTTTTAAAGTCTTTTTAAACCATGCTTTTATTTTATTTTTGGCCCCTGTACTTTTAACAAATTTAAGCCAGTCTCTGCTTGGTCCTTGAGAATTATCTGAAGTTATAATTTCAACAATATCACCACTTTTTAAAGGTGTAATAATTGGCATCATTTTACTATTGATTTTACATCCTACCATATGGTTTCCGATTTCTGCGTGAATATTATATGCAAAATCAATTGGAGTAGATCCTTGTGGCAAGACTTTAATTGCTCCCTTAGGTGTAAATACATACACTTCATCTACAAATAATTCTGTTTTTAATGTATCTAAAAACTCTTGTGGATCTTGTATTTCCTTTTGCCATTCAAGTGTTTCACGAAGCCAAGCAAGTTTATCTTCCTCTACTTTTACTGATTGCTTTTTCCCAAAATAGCTTGCCTCTTTATATGCCCAATGTGCTGCGATACCATATTCTGCAACTCTATGCATATCCCATGTGCGGATTTGTACTTCAAAAGGGGTTCCTTTTTCTCCAAGTAAAGTTGTATGTATAGATTGATACATATTTGGTTTTGGCACAGCAATATAATCTTTAAATCTTCCTGGCATTGGACTATATAGTTCATGTACAACTCCGAAGTGCTGCATAGCAATCTTTTACTGAATTAACTAAAATTCTTAAGGCAAATAAATCATAAATTTGGTCTAATGTTTTGTTGTCTCTTTTCATTTTACGATATATGCTATATAAATGTTTTGCTCTTCCTGTTACTTCTGCATCAATGTGCTGTTTTTTTAATTCTATTCTAATTTTTTCCATTATTTTTTCAATAAATTGTAATCGTTCTTCTCTTTTTTTGTTAATCCCTTCTACTAATTCATGATATTCGTCAGGATAAAGATATTTAAATGCTAAATCCTCTAGTTCCCATTTCATTGAATATAGTCCTAAACGATTAGCAAGAGGTGCATAGATTTCCATTGTTTCCTTTGCATTAGCTATTTGTCTATCTCTTTTTAAATATTTTAAAGTTCTCATATTATGAAGTCTATCAGCTAATTTTATTATTATAACACGTATGTCTTTACCCATTGCTAAAAACATTTTTCTATAATCTTCTACCTGTGTTTCTTCTACAGAAGAAAATAGCATTGTTCCTAGTTTTGTAACACCTGATACCATATCAGCAATTTCATCATTAAATTTTTTTCTAATATCTTCATCTGTAACTGGTGTATCTTCTACACTATCATGTAATAAAGCTGCACAAATCGTATTTTCATCCAGTCCTATGTCTGCTAAGATATAGGCTACATTAAGTGGATGTGTAATGTATGGATCCCCAGAATTTCTTTTTTGATTTTTATGGCATTCTTCTGCCATAGCATATGCTCTCATTATAAGCTTTGTATCGACTTTTCTGGAATGTGTTTTTCTTTTATTTATGACATCTTGTATTGTTACTTCTTGTTCTTTCATGTAGCCTCCTCCTTTTATCTCATATTGATTTCATAACATCTTTCAAATTTATTTGTATACTTTCTACTCCATTAAATGTATTTATTTCTAAAACTCCTGCAACATCAATTTTATCTCCGTATTCTATATTCATTTGCTAAATCACCTAAATTAAAGCCTATTGCGTTTATCATTGTATTATTTTCTTTTAATGTCATTTTTAGATGTTTTCCTTCTGATAATGCTCTAATAGAATCTATTTTTAAATTTTTTATCACAAATATTGGATTCTTATTTCCTTCTCCAAATGGTTCTAATTCTTTTAAGCTTTCTACCATTTCTTTAGAAAGATTTGATAATTCTAATTTAGTATCTATTTGAATAACAGGTACTATGTCTTCTATATGTGATTTTTTTGCAACTTCTTCTATTTCATTACTGAATTGTTCAACCATTTCTTTTTTTAATGTTATTCCTATTGCCATACTATGTCCGCCAAATTTTTCAATTGTATCCATACATTTCATTAGTGCATCATGTAAATCAAATCCCTGAATGCTTCTTCCTGAACCTTTTGCAAATTCTTCTTCATAACATAATAATATACTTGGCTTAAAATATTTTTCTGTGATTTTTGATGCAACAATTCCAATTACACCATGATGCCAATTTTTTCCTGCTACAACTATTGTATTTTTTTTATCTAAATGATTTTTTAAAATAATTGAATTTGCCTCTTCGTAAATTTGTTTTTCTGTATTTTGTCTAATGCTATTAAATTGATTCAATTCTTTTGTCAAATTATTTACTTCTTCATTATTTTGACTTAAAAACAATTGCAAAGCTTTTTCTGCATATCCCATTCTGCCACAAGCATTGATTCTAGGTGCAACTCCGAAAGAAATTGCTGTTGAATCTATTTTTTGATACCCTGAAGATATTAATAATGATTTTAATCCTAAATTTTTAGTTTGATTTACTAATTGCAATCCTAATTTTGTTATTACTCTGTTTTCGTCTTTTAGTGGTACAATATCAGATATGGTACCAACACATATTATGTCTAAATATTTTAAATAGCTTTCTTCTGGTAATTTCAATTCCATTGCTAAAGCTTGTATTAACTTAAATACTACCCCTACTCCTGCTAAATCTCTACATGGATATATATTATCTTTTCTTTTTGCATCAACAACAGCAATCGCATCTGGTAACATTTCTGCGACTTCGTGATGATCTGTTACAATTGTTTCAATTCCTAATGTATTTGCATATTTTATTTCTTCTATTGCAGAAATACCACAATCAACTGTAATCATTAGTGTATATTTTTTATTACCGATTTCTTCTATTGCAGGAATATTTAAGCCATATCCTTCTTCTAATCTATTTGGTATATAATGATCTGTTTCTACTCCAATATCTCTTAAAAAGCTTTTTAAGACTGTAATACTTGTAATTCCATCTGCATCATAGTCTCCATAAATAATAATTTTTTCTGAAGATTCTATTGCCTTTTTTATTCTATCTACAGCTTTTTTCATATCTGGCATTAGAAATGGATCGTGAAAGTCTTTTCGAGTTGGATGTAAAAATACATTTAATTTTTCTGGTTCATACATATCTCTATTTACTAGTATAGTTGCTAGTAATGAATTTATTTTATATTCATTTATTAACTTTTCTATTTGTTCTTGCTTTTCTTGATTTATTTCATAAATTTGCCATTTTTTTGTCATTTTCTTCTCCTAAATTATTAAATTTTTCTATATTTTATACTATTTTACTAAATTTTTAAAGGGGTTTTTAATAAAAAACTAGATAAATATAAAAAATATGCAGTTTTCACTACATATTCTTTAATTTATTTTTATACACCAACATTTGAAAATCCACTATCAACATGAATTACTTCACCTGTAATAGCACTTGCCATATCACTAAATAAAAATGCTGTTGCATCTCCTACTTGTTTTGTTGTTACATTTCTATGTAAAGGCGCTTTTTTCTCTACTACGTCTAAGATACTTCCAAAATCTTTTATTCCTTTTGCTGATAGTGTTTTAATTGGTCCTGCAGATACTGCGTTTATTCTACAATTTATTTTTCCCAAATCTACTGCTAAATATCTTATAGAGGCCTCTAATGCTGCTTTTGCAACTCCCATTACATTATATCCTTCTATTGCTTTTTCAGATCCAAAATATGTATATGCAACAATACTTGCTCCTTCATTTAACATTTCTTTTTCTTTTGCCATGCGTAAAATTGCAATTAAAGAATAACTACTAACATCTTGTGCATGTGCATATCCTTCTCTTGTAGTATTTATAAAGTCATTTCGTAAATCCTCTGTATTTGCATGGGCGATTGCATGTAAAATTCCATCTATTTTTCCGTGCTCATTTTTTATTTTTTCTAGGCAATTATCAATATCTTCGTCTAAACTAACATTGTTGCAAACGTATACACTTGTACCTGGTAATTCTTTTAATAGTTCTTTTACTTTTTCATAGCTATCTTCTGCACAAGTACATATTACTTTAGCTCCTTGTTCATATGCTGATTGTGCAGCTCCCCAAGCTATGCTCCATTTATTTCTAACGCCCATAATGATTATTTTCTTATCTTTTAAAATCATTTTTTATCTCCTTTAATATATTTTTCTATACTTTTCATATCTATTATTTAATAATTCTTTTGTAGATATTTGTTCTAATTCTTTTATATTTTTTATAATATATCTTTTTAGTGATGTTATAACTTTTTCAAATCCTTCTGTTATTCCTTCTTTTGGTTCTTTTATGATGTGGTCTGCAATTCCTAATTTTTGAATATCTCCGAGCTGTTATTTTCATATTTTCTGCTGCTTCTTTTGCTTTTGTGCTGTCTTTATATAATATACTTGCAAATCCCTCTGGAGATAATACTGAATATATTGCATTTTCTAACATAACAATCCTGTCTCCAACTCCTATTGCTAATGCTCCTCCACTTGAACCTTCTCCAATTACAACTGAAATTATTGGTACTTTAAGTCCAGACATTTCCATTATATTACGGGCAATTGCTTCTCCTTGTCCTCTTTCTTCTGCTCCCATTCCTGGATATGCTCCTGGTGTATCAATAAATGTTATAATTGGTCTATGAAATTTTTCTGCCTGTTTCATTAGTCTTAATGCTTTTCGATATCCTTCTGGTTCTGGCATTCCAAAGTTTCTTTTTATATTGTCCTTTGCGTTTTTTCCTTTTTCTTCTCCAATTACTGTTACAGGAATTTTTCCTAAAAGTGCTATTCCTCCAATAATTGCATTATCGTCTCCATATGCTCTATCTCCGTGTAATTCTATAAAGTCATCAAATATTTCTTTTATATAATCTGAAGATTTAGGTCTATCTGCTTGTCTTGCAATTTGCACTCTTTCCCAAGCTGTTTTCACAAATATCACTCCTTTATTTATGATAGCGAATAAGTTTACCAAGTGTTTCTTTCATATCTTTTCTTTCAACAATTTTATCAATAAAGCCATGCTCTAATAAAAATTCTGATTTTTGAAATCCTTCTGGTAATTGTTGTTTTATTGTTTGTTCAATTACTCTAGGTCCAGCAAAACCAATTAAGGCATCTGGTTCTGCTAAAATAATATCACCTAAGCTTGCAAAGCTTGCAGTTACTCCACCAGTTGTAGGGTCTGTTAATACAGATATATATAATAATCCTTTTTCCTGTAATCTTTTAATTGCACTTGAAGTTTTTGCCATTTGCATTAGTGATACCATTCCCTCTTGCATACGAGCTCCACCAGACACACAAAAAATAACAAGTGGTAATTTTTTCTTTATTGCTGTTTCTATCGCAATAGTTATTCTTTCTCCTACTGCTGAGCCCATACTTCCCATTAGAAAATTTCCATCCATAACTGCAAGTACACAATTTTCTCCATCAATTCTACATATACCACAAGTTACAGCTTCTTTTAAATTTGTTTTTTCTTTTAACATTTCAACCTTTTTTAAATATCCTTCAAATTTTAGTGCATCTTTTGTTAAAATATCACCTGCAATTTCTTTAAATGTTCCCTTGTCTGCTATTTGCGCAATTCTTCTTCTTGAAGATAGTCTAAAATGTTTTCCACAATATGGACAAACACTAAAATTTTGATGTAATTCTTCTTTGTAAATAATTTCTGAGCAAGCTTCACATTTTTCCCATTTTCCAATCATTTTGTCAGATGCTTCTTTATTTTTTGTTGCAGTTTCTTCTTTTTCATTTACTTTACGTACTTTGTTAATTATCATTTTTAGTCATATTCCTTTCTATAAATGATGTATCATAATTATTTGTTACAAAGTCTGCATTGTTTAATATATCTAATATGAATTCAACATTTGTATCAATTCCTTCTACCACTAATTCTGCCACTGCACTTTTTAATTTAGAAATTGCTTCCCCTCGATTTTTTCCATGTGCAATGATTTTTGCAATCATAGAATCATATGTAGGTGGTATTGTATAACCAGAATAAATTGCAGTATCTACTCTTATTCCATTTCCTCCTGGAAGATGTAAACCTGTAATTAGTCCTGGACATGGTCTGAATTTTTTTGATGGATTTTCTGCATTTATTCTTGCTTCAATACTATGTCCTGATAGTTTAATATCTTTTTGCTTGTATTCTAATTCTTCTCCTGATGCAATTTTTATTTGTTCTTTTACTAAATCTATCCCTGTTAGCATTTCTGTAATAGGATGTTCTACTTGTATTCTTGTATTCATTTCCATAAAATAGAATTTCTTATCTTTATCTAATAAAAATTCAATTGTTCCTGCATTTGTATATCCTATTTCTTTTGCTGCATTTATTGCAATTTGTCCAATTCTTTCTCTTGTTTTTTCATCTATTAAAGAACTTGGAGTTTCTTCAATGACTTTTTGGTTATTTCTTTGAATTGTGCAATCTCTTTCTCCTAAGTGGATACAATTACCATGTTCATCTGCTAATACTTGGATTTCTATATGTCTAGGATTTTGAATAAATTTTTCTAAATAAATACTTTCATCATTAAATGCTGATTTTGCCTCTTGTTTTACTAAATCATATGCTTTTTCTAATTCATTTTTAGAATTTACTATACGAATTCCTTTTCCTCCGCCTCCAGCTGATGCTTTAAGCATTATTGGATATTTTATTTCTTCTGCAAGTTTTAATGCTTCTTCTTTTGATTTTAATATTCCTTCTGAGCCCGGAACAACAGGAACTCCTGCTTTTTTCATAGTTTCTTTTGCCTTAGATTTATTACCTAATAATTCTATAATATCAGAGCTAGGTCCAATAAATTTTAGTCCTATTTCTTCACACAATTTTGCAAATTTTGCATTTTCAGATAAGAAACCATACCCTGGATGGATACTATCTGCACCCATAACACAAGCTGCCTCTAATATTGCTTTTATATTTAAGTAGCTTTTTCTAGATATAGCAGGTCCTATGCAAATTGCTTCATCAGCTAAAGTAGTATGTAATGCATTTTTATCTGCTTCAGAATATATAGCAATAGTTCTAATTCCCATTTCTCTACACGCTCTTATAATTCTAACAGCAATTTCTCCACGATTTGCTACTAATACCTTTTTAAACACTTTTTTCACTCCTTATACAATTGCAAAAGTCAATTCACCTTTTACAGCTATTTTATCATTTACTGTTGCAATTGCCTCACCAATTCCGATTGGTCCTTTTTTCTTAATTATCTTTACTTCTAGTTTTAATCGATCTCCTGGTACAACTTGCTTTTTGAATTTTAATTTATCAATTCCACCAAATAGAGCATTTTTTCCTTTGTTTTCTTCCATAGATAATATTGCTACTGCACCTGTTTGAGCTAATGCTTCTACTAATAATACACCTGGCATAATTGGATTCCCTGGAAAATGTCCTTTAAAATAGTATTCGTCCTCAGATACATTTTTATATGCTATTGCACTTTCTCCAGGAATATAGTTTTCAACTTCATCAATCATTAAAAAAGGTTCTCTTTGTGGAATAATTTTCTTTATTTCTTCTTTATTTAACATCTTTTCCTCTTTCTAAATATTTTATTTTACTTTAAATAGTGGCATACCATAACCTACAGCATCTCCATCTTTAACACATACTTCAACAATTTCTCCATCAAATTCACTTTCAATTTCGTTCATTAACTTCATTGCTTCAAGAATGCAAACTACTTGCCCTTTACGAATTTTATCTCCTTGTCTTACATATGCAGGTTTATTTGGACTACTACTTGCATAAAATGTTCCAACCATTGGTGCTGTAATTATTTTTAAATCTTCTTCATTTTTAGCAGTTATCTCTCTATTTTCATTATATGTTGGCATTTCAATATGTCTTTCTAAATTTAAATTATTAGAATTTGCTTCAAGCTTTTTCTCCATACTAATTTTAAAGCCATCTGGAAATTCAATGGCTAAGGAAGATAATTTTGAATCTTCCATATCTTTTATAATTTCTTTGATTTCTTTGTATTCCATATTCATTTTCCTTTCTTTTTTTCTAAAATATTATATTATTTAATGCTTGAAAAGTCAAAATATTGGAGTTTTATTCATTATATTTTTTTAATATAATACTGCTATTATGTCCTCCAAAACCTAATGAGTTTGACATTGCATATTCTACATTTACTTTTCTTCCTACATTTGGAACAATATCTAAATCACATTCTTCGTCTGCCACTTTATAATTTATTGTTGGAGGTACAAAACCTTCTTGAATTGCCTTTGCACATACTACAGCTTCTATTCCACCTGCTGCACCTAATAAATGTCCTGTGTTTCCTTTGGTAGAACTAACCATTACTTTTTCTGATGCTTTGCCTAATGCTGTTTTTATAGCTTTTGTTTCAGAAGCATCATTTAAATGTGTTGATGTACCATGTGCATTTATATATGTAATATCTTCCGGTTTCACATTTGCTTCTTGAATTGCAATTTTCATTGCTCTTGCTCCACCTTCTCCATCTGGTGATGGTGAAGTTATATGATATGCATCTGAAGTTGCTCCATATCCAACAATTTCTGCATATATTTTTGCATTTCTTTTTTTAGCATGTTCTAATTCTTCTAATATTAAAACTCCTGCTCCTTCTCCCATTACAAATCCATTACGTTCTTTATCAAAAGGCATACTTGCTCTTGTTTTATCTTCTGATTTTGAAAGTGCCTTTATATTCATAAATCCGGCTATACTCAATGGTGTAATAGAACTTTCTGTTCCTCCTGCTAGTATAATATCTTGATATCCATGTTTAATCATTCTATAACTCTCACCAATACAATGTGTTCCAGATGCACAAGCTGTTACCATTGAAATAGATTGTCCTTTTGCACCTATATCTATTGCAACATTTCCAGTAGCCATATTTAAAATAGCCATTGGAATATACATTGGAGAAACTCTATCAGGTCCTTTTTCAACACATTTTTGGTTTTCTGCTTCTATTGTCTGTACACCACCAATTCCTGAGCCTATAATTACCCCAACTCTTTCCATATTTTCAGTTTCTTTATTTAATTTACTATCCTTCCATGCTTCTCTTGATGCAATCATTGCAAATTGAGAATATTTATCTAATCTTCTTGCTTCATGTCTTTCGAAATATTCTTCTGGATTATAGTTTTTCACTTCTGCTGCTAATTTTACTTTAAAATTAGTTGTATCAAATGCTGTAATTTTATCAATTCCACATTTTCCTTCTTTTATTCCATTCCAAAATTCTTCAGTAGAGTTTCCAATTGGTGTAATTGCACCTAAGCCTGTTATTACAACTCTTCTTTCCATTATTGTTTCCTCCTTACATAACCATTCCACCATCTACATTTATAACTTGCCCTGTAATATATGAGCTTGTATCTTCTCCTAAAAAATATATTAGTTCAGCTACTTCTTTTGCACTTCCCATACGATTTAATGGTATTTGTTTATATATATCTTCTTTTACATTATCTGATAAAACATCTGTCATATCTGTTTCAATAAATCCTGGTGCTACTGCATTTACTCGTATATTTCTAGATGCTAATTCTTTTGCAATGCTTTTTGTAAAACCAATTATTCCTGCTTTTGATGCAGAATAATTACATTGTCCTGAATTTCCTACAACACCTACAACAGAGGATAGGTTTATAACAGAGCCTTTACGTTGTTTCATCATATACTTTGTAACTAATTTTGTAACAATATATGTTCCTTTTAAGTTTACATCTATTACTTTGCCAAATTCTTCTTCAGACATTCTTAATAACAAATTATCTCTTGTAATACCTGCATTATTTACCAATACATCAATACTATTAAATTTTTCAATTGTGTTTTTTACTAGCTCTTCCATTTGATTTATATCTGTAACATCAGCTTTATCCAAAATTACATCATTTGCTCCTTCTGCTAGTAACTCTTCTTTTAATTTAGTTACATCTGTTTTTTCTGATACATAATTTATAACAACATTATATCCAAATTTAGCAAATTTTAAAGCAGTTTGCTTCCCTATTCCTCTTGCCCCACCTGTAATAAATACTGTTTTTACATTCATTTTTATTTTCCTCTCTTTCCATAATATATTGCTCTAATGTGTTTAAATCATTAATATTAAAAAGTTTTGCATCTTTATCTTCCTTTTTTATGAACCCTGTTAGTGTTTTTCCTGGTCCTATTTCAACAAATTCATTTATTCCTTGTTCTTGCATTAAATGAATTGCTTTATCAAATCTAACAGGTGAAATAATATGATTTGCTAAAATTTCTTTTATGTTATCTCCTGAATTATAGAACATACCATCTATATTTTTTATTACTTTTGTAGGTTGCTCTATTTTAAAATTAATGTCTTTTAATTCTTTTTCATATGCTTCTTTTGCTTCTAATAACTTTATTGTATGAAATGGTCCACTTGTTTTTAATTTAATAACTTTTTTAGCTCCAATTTCTTTTAATTTTATTATTGCTTCTTCAATTGCATTTTCATTTCCGGAAATTACAGTTTGCTCTGAATAATTATAGTTTGCTGGAGCAATAAATTTTCCTTCTTTAGAAATTTGGCTACATACATCTTCAATTATTTTCGAATCTAATCCAATAACTGCTGCCATAGCATATTTTTCTTTTGGAATTAAATTTTCCATATAAAATCCTCTTTTTTGAATTAGTTTTATTGCTTGTGTAAAATCTAATATCCCTGCATACACTAATGCTGTATATTCACCTAAGCTTAGACCTGCTGCTATATCTGCTTTAATTCCTTTATTTTTTAATACATTGACTATTGCCATACTTGTTGTAAATATAGCAATTTGAGTATTTCCAGTTTTATTTAATTCCTCTTCAGACCCTTCAAAACAAATTTGTTTAATAGGCATTCCTGAAATTTTTTCTACTTCTTCATACACTTTTTTGGCTTCTTCATATTTTTCATAAATGTCTTTTCCCATTCCAACTACTTGTGATCCTTGACCTGGAAATAAAAAAGCTCTTTTTGCTTTCATTCTATTTCATTCCTCTCTAACTTAAATTTCTAATAATATACTTCCTGTATTTAGTCCTCCACCATATCCTAATAAAATAATTTTATCTTGTTCTACTAATAATTGTTTTTCAAACATTTCATTTAAAGCAATTGGAATACTGGCACAAAATGTATTTCCTATATCTTTTATGTTCATATACATTTTTTTACTTTCTTTACCTAATCTAGATGCAACTGCTTTTATAATTTTTGCATTTGATTGATGTGGAACTATGTATTTTATATTATCTAATGTTTCTCCTGTTTCTTCTAAAATTTTATTTATATTTTCAACTGTTTTAGTAACTGCATATTTATATACTTCTCTTCCCTTCATTTCTATATGTAACTCATTTTTTTGATTGATTTGAGCTTTTAGTATTTCTTTATCATCAATTGTTGACTGTATAACAGAATGATATTTTTTTGGTTCTTTTGTTGCTTCTAATAAAATAGCGCCAGCTCCATCACCAAAAACAATTGAGGTTGATATATCTTTTTTATCTAAAAATTTAGAAATCTGTTCTATTCCTACAACTAATGTTTTTTTTACTATATTTGTTGATAAATATTTATGTGCAATATCTACTGCATTTATAAAGCCTGCACATCCTGCAAGCATATCAAGGCAAATACAATTTTGTATATTTAAAGCCTTTTGAATATAGTTTGAAATTCCTGGAATAAATTGTGTTGGTGTTACTGTTGCAACAACTATTAAGCCTATATCTTTTGCATATTCTTTATTTTGTTCAAACATTTTTTGGACTAATTTTTTTGCCATTTCTTCTGGTAATTCATTAGTATAATATCTTGACTTAATTCCTGTTCGTTTTTTAATATATCCATCTTCTAATTCGAATTTCTTTTCAATTTTGCTGTTTTCCACTAGTATTTCTGGAAAATATGCACCTGTTTTAATTATTTTTATTGATTTCATTTTACCTTTTCCTTTACTCTAATATATATATAACATTTTTAATTTTTTTTCTATTGGTATGGACGGTCAGGTCAGTATACTAAAAACAAAAAAGATAGAAAAAATTGCTTTTCTATCCTTTTTATTATTTTAAACATCTATACTCTTGATTCTACAATCAATTTAATTCCTGTTCTGTCTTCTCCTTCTACTTCTACCTCTGCAAAAGCTGGAATGCAAACCAAGTCTACTCCTGATGGTGCTACAAATCCTCGTGCAATAGCTACTGCTTTGACAGCTTGATTTAATGCTCCTGCTCCAATTGCCTGCATTTCTGCTTTGTTTGATTCTTTTACTAATCCAGCAATTGCTCCAGCTACTGAATTAGGGTTTGATTTTGATGAAATTTTTAAAATTTCCATTTTCGTTTTTCCTCCTACTAATTTAATTTTTGTTGCAACTTTTACGATTGTAATTTTACAATATCTGGAAATCTTTGTAAAGAGGTTTTAAAAAAATTCTTTAACTTTTCATCGCAATATACATATGTTTTCGACCGTTTTCGACAATTACAATTTAATCATTTTTACTTTTTTATTCTTATTATTTCTTTCACTTTGTTTGTATTATTATCTATATCAAAAATAATAGCATTAAATATACAGGCTCCATCTGCTATTTTGTATCTTTCTGGTAAAGTTGTTTCAAATCTTTTAATAGATGCTGATATTTCCATTCCTATTACAGAATGTTTTGGTCCTGTCATTCCAATATCTGTAATGTATCCTGTCCCTTTTGGAAGAATTGTTTCATCTGCTGTCTGTACATGTGTATGTGTTCCAAAAAGAGCTGTTATTTCTCCGTCTAAGTAATATCCCATTGCTATTTTTTCAGCTGTAGCTTCTGCATGAAAATCAATTATAATTATATCTGTTTGATTTTTTAGTTCATTTACCAATTTTTTAGCTTTCAAAAATGGATTTTCAGATAATACTGACATATCTACTCTTCCTATTAAGTTTATAACAGCAATCTTTTTCCCATTTTTTTCTAAAATTTTATATCCTTTTCCAACAACTCCTTCTGGATAGTTAGCCGGTCTAATAATTTTAGGATTGTCAATAAACTTAAATATATCTTTTTTTGCCCATGTATGATTTCCCATTGTAACAATATCTGATCCAGCACTTAGGATATCATTGAAATTTTTTTCTGTAATTCCCATTCCTTCTGCTGAATTTTCTCCATTTACAATTACAAAATCAATATCATATTCATTTTTAATTATTGGCAATTGTTTTTGTAATTCTTTTACTCCTGAATTCCCTATAATGTCTCCCACTGCTAAAATTTTCATCTTATCTTTCCTTTCTAAATTTGAGTCATATCAACAGGCTCTAAATCTTCTTCTTTGATATCATTTTTTATAGCATCATATAAAGCTTTAACTGTATCTAATGAAGTAAAACAAGGTACTTTACATTCAACCGCTAATCTTCTTATTTTGAATCCATCTCTATTAGATTGTTTTCCTTTTGTTGGTGTATTTATAATAAAGCTCAATTTACCTGATTGAATTAAATTTATAATACTATCTGTACCTTCCCATATTTTTGGCACTGCTTTTACTTCTACTCCATTTTCTTTTAAATAGTTTGCCGTACCTGAAGTTGCATAAATTTCATATCCAATTTCTTTTAATTCTTTTGCAAGTGGTAAAGTTTCTGCTTTATCTTTATCTCTAACAGTAACTAAAATTTTTCCTCTTTCAGTCAAATCAACTCCACTTCCTATAAATGCCTTGTATACTGCTTCTGAAAAGTTTTTTGATATTCCTAATACTTCACCTGTTGATTTCATTTCTGGACCTAAGCTTGTGTCTGCATTTTTTATCTTTTCAAATGAGAAAATTGGCATCTTAACTGCAATATATTCATTTTGTTTATATACTCCTACACCATATGGCAATTCTTTTAGTTTCTTACCTAAAATTACTTGTGTTGCAATATCAATTACAGGTAAAGATGTTACTTTACTAATGTATGGTACTGTTCTACTTGACCTTGGATTTACCTCTATAATATATATTTCATCATGAGAAAGAATAAACTGAATATTTAATACACCTATAATATTTAATTCTTTTGCAATTTTTTCAGTATATTCAATTATTTTTTGTTTATGTCTTTCCTCTATTGTTTGTGTTGGATAAACAGATATACTGTCTCCAGAATGTATTCCTGCTCTTTCTAAATGCTCCATAATTCCTGGAATTAAAACATCTTCTCCATCGCAAATTGCATCAACTTCCAATTCTTTTCCCATCATATATTTATCTACTAAAATTGGATGCTCTTGTGCTATTTTATTGATTTCTCCAATAAATTCTTCTATCTCTGTATCATCATAAGCAATTGCCATTCCTTGTCCACCTAATACATATGATGGTCTAACAAGTACTGGATATCCTAAACGATTTGCTACTTCTTTTGCTTCCTCTACTGTGAAAACAGTATCTCCTTTTGGTCTTAATATTCCACACTTTTCTAGTGCTTCGTCAAATTTTTCTCTGTCTTCTGCTCTATCCATATTTTCTTCAGATGTACCTAATATTCTAACTCCCATTTCTGTTAAGGCTTTTGTTAATTTTATGGCTGTTTGCCCACCAAATTGAACTATCGCTCCATATGTTTTTTCTACTTCAATGATATTTTCTACATCTTCTTTAGTTAGTGGTTCGAAATATAGCTTATCTGCTATATCAAAATCTGTGCTAACTGTTTCTGGATTGTTATTTATTATAATGGTTTCATATCCTAAATCTTTTAAGCTTATAACACTATGTACACTACAATAATCAAATTCAATTCCTTGTCCTATACGTATTGGTCCTGAGCCTAATACAACAATTTTTTTATCATTTTCTGATTTAATGCTTTCATTTTCATCATCATAACTTGAATAATAGTATGGTGTTTGTGCTTCAAATTCTGCAGCACAAGTATCAACTAGTTTAAAGTTTGCAATAATGCCATTTTCTTTTCTAATTTGTTTTATTTCTTCTTCTTTCTTTTTACTTAACCTACTAATAACAGTATCTGTAAATCCCATCATTTTAGCTTTTTTTATTGTATCTACTGTTAGTTTTTCTGTTTTTAGTATTTCTTCCATTCTAACAATTCTATCAATTTTATTGATAAAGAATTTATCTATTTTTGTTATATTATATATTTCATTTAATGTAATTCCTCTTCTTAATGCTTCTGCAATTACCCATATTCTTTCATTATCTATATGGTGCAATTTTTCTAATATTTTTTCTGTTGAATATTCTCTAATTTTAGGCATTTCCATAGAATCAAGATTTTCCTCTAAAGAACGAATTGCTTTTAACAAAGCTGCTTCAATATTTGGCGCGATAGCCATAACTTCTCCTGTTGCTTTCATCTGTGTTCCTAATTCTCTACTAGCTGTTAAAAACTTATTAAAAGGCCATTTTGGTATTTTTACAATTACATAGTCTAATACAGGTTCAAAACATGCATATGTCTTTTTAGTAACTTCATTTTTTATTTCATCTAATGCATATCCAATTGCAATTTTTGTTGATACTTTTGCTATTGGATAACCTGTTGCTTTAGATGCTAAGGCAGATGACCTACTAACTCTTGGATTTACTTCAATTACTGCATATTCAAAACTATTTGGATTTAATGTAAATTGTACATTGCAACCTCCTTCAATTTTTAGAGCAGATATTATTTTAATTGCAGATGACCTTAACATTTGATATTCTTTATCTGCTAATGTTTGTGATGGAGCAACAACAATACTATCTCCTGTATGTACGCCAACTGGGTCAACATTTTCCATATTACAAATTGTAATACAATTTCCTTTACCATCTCTCATTACTTCATATTCAATTTCTTTCCATCCAGATATACATTTTTCAATTAATACTTGATGTACTCTTGATAGTCTAAGGCCACTTTCTGAAATTTCTCTTAGTTCTTCTATTGTATTTGCAATTCCTCCACCAGTTCCACCTAATGTATATGCTGGTCTAACAATTACTGGTAAACCGATTTGTTTTGCAAATTCAATTGCATCTTCTTCTTTTTCAACTACTTTACTTGCAATGCAAGGTTCATTTATGCTTTCCATCATATCTTTAAAAGCTTGTCTATCTTCTGCATTTTTTATTCCTTCTGGAGATGTACCAAGTAAACGTACATTTTGTCTTTCTAAAAAACCAGATTCAAATAATTCCATTGCAATATTTAATCCTGTTTGTCCTCCTAGATTTGGTAATATGCTATCTGGTTTTTCTTTTTCAATGATTTTTTGTACAGTTTTAACAGTAATTGGCTCTATATATATTTTATCTGCCATATGCTTATCTGTCATAATTGTTGCTGGATTAGAGTTAACTAAAACAACTTCTATTCCTTCTTTTTTTAATTCCTCACATGCTTGTGTTCCAGCATAGTCAAATTCTGCTGCTTGTCCTATTATAATTGGTCCTGAGCCAATAACTAATACTTTTTTTATTTCTTTATTTCTAGGCATATTGATTTTTCCTTTCTTATTTCAATTTTTCTAAAAATTCGTCAAAAAGATATTCTGTGTCTCTTGGTCCTGGACATGCTTCTGGGTGAAATTGTACTGTATATATTTCTTTGTTTTTATATTTTAAGCCTTCTACAGTATTATCATTTAAGTTTATATGTGATACTTCTGCAATTTTTGGGTCTATTGTTTTATCATCTATTGCATAACCGTGATTTTGTGAAGTTATATATACTCTATCTCTTTTTAAATCCTTCACTGGATGGTTTGGACCACGATGTCCATATCTTAGCTTATATGTTTTTGCTCCTGTTGCAAGTCCCATTAACTGATGTCCTAAACATATTCCAAAAATAGGGATATTGGAATTATATAATTTTTTAATATTTTCAATTGCTATTTTGCAATCTTCTGGGTTTCCTGGACCATTAGAAAGAACAATTCCTTGTAAATTATATGATAGAATTGTCTCAGCTGGTGTGTCCTGTGGGAATATTGTTATTTTGCAATTTCTTTTTAATAGTGATGCAATAATGTTTTGTTTTGAACCAAAATCAAATAGTCCAATGGAAATATCTCCATCTCCTACTTGTGTAATTTCTGATGATGAAACTTGTTTAACCAAGTCATTATTTTGATATGATTTAATTTTTTCTAATATATTATTTAAGTCAGTTATGTCGTCTGTTAACATTCCTCTCATTGTTCCATTTTTTCTTAATACTTTTGTTAATTTTCTTGTATTTACATTTTGTAATCCTGGTATTTGATTATATTTTAAAAATTTTTCTACATGTAGTTTTGAACGAAAATTACTTTCAATTTCTGCTAATTCGTGTACAAATACAGCTTCTACCCAAGGTTTTCTTGATTCTTTGTCTTCTAGTGTTAATCCATAATTTCCAATTAGTGGATATGTCATTACTATTCCTTGTCCTGCATATGATGGGTCTGTAAAAATCTCCAAATATCCTGTCATTGAAGTATTAAATACTACTTCACATATTGTGTCTTTATGAAATCCAATTCTATCGCCATCAAATATTTGTCCATTTTCTAATACTAAATATCCTTTCATTTCTTCATTCCTTTCTACTTTTCATTTCCCGCATATCAGTATAACACATCTTTTAAAAAAAGAGAATATTTTTTTTAAAATATTCTCTTTAAAATTATTTAGCATAATCTACTACTCTTGTTTCTCTAATGACATTGACTTTAATTTGTCCAGGATAATCCATTTCATTTTCAACTCTTTTTGAAACATCTCTTGCTAAAATAGTCATTTGATCATCTGAAATTTTATCTGGTTTTACAATAATTCTTACCTCACGTCCTGCTTGTATAGCAAATGATTTTTCAACTCCATCAAAAGAATCTGCAATTTCTTCTAAGTTTTGTAGTCTTTTAATATATGCTTCTAGTGTTTCACGTCTTGCTCCTGGTCTTGATGCTGAAATAGCATCTGCTGCTTGAATTAATACTGCTTCTAATGTTTGTGGTTCTACATCTTCGTGATGTGCTTCTACAGCATTTATAACTAATGGATTTTCTTTGTATTTTTTCAAGATTTCAACACCAATTTCTATGTGTGTTCCTTCCATATCATGGTCTAATGCTTTTCCTATATCATGTAATAGACCTGCACGCCTTGCTAGTTTTGAATCTAGTCCTAATTCTTCAGCCATAATTCTTGCTAAATTAGATACTTCTATTGAATGGTTTAATACATTTTGTCCATAACTTGTCCTATATTTTAGTTTTCCTATCAATTTAACAATGTCTGGATGTAAACCAATTACACCTGTTTCTAAAACTGCTCTTTCTCCCTCTTCTTTTATTGTTTCTGCTAGTTCTTGTTTTGCCTTTTCAACAGTTTCTTCAATTTTAGCTGGATGAATTCTACCATCTTCAATTAGTTTTTCTAGTGTAATTTTAGCAACTTCTCTTCTTAATGGATCAAATCCTGATAATACGACTGCTTCAGGTGTATCGTCAATGATTAAATCTACTCCTGTTAGTGTTTCAATTGTTTTAATGTTTCTTCCTTCTCTACCTATAATTCTACCTTTCATATCATCACTAGGTAATGCTACAATAGATACTGTAGTTTCTTGTGAGTGATCTGCTGCACACTTTTGTACTGCATATGTAAGTACTTCTTTAGCATTTTTGATAGAATCTTCTTTAATTTTTCTACTTGATTCTCTAATCAATTCTGCTTGTTCTGCAGTAATATCTTTTTGAACTTCTTGCAAAAGAATATTTTTTGCTTCTTCCTTTGTTAAAGATGCAATTTCTTGTAATTTGTTTAATTCTTCTGCATACATTTTGTCCAAATCTTCTTTTTGTTTTTCTAATTCTTCAAATTGTCTGTTTAAGTCTTGTTCTTTTTTCTCAAAGTTTTCTGAACGTTTATCAAGATTTTCTTCTTTTTGAATTAATCTTGTTTCTTGTCTTTGTACTTCGCCTCTTCTTTCTTTAATCTCTTGATCTAATTCTTTTCTACTAGTCATAATTTCTTCTTTTGCCTTGATAATTTCTTCTTTTTTCAAGTTTTCAGCTTCTATTTTTGCCATATTAACAATTCTTTTTGCTTCTTCTTCAGCATTTCCAACTTTAGATTCTGCAATTTTTTTTCTGTATAGAACACCTATAACAGCTCCAACTGCAAGTGAGATTAAGACAGCGGCTACTATGACAACTATGTTCATAAGTATACACCTCTTTCTTATTTAATTTTCAATGTTCGAATAAAATATATAATAATTTTAAACAATATATTTTTTTCTTACCTATTATATTTTACCTTATATTATCGTAAACTGTCAAGTGCTTTTGGCAAATTTATTGTAAACTAAGCCTCTTTTATAAAAAGAGAACTAATAATTTTTTATCAGTTCTCTTTAATTTTATTTACTTTCTTCTAAATTTAATTCAATGTCATATACTTCATAGTCTTTGTCTATTAGTTTTGTTCGTAAATTTTCAATAAATAAAGTTGCTTTAAAGTCTTTTATTGATTCGTCTATAGCCTCTTTCAATTCTTTGCTTACTCCTATTGATAAATTTTTAATAGGTGTTTTTAAAGATACACTACTATTTGTTTTTGTTCCTCTTGCTTGACTTATAATCTCCATTATTTGGTTTCCTAATTCTATTTCCTTACCAAAGCTATAATCCAAAGCTTTTATTTCTGTTGTATGAATAGAATTATTATTATGATATAGTTCTTGGAAGATTTCTTCTGTTATAAATGGAAAGAAAATGCTAAAATCTTGTAGTAATTTATATAATAAAATATATACTGTTTTTTGTCCACTGTATCTTGGAACTTCTCCGAATTCCTCTGGTCTATATAATCTATGTTTTACAATTTCTATATAATTATCACAAAATTCCCAGAAAAATTTCTCCAGAATATTTAATGCTAATCCAACTTCATATTCGTCTAAATAACTGATAAATTGCTTTTCCATTTCTTGAAAACGCCCTAATATCCATTTATCAATATATTCAAATGTTTCAAATTGTTTATCCTCATAATCTGTTAGATGCATTTCAATAAATTTTGAAACATTCCATATCTTATTTATCAATTTTTTCCCACGAAGTAAAGTTTCTTCACTAAATACAATGTCTGTTCCTAGTCTTCCTGTTCCAGCCCAATATCTAAGGACATCTGCTGAATACTGTTTAATTAAATCTATTGGCTCATGTTTACTATTTCCTTTGCTTTTACTAATTTTTTCACCTTTACTTGCCATAACAAATCCTGAAATCATTACATTATCCCAAGGTCTCTGTCCAAAATGATAAAAGCTTTTTACTATGGTATAGAAGTCCCATGTTCTTATAATTTCACTAGCATTTGTTCTTAAACTCATTGGTTTTAAAATATCTTCATAATTTTCTTTTTCACCATATTTCATATTTATAAGTGGTGTTACTGAAGAAGTTGCCCATGTATCCATAACATCTGTTTCTGGTATAAATTCTATACATCCACACTTTGGACATTTTTCTACTTTTGGATTATCTATTAGTGGATTTACTGGTAGATCCTCTTTTCCGAGCAAATATAGGCTCTCCACAATCTTTGCAATACCATACTGGGAATGGTACTCCAAAATATCTTTGCCTTGAAATACACCAATCCCATGCTATATTATTTACCCATTCATCATATCTAACATGCATATGTGCTGGATGCCATTTTATTTCATTTCCTATTTTTATAAAATCTTCTTTATGATTCATCGTATCTATAAACCATTGCTTCATTACTGAATATTCGACTTCTTTTCCACATCTTTCATGTGTCTGTACTTCATGTTCTAGTTCTTCTATTTTTACTACATATCCACCTTCTTGCAAATCTTCAATGATTTTCTTTCTAGCTTCTTTTATTTTTAATCCTCCGTAATTTGGTACAGATTCAGCTATTTTTCCATCTACGGTAAATATGTATTTAAGTGGTAAATTATATTTCTTCCACCATTCAATATCAGTTTGGTCTCCAAAAGTACAGCACATAACAACTCCTGTTCCTTTATCTAGAGCAACCTTTGCATCTGCCATAATTGGAACTTCAACATCTATTACTGGAATGTGTGCTGTTTTTCCTATTAAATGTTTTCTCTTTTCATCTTCTGGATTAACAAATACACACACAATTGCTGGTAATAATTCTGGTCTTGTTGTTGCAATTGTGAATTCTTCGTTATCCTCTACTGTTTTAAAGTTTATGTAATTAAATGTTGTTTTTATAGTTTTTGTTTCCAATTCTGCTTGTGCTATAGATGTTCTACATTCATTACACCATAAAGCTGGACTTTCTTTATGATAGCAATGTCCTTTTGACACCAAATCTAAAAAAGAGGTTTGACTAATTTTTATTGTAGATGGGCTTACTGTTTTATAATGTATATTCCAGTCTGTACTTACTCCCATTTTACTAAATAATTCTTGAAATTCTGCTTCATATTTATCTGTTGTTTCATAACATAATTTAGAAAAAGCTTCTCTACCTATTTCATGCGCCCTTTTTCCTTGCTCTTTTTCTACTAATCTCTCACTAGGTAAACCATTATCGTCAAATCCAAATGGATAAAAAATATTATATCCTCTTAGTCTTTTATATCTTGCTAACATTTCTGTTTGTGTATATGAAAAAATATGTCCTATATGAATTTTCCCATTAACTGTTGGTGGAGGAGTATCTATTGAATATATCTCTTTTCCATTTCTTTTAAATTCATAAATTTTATTATCTTTCCAATAATCTAGCCACTTTTTTTCTTTTTCCTCTGCATTATATTTTTTATCTAACATATTATATGCCCCTCTCTAATCTCCTAAATTTATTCCAACACTTCTTGCAGTTTTTATTAAATCATCATCAAGTGTTACTTTTCTAAGGTTACTTTGTTCTGTGTTTCCTGATACAGCTCCTATTTTAGTATTATTTCCAACAACATCTTCTAAACTTACATCATCTAGTTTTCCATTTTTTATAACTGTTAATCTGCCAAATTTTCCTTCTATAGCTAATTGCATTGCTTTTGTTCCATATTTTGTTGAAAGAACTCTATCATATGCTGTTGGCGTTCCTCCTCTTTGCATATATCCTAATGTAGTATTTCTTGCTTCTAATCCAGTTATTTCTTCTAATTGTTTTGCAACAATTTCTCCAATTCCACCTAATTTAGTATTGTCAACACCTTGTCCATTATTTCTTGTTCCTTGTATTGTCATTTCTCCACCTTTTGGCTTTGCTCCTTCTGATACAACAACAATACTGAAATTTTTTCCTCTTGATTGTCTGTTTTTTATTTTAGATGCTACTTTTTCTATATCATATGGAATTTCCGGAATAAGTGCAACATCTGCTCCTCCTGCGATTGCAGATTCTAGCGCTATCCATCCTGCATATCTTCCCATAACTTCTAATACCATAATACGGTGATGAGTTTCTCCTGTTGTGTGTAATCTATCAATTGCCTCCATAGCTACTGATACTGCTGTATTGTATCCGAATGTTATATCTGTACATGCAACATCATTATCAATTGTTTTTGGTACACCAATTACATTTACTCCCTTTGTTGAAAAATCTCTTGCTGATTTTTGTGTTCCATCTCCACCTAAAGTAAAGATACAGTCAAATTCATCTTTTTTTAGATTTTCAACACAAACATCTGATAAATCTTTATATTCTACTTCTCCATTTTCTTTTGTTATTTTATAATTAAATACATTTGCATTTGTTGAAGAACCAATAATTGAACCACCTTTTGGTAAGATTCCTTCTGCATTTCCATCTGATGCTGTACTTAATTTAATATATTCATTTTTTAATAATCCTGTATATCCATCAATAAATCCATATGCTTCTATTCCATTATTTTCTGCTGTTTTAACAATTCCTCTTATAACAGCATTAAAGCCCGCTACATCTCCTCCATTTGCTAATATTGCTACTTTTTTTATCATTATAAAATTCCTTCCTTTCATATATGGTGACATACTCCCACCACTTAAGAAGTGGGGGCTTCTCGCTCGACAACACTAATATGCTGAGCATAAACGAGCTATCTCCGTGTGTCCCACGGTTCTATTTATTTATCATGCTATTGCTAGTTTCATTCCTTCTTTTCTTATATTTTTTGCAACATTTATATCCCTATCATGGTGAATTCCACATTTATGGCAATTCCATTCTCTAATACTTAGATTCTTTGTTTTGGGATTTTTGTAACCGCAAACGTTGCAGATTTGAGAACTTGCAAAAAACTTGTCTACTTTTATTAGTTGTTTTCCTTTTTCTTCAAGCTTATATTGTAAGAAAGTTACAAACATTCCCCAGCCATTATCTGCTACTGACTTTCCAAAGTTAAGTGTTTGTGACATTGCTTTCATATTTAG
>CANQWU010000018.1 GCA_947627605.1 uncultured Clostridia bacterium
ATTTGTAATGACAAGCTCTTGAATAGAAGAATTTTTTATTCTATCTATTGCAGGTCCTGATAGTACACCATGTGTACAACCAGCATGTATTTCTCTTGCACCAAATTTTTCTAAAATTTGTACAGTTTCAATCAAAGACCCGGCAGTATCAACTTCGTCATCAAAGATAAGAGCATATTTATCTTTTACATCTCCAATAACTGTACTTGCAACTGCATGGTCATCATTACCAAGCCTTCTTTTATCAATCAATGCAATCGGACATCCAAAATATTCTGAATATTTATATGCTTTTTTAGAACTTCCTGCATCTGTAGCAACAACAACCATATCTTCAGATGGAATATTTTTATTTTTGAAATAAGATTGTAATGTATATTGAGCAGTTAACCTATCACAATTTATATTAAAATATCCTTGAATAGCAGGATTGTGTAAATCACAAGTAGTAACTCTATCAGCTCCAGCGGCTTCAATAATTTCAGCAATTAGCTTTGCTGTAATAGGCACACGAGGCTGGTCTTTTTTATCAGAACGTGAATAAATAAAATATGGTAAAATAACTGTAATTCGTTTAGCTGATGCACGCTTCAAAGCATCAATTGTAATCAATAATTCCATAATTCTTTCATTAACAGGTGGTTTAGTTGATTGAACAACATAAACATCATAATCACGAACAGTTTCTAATAATTGCACAAAATTGTTATCATTTTTAAATTTGAAACAATCCATTTTTCCTAGTGGTAAGTGCAAAATATCACAAATTTCTTTTGTGAATTCTTCGCTTGATGGACAAGCAAAAATTTTAATTTTTTTCATAACATCCCCCTCTTATTTGCATTACTGCATAAGCATTATATTACACTAAAAAATCTAAGTCAACATTTTGTCAAAAAATGAATAAAAAATTTTAATGTTATCAAAAAGACTCTTCCAAAAACGAAAAAAATGTGGTACAATA
Source organism: uncultured Clostridia bacterium (assembly GCA_947627605.1). Lineage (GTDB taxonomy): Bacteria > Bacillota > Clostridia > TANB77 > CAG-508 > CAG-269. The sequence continues at coordinate 965 of CANQWU010000018.1, forward strand.
CAGAAAAGCTAAGATAAAACAAAAAGGAGACATTATGAGCAAAAAATTACTAATTACAGAAAAGCCATCTGTTGCTATGGAATTTGCTAAAGCACTTAAAATCCAAACAAATAGAAAAAATGGATATATTGAATCAGATAATTGGATTATAACATGGTGTGTTGGTCATTTAGTTACAATGAGCTACCCAGAAAAATATGATGAAAACTTAAAATTTTGGAGATTAGACACATTACCATTTATTCCTCAAGAGTGGAAATATGAAATAATACCAAATGTGCAAAATCAATTTAATATAATAAAAGAACTTATGCACAGGGAAGATGTTGTAGAAATATATAATGCTGGGGACTCAGGAAGAGAAGGGGAATACATACAAAGATTAGTATTTATGATGGCAAAGCCAAGCCCTAAGATTAAAATGAAAAGAGTATGGATTGACTCTCAAACAGAAGAAGAAATCTTAAGAGGAATAAAAGAAGCAAAAGATTTATCAGAATATGATAGTTTATCAGATAGTGCATATCTAAGAGCAAAAGAAGATTATTTAATAGGTATAAATTTTTCAAGACTATTATCAATTATATATGGAAGAAAACTAGCACAAAGCATATCAGAAGATAGAGCATCTATTTCAGTAGGAAGAGTAATGACTTGTGTTCTGGGAATGATAGTATCAAGAGAAAGAGAAATTAGAAGCTTTGTAAAAACAAAATATTATAAAGTAACAGGAAAATTCGGAGAAAAAAATAAAACTTTTGATGCAGAATGGAAGGTGACACAAAATTCGACAGAATTTGAATCTCCAAAGCTATATAATGAAACAGGATTTAAAAAAGAAAATGATGCAAAACAATTTATTAGTAATTTGGAAGGAAAGAATGCTAAAATTACAGAATTAAAAAAATCAAAGCAAAAAGAAAATGCTCCATTGCTATTTAATTTAGCTGAAATTCAAAATGAATGTACAAAACGTTTTAAAATAAAACCAGATGAAACATTGGAAATTATACAAAATTTATATGAGAAAAAATTAGTTACTTATCCAAGAACAGATGCAAGAGTCTTATCAACAGCAGTAGCGAAGGAAATTAAGAAGAATCTAAATGGTATTGCAAAAGGATTTAAAGATGAAGAAGTTAGCGGATATATCAAAAAAATGGTAGATGAAGGCTATTCAACAAATTTAGTAAAAACCAAATATGTTAATGATAGTAAAATAACAGACCATTATGCTATTATCCCAACAGGGCAAGGATATGAAAATTATGAGAAGTTGCCAGATTTACAAAAACAGATATATAAAGTGATTGTAAAAAGATTTTTAGCAATTTTTTATCCACCAGCAGAGTACAATAAAATACAAGTAACAATTGATGTATATGAAACAGAAGAAAAATATGAAAGCTTTTCTACTAGTGGAAAAGTCTGTATTGAAAAAGGCTTTTTAGAAATATTAAGACCAAATGATAAGATAGCAGATAAACAATCAACAGATACAAAACAAAATGTGGAAAGTGATGAAAAAAAAGAAGAAAATTTAGAACTTCTTAAAAATCTGAAAAAAGGACAAGAAATAATTTTACAAAATGCAGAAATAAAAGAAGCGGAAACCACACCACCAAGTAGATATAATTCAGGCTCTATTATATTAGCAATGGAAAATGCAGGAAAATTGATAGAAGATGAAGAACTAAGGGAACAAATAAAAGGAGCAGGAATTGGAACAAGTGCTACTAGAGCAGAGATTATGAAAAAATTAGAAAAAATTAAGTATATTGAAATAAATTCGAAAACACAAATAATAACTCCAACAAAAAAAGGGGAATATATATATGATATAGTTAAAAGTTCTATGCCTGATATGTTAAATCCAAAACTAACAGCAAGTTGGGAAAAGGGATTAGACTTGGTTGCTAAAAAAGAAATTGAACCAAATGAATTTATGAAAAAGCTAGAAGTATATATACATTCAAAATTTGATAAACTAGTTGTTAAAATGTAATATAAAAAAAGGAGGAGGGGAAACTAGTAAATTTACCAATTTCCCCTAACTTGATTGCTAAAGACTAACCTTTTATAAGACCATGACGACTGATAATGACACTCTTTGAACCGATTCTTTCACTTATTTTAAAACCATACTTGCTTAAAATATTGTCCAAAGTATTATTTGAGAGTATGCAAACACCTAAATTTTCGAGTTGCTGGTCAATGTAATTGTAAAGCTCTTCTGTCAAAGAAAACGGAATATAACTACGGCCCAAAACGTATTCTATAGCATCATCCTTTTCTTTTTGTGTTATATCATAAAAATGCCGTCTTGAGAAAGTATCACTAAAGCTAGAATCGTCATCAAAATAATAAGACATAAAGCCCCCTCCTTTATAGTTTTGTAATTTTATTATAGTATAAAACAGATAAAAAGTCAAAAATGATAAAATGGAGGAAGGGGAAACCAGTAAATTTACCAGTTTCCCCTCTGATTCAAATACTAAAAGTTACTCTTGGTACAGCCTTTTTGTCTTTACTTGTAAGCACAACATCCCTTTTTATAATGGCTTCTTTTGAGCCAATTGTGATGCCATGATTGACCAGTAACTGACAGAGTTCTGGAGTTTTATCCCAGAGTATACAAGTTCCCAGCTTTTCAAACCGCTTGTCGATGTAACTGTAGAGTTCTTCTTTCAAAGAACTTGAAACTTCACCCAAGACATACAATATAGCATAGTCTTTTATCTTTAACGGTAATGGCTTAAAAAACCGCTTTGAAAGAGAAGTTTCAAATGCTAAATATTCCTCAGTGTAACCATCGTACATAAAAAAGTCCTCCTTTGTTTTTTTATATAACTTTAATTATACAATAAAATGACTTAAAAGTCAAAATTAGAGAAGGAAAAAAGAAAATGAATACTATACTAGGAGAATTAGGCAAATCAGAAAAATTTGTCAAACTCGTAAATCAAATAGAAAATAAACAAAGTCCGGTAGGAATATCGGGCTTAACACCAGTGGGAATGTTACAAATGCTAGCAAGCATAAATGAATATACAAAAAAACCAATAGTGATTATTACATATAATGAAGTACAAGCAAGACAAATAATGGAAAACTTAAAATTTTTTACAGATAAAGCTATCTTTTTTCCTAAAAAAGAAATTGTAACATATGACTATGTGGCAGAAAGCAAAGATCTGCCATATGCAAGAATTGATACATTAAATAAATTAAAGGGAAAGAAAAATCAAATAATTGTTACAACTATAGAGGCTGTAATGCAAAAATTACCTAGTAAAAAAACTCTATTTAAAAATATATGTGCATTCAAAGTAGGAGAAGTATATTCATTAGAGACAATCAAGAAAAATTTGGTAAATCTCGGATACACAAGATGTGAATTGGTAGAAGGAAGAGGTCAATTTAGCATCAGAGGTGGTATTTTAGATATTTCAATGGATAATGCAACAGGTGTAAGAATTGAATTCTGGGGAGATGAAGTAGATTCAATTAGAAATTTTAATATTGCAAGCCAAAGGTCAACAAACACTTTAGAAAAGATAGAAATTGAACCAGCATATGAATATGTTTTAGAAAAGCCGATTGAAAAAATTTGTGAAAATATAAGAAGCACAATTACAAATGATAAGCAAGAAAATATTATTGAACAAGATATAGAACAAATTAAAGCAGGAAACTATATCAGTAAAATTGACAAATATTTTGATTGCTTTTATGAAGAACAAGAAAGCATATTAGACTATTTTAATAGTGAATATATAATAGCAATAGATGAAGTAAATAAGATTAAACAAAGAGCTAAGAATATTATTGTAGATATAGAAAATATGGAAAAGGCACTATTAGAAAAAGAAAAAATTGTACCACAAGCTATTTCAGATACTATACCATATGAGGATATAGAAGAAAAACTACAGCAAACTAAAAATGAGATTATATATATTGAAAAAACTGATACACCAATAAAAGAGAAAATGTCTAAATATGAATTTAAATACAAAGAAATCACATATTATAAAAGTGAAATTGAACAACTATTTGAAGATATACAAAAAGCAATAAAAAAATCATCAAATATATATATTGTTGTATCAAGTAAAGATAAAGCTAAAAAATTAGAACAAATATTACAAGAACGAGAAATACTTAGCAAAATAGAAGAAAAATTAGATAAGACTATTATTGCAAAATCAAAGCAAGTAGTAACTATTACAATTGGTAAATTAACAGAAGGGTATATAAATAATGAAATTGGACAAATAGTAATTTCAGCAGATGAATTAATTGAAGGTGGCAAGAGAAAGAAAAGTCTAGTAAGTCAAGCATACAAAGAAGGAGAAAAAATAGTATTTGCAGACTTAAAAGTTGGAGATTACGTTGTACATAAAAATTATGGAATTGGTATATATACTGGTGTAAACACAATTACTGCAGATGGAACAACAAAAGATTATATTAAATTAAAATATCAAGGTGACGACATACTATATGTACCAATAAATCAGTTAGATGCTATTAGAAAATATATAGGAGGGGATAGTCTATCTCCAAAGATAAATAGATTAGGCGGAAAAGCATGGCAAGAGACTAAAGCAAGAGTTAAGAAAAATTTACGTGAAGTGGCAAGAGAGCTTATCGAATTATATGCAAAAAGAGAAAAAACAAGAGGGTTTAGCTTTAGTAAAGATACTCCTTGGCAAACACAATTTGAAGAAAAATTCCCATATCAAGAAACAGATGATCAACTTCGTTGTATTGAAGAAGTAAAAAAAGATATGGAAGCACCAAAACCAATGGATAGACTATTATGTGGAGACGTTGGATATGGAAAGACAGAAGTTGCAATTAGAGCAGCTTTTAAGGCTGTAATGGATCAGAAACAAGTTGCATATTTAGTTCCAACAACTGTTTTAGCTCAGCAACAATATGAAGAATTTAAAAGTAGAATGAAAGACTTTCCAATTACAGTAGAAATATTAAATAGATTTAAATCAGAAAAATACCAAAAAGAAGTATTAAAAAAACTAGCATTGGGTCAAGTAGATGTTGTTATTGGAACTCATAGAATGTTAAGCAAAGATGTAGAATTCAAAGACATTGGGCTACTGATAATTGACGAGGAACATCGTTTTGGAGTAAAAGCAAAGGAGAAAATTAAACAATATAAAGCAAATATTGATGTTTTAACAATGACTGCTACACCAATTCCAAGAACTATGCATATGTCTATTGTAGGCATTAGAGATATGTCAGTTATATATGAGCCACCACAAAATCGTAAACCAGTACAGACATATGTGCTTGAATATGATACAGAGGTTATAAAAGAGGCAATTACTAAAGAAATAGAGAGAAATGGACAAGTATTCTATATCTTTAATAATGTAGAAAATATTCAAAAAAAGGCTGATAGTATTTCAAGACTAGTTCCAGAAGCAAATGTTGCATATGCACATGGACGCATGACAGGTAAAGAGATAGAAGATATTATGCAAGATTTTATAGATAAAAAGACGAATGTACTTGTTTGTACTACCATTTTAGAATCAGGTATTGATATTCCAAATGCTAATACTATTATTGTGGAAAATGCTGATAGAATGGGATTAGCACAGCTATATCAGATTCGTGGAAGAGTAGGAAGAAGTGATAGACAGGCATATGCGTATATTACATATAAAAGAGATAAAATGTTAGCTGAAGTTGCTGATAAAAGACTAAAGGCAATTAAAGAATTTACAGAATTTGGTTCAGGATTTAAAATTGCAATGAGAGATTTAGAAATTAGAGGTGCAGGAAGTTTATTAGGAGAAATTCAATCAGGACATTTAGAACAAGTAGGGTATGATACATATTGCAATCTATTAGATGAAGTTGTTAAAGAAATGCAAGGAATTGAAATTGAACCTGAACTTGATTTACAAATTGAGTTAAATGTTACAAGCTATATTCCAGAGGAATATATATCTGATGGAAGTCAGAAAATAGAAATATATCAAAATATTGCATTATGCAAAAATGAAGAAGATATACAAAATGTTGTAGACGAAATTATAGATAGATTTGGCAATATGCCACCAGAACTAGAAAATCTTTTAGACATTGCAAGGATTAAATATCTAGCAAAACAATACTATATTACTAAAATAGCAAGCAAAGGAACAGCTGTTGTATTTACATTTGAACAAAGTAAATTCAATATTGATGTTATAAAATTAGTTGAGAAATACAAAAATGCAATTAAATTTCAACCAGGAGTAAAACCAATGATTACTTTGCAAATAGGTACAACAAATGAGAGACAAATTTTATATGATGTGACAAATTTTTTAAAAGACCTAGAAACAAAAAAAATTGAAAAAGCATAGTAAAAGTAGTATAATTTATTTATAGAAACTTTTTCAATTAGCACACCCTATAGGGAAAGGAGAAAACATTATGAAAGAAAGAATCAAAAACATTTTGGAAAAAGGTATGAAAGTATTTGAATTTCGGGCATTCAAGAAAGAGGAGGTAAAATGGTATCATGAGATGTTTCTTAACTTGTATTATGACGAGGATACCGATCTTATCTATTCTACAGGACTGAATGCAGTTTCAATACTGCTTTTGGCAATGATTCTTATGATTTGTGCAGTAATAAGCTTTAGATAAAGGCAATCCCTTATCTGTTAATTACCAGATAAGGGATTTGCTTTGTAATATTGAAAAAAATATAAAAAAATAATATAATTATAAAGTATAAAAAAACTTTAAAAGAGTAAAATAAAATTTAGAAAGGAAAGAATATGCAAACAATATCAAGTAAAGAAAATGAATATATTAAACATATAAAAAAGCTAAAGGATAAAAAATACAGGGACTTGAGTAACGAATATATTATAGAGGGTATTAAATTGATTTCAGAAGCTATACAAGAAAAAGTGAAAATCAATCAAATTGTAATTTGCGACGATTGTGAAAAAACAGAATCAATACCAAAAGACTTAATGTATGAAATTGCTAAGTATGAATGTATATATGTAACAAAAAAAGTATTTGAAAGCATCACAAGCGTTGTTGCACCCCAAGGAATTATTGCTATTTTAGAAAAAACCAACCCAAATCAACAAATCAACTATGATGAAGATATTTTAATAGTATTAGATGATATTCAAGATCCAGGAAACTTGGGAACAATATTAAGAACAGTAGATAGTATCGGATTGACACAAATTTTGGTATCAAAAGGAACAGCAGATGTATTTAATCCAAAAGTTGTACGCTCAACAATGGGAGCAATTTTTAGAGTTAATATATTAGAATGTGAAGATTTAAGTAAAACTTTAAAAGAAGTAAAAAAACATAAATTTGAAATTGTAGCAACCTCTTTACAAACAGATAAAAGTATTTATGATATTAAATATTATAAAAAAGCAATAGTTATTGGAAATGAAGCAAATGGAGTATCAAAGCAAATACAAGAAATAGCAGATAAAAAAGTAAAAATTCCTATGATAGGCAAAACAGAAAGTCTAAATGCATCTGTTGCAACAGGAATTATAGGATATGAATATGTTAGACAAAAAATATTATTGACAAAAAAATAATGGTACAATATAATAAAGCCATAAGGAGGGAAATATATGAAAAAGTATTTATGTGAATGTATAGGAACAGCAGTGCTTGTATTATTCGGTTGCGGAAGTGCAGCAATTTCAGGAGGAACATTAGGAATATTAGGTATTGCACTAGCATTCGGATTATCAATTGTAGCTATGGCTTATGTTATAGGAAATATATCAGGATGCCACATTAATCCAGCAGTATCTTTAGCAATGCTAATTAATAAAAAGCTAACAGTAAAAGACTTTATTGGATATGTAATTGCACAAGTTATCGGAGCAGTAATAGGAATAGGAATTCTTTATGGAATTATTGCATGTTCTGGATTAGATGTTGCATTAACAGGGTTAGGAGCAAATGGATTCGGAGAATTATCAGCTATTAACTTAAATATGCTAGGAGCAATCATTACAGAAGTTGTTTTAACATTTGTATTTATTTATACAATTTTAGGAGTAACGTCAGATGAAAGCAAATCACAAATAGCAGGTGTTGTTATTGGATTAACACTAGCATTTGTACATATTATGGGAATTCAATTAACAGGAACATCTGTAAACCCAGCTAGAAGTTTAGCACCAGCATTATTTTTAGGTGGAGAAGCATTAAAACAAGTATGGGTATTTATCTTAGCGCCATTAGTAGGTTCTGCAATAGCAGCATTTACATTTAAATTTTTAAATAAAGAAGAAAATAATTAGAAAAATACAAAGCAAAAAAGATATTTTAGAGGGCAGATAAAGTATCTGCCCTCTAACTTTTATAAATAATATATAAAAAGGAATGAAATGAAAAAATGATAATACATACTGTAATGGTCGAACCTGAAATTCCACAAAATACAGGAAATATTGCAAGAACCTGTGCAATAACTGGGTCAAAATTACATTTAGTGCATCCTTTAGGCTTTAAAATAGATGAAAAATCAATAAAAAGAGCAGGTCTAGATTATTGGGATAAAGTTGAAATAGAAGAACATAATTCATTAAAAGATTTTTTAAACAAGTATAAGCCAGAAGAGAATAATATGTTTTTTGCAACAACAAAAGGAAAGACAAAATATACAGATATAGATTATTCAAAAATGGATGAAGTTTTTGTTTTATATGGAAAAGAAACAAAAGGATTACCAGAAGAATTGCTAAAAAAATATTTAGATACAAAAACAATACGAATACCAATGCTATCTACATTAAGATCATTAAATTTATCAAATTCTGTTGCAATAATTACCTATGAAATATTAAGACAACATAAATTTGAAGACCTACAAGAAGTAAGTACATATTTTGATGAATAATATAAAAAATAATTGCTAAAAAGTAAAGCAATTATTTTTTTGATAGTGAAAATAAATCAACAATCCATTTAATGATTTCATTTTCATTATATAAATTAACAAAATAATTTTTTACAAAAGGAATTTGAAAAATTACTAATAGAATAAGAATAACAGCTAAAATAGTAATAAAATTTTTTAAATGTTGCTTAAAAGTCTTCTTATATTTTATTTTATAACCACGGTTTTTTAAATCTTGAATATATGCATCGTAATAAGCTTTTTCAATTGCCTGTTTTTTCTCTAACTCAAATTGAAGTTGCTGTTGTTTCTGTATATAGTCATCTTGAATTTGTTGTTTTTGTACAGCAGTGTCAACAACATTACTAGTATTTGTGCTATGAGGAATATTCTTGGGAGTTACTACTTGCTTTTTTTCCTGCTGGGTATTTCTCAATTTTTCTCGTTCAAAATTTTCAAGTTCAAAATCATAAGATTTTCTTTTTTCTTGATTAGAAATAACATCATAAGCTTCATTAAGCTCTTTCATTTTTTGTTCAGCATATGTTTTATCAATCCCATCTTGTAAATCAGGATGATATTTTTTTGCCAATGTTTTATAAGCCTTTTCTATTACTTCTTGTGAAGCAGACTGTGAAACTTCTAATATTTCATAATAGTTTTTCATAATTTTTCTCCTAAATGTATTGCTATAAATATGATAGCATAATTAGATGGAAAAATAAATAGATATATGAAATTTGTCAGTCACTCCATAAATACGATTAACATAAAATATAATAGGCAATAGAAAAGGAGGGACTTATGGAAAAAATATTAGAAGTAAAAAATATCAGTAAAATTTATCAAACTCCTAAAGGAGAAATAAAAGCCTTAGAAAATATAAATTTTAAACTCAAAGCAGGTGAATTTGTCAGTATTATTGGACCTAGTGGATGTGGAAAATCAACACTATTATCAATAATTAGTGGATTAGAAGAAAAAACATCAGGTGAAATATTTATACAAGGTAAAAAAGTAGAAGGAATATCTAAAGAAATAGGATATATGTTACAAAAAGATTGCCTATTAGAATGGAGAACAATTTGGAGTAATGTTATGTTAGGATTAGAACTCAAAGGGATAAAAAGCAAAGAAAGTAACGAATATGTAAAAAAATTACTTCAAAAATATAATTTATATGAATTTAAAGATAAATATCCACAAGAATTATCGGGTGGTATGAGGCAAAGAGTAGCACTTATTAGAACATTAGCAATAAAACCTAAAATATTGCTATTAGACGAAGCTTTTTCAGCATTAGATTATCAAACAAGAATAATGGTAACAAATGATATATACAATATTTTAAGAAAAGAAAACATTACAGCACTTATTGTTACACATGATATATCTGAAGCAATTAGTATGTCAGATAGAGTAATTGTTTTAACAAAAAGGCCAGGAACAATCAAGGATATTCATACAATAGAATTTGAAGAAGAAGAAAGAAATCCAATAAGTTGTAGAGAAAGTCCAAAATTCAGCAAATATTTTAATACATTATGGAAGGAGTTGGGCGTTGATGAAAACAAATGATAGAAAAAAATATCTACAAAAAAGAAGAAAAAATAAAATACTTGTTGCGGTAACTCAAATTTTTATACTAATTGCATTTTTAGGTATATGGGAATGGATGGCAAATAAAGAAATTATAGATAGTTTTATTACGAGTCAACCAAGTAGAATATGGGCAACACTAACAAATTTAGGAGCAAATGATTTAATTCATCATATACAAGTTACAACATATGAAACTGTTGTAGGCTTTTTATTAGGAACAACATTAGGAATTGTTATTGCTATTATTTTGTGGTGGTCAAACTTTTTAGCAAAAGTAGCAGACCCATATCTTGTTGTATTAAATAGTTTACCTAAGGTAGCCTTAGGCCCAATTATAATTATATGGGTAGGGGCAGGAACTCAAGCAATTATAGTTATGGCAATTGCAATTTCTCTTATAGTTACAATTTTAGAAAATTTAAATGGATTCCTTAGGACAGATGAAAATTTAATAAAGATGGCAAAAACATTTAAAGCAACTAAATTTCAAATTTTGACCAAAATAATATTGCCAGCAAATATTTCAACATTTATTAGCTCATTAAAAGTAAATATAGGATTATCATTAGTAGGAGTAATATCTGGAGAATTTTTAGTATCAAAAGCAGGCTTAGGATACTTGATTGTATATGGTGGGCAAGTATTTAAATTAGACTTAGTTATGACAAGTGTAATTATTCTAGGAATTTTAGCAGGTATAATGTATGGTATAGTTGTTTTATTAGAAAAATGTATTTTAAACAGCAAAAAATTTAAGTAAAGAAAACTCACACATTCATTATATAAACATAAAATATACTAAATAAATTATAAGGAGGAATATAATGAAGAAAAAGTTAATTATTACTATTGCTGTGGTTGTAATTGTTGTTATAGCTGGAATTACAATGGGAATTCTAAACCAAAAAGATGAAACAAACACAGTAGAACGAAAGAAAATTGCTGTAAATGAAGTAACACGTTCAGTATTCTATGCTCCTCAGTATGTTGCTATAAACAATGGATATTTTGAAGAAAATGGAATAGATATTGAACTTACAACAGGTGGAGGGGCAGATACTGTTATGACAGCTGTACTTAGTGACCAATGTGATATTGGTTTTGCTGGACCAGAAGCATCAATATATGTTTATAACGAAGGAAAAGAAGACTATACACAAGTATTTGCGCAAATGACTAAAAAAGATGGCTCTTTTTTAGTTGCAAAAACTAATACAAATAATTTCAGTTGGCAAGATTTAAAAGGAAAAACAGTTATACCAGGTAGAAAAGGTGGAGTTCCATATATGACATTAGAGTATGTATTAAAACAAAATGGAATCAATCCTCAAACAGATGCTAATTTAGATGATAGCATAAAATTTGACTTAATGGCAGGTGCATTTACTAGTGGAGATGCAGAATATGTTACTTTATTTGAACCTACCGCATCTTTAACACAAAATGAAGGAAAAGGATATATTGTAGCATCTGTTGGAAAAGCAGCAGGAGAAATACCATACACAGCATATTTTGCAAAGAAAAGTTATATAGAAAAAAATGAAGATACGATTCAGAAATTCACAAATGCAATATATAAAGGAGAACAATGGGTAAAAGAACATACAGCAGAAGAAATTGCCAAAGTAATTAGTAGCTTCTTTCCTGACACAGAAGAAAAACTAATTGCAACTGCTGTACAAAGTTATAAAGATATAGATGCTTGGAATGAAACACCAGTATTAAAAGAAGAAAGCTTTAATAAATTACAAGAAGTTATGACATTAGCAGGTGAGCTAGAAACAAAGGCACCATATGATAAAATAGTAAATAACAAATTTAGTGAAAATGTAAAATAATTGTGTCAAATTTTAGGAGGTTTTGTCGAATATATTGAAAACCTCCTTTTTTTATGTTAATATAAATTAGAAATTGAAAAGAATATTTTAAATCTTTAAAAATTTATATCTAAAAAATCCCAAAAGTTTATAAGTATCTAAAAACTTAAATTAAATAAAAAGGAGAGATTAGTTGTTAATATTTACTTACAACGATTATTTAGACTGCATAGGAAACAAAAAAATATTAAAAGCAATAAAAATAGAAAGCAAAAGAAATCAAATAAATAAAAGCTTTAAACAGGCACAATATGAGCAAAATGATACAGTAGATAAAATTATTGATGAGCTAATTAAGAAGGAGGCAGAAGTCGCAAATTTTATAAATGATTTTTTTAAAACTAAAAATTGGGAAATAAATTCTAATACACTAAAAAAATTTTATATTCAAGACAAATCTGTTATATATCAGTACAAAAAAAGGGAAATATATTTTCTTATAAAACACCAAAAAGAAACAAATTATAATATAGCATATAGTGTTTTGATGGAATGCACTGAATTTATACAAAACTGGAAGACAAGCCATTTACATTATAAACAAGCACCAATTATAGTTCCAATTATTATTTATACAGGAACTGAAAAATGGAATAAAGCCAAAAATACTTATATCAAATATACCAGTTTTAAAGAATATAGTATGAATTTAGCATATAATTTTATAAATTTGCAAAACTATGAAATGATTAAGCTAATAAAAAACAAATCTCTAATTGGTAGTGTAAGTTTATTAAAAATGCAAATCAATAAAAAAATGAAAAAAGATATTATAGAATTCTTAAAAAGAGAAGTAAAATATGCGGATATATACATAAAAATACAAAACATTGAAAAAACAATCTTATAAATAAATATTTACAAATAAATAAAAAGTTATTGACAAACTAAAACTAATAGTGATATATTTACTGCCGAGTAGGAGGGATAAATATGGCAATAGATTACAAACTTATTGGAAAAAGAATAAAGGAAGAAAGAATAAAAAAACACTTTACACAGGAAGAAATGTCAGATAGGATAGATACCTCAGTAAGTTTTTATAATAGGATGGAAACTGGTGCTTCAAAAATAAATTTAAAAAGAATAGTTCAAATTGCAGAAATACTAGATACACCAGTAGGGTATTTTATTACTGGAATTAAGGAAAATGAGGGAGAATATCTAAATCAAGACTTTAAGAATATATTAAAAAAATGTACGCCACAAAAGCAAAGATTTATATATCAATTAGCAGAACTGGTAGCAGAGTACCTATGAAAATTACCCTTTACAAAAAATCAAAAATGATATACACTAGGTACGGTGGTAAAATATGTATTTAAAAAGAATAGAAATGCAAGGTTTTAAATCTTTTGCAGACAAAACAATCATCGAACTAAAAGAAGGAATAACAACAGTAATAGGTCCAAATGGCTCTGGAAAGAGTAACATATCAGATGCAATTAGATGGGTATTAGGCGAGCAAAGTATTAAATCATTAAGAGGGTCAAAATCATTAGATATAATATTTGCAGGTACTCAAAATAGAAAATCTTTAGGATTTGCAGAAAGCTCACTTGTATTTGATAATACAGATGGAGCTTTACCAATTGAATATACTGAAGTTACAGTTACAAGGAAACTATATAGAAGCGGAGAAACTGGATATTATATAAATAAAGTGCCTTGTAGATTAAAAGATGTTTTAGAACTATTTATGGATACAGGAATAGGAAAAGATGGATATTCTATTATAGGACAAGGGAAAATTGATGAGATTTTAAGTAATAAATCTGAAGATAGAAGACACATATTTGAAGAGGCAGCAGGTATTGTTAAATACAGAAATAGGAAAGAAGAGTCAGAAAAAAAATTAGAACATACAAAGTTAAACCTATTAAGAATAAATGATATTATATCAGAAATAGAAGGAAACTTAGAACCACTAAGTAACCAAGCAGAAAAAGCTAAAAAATATCTTAATTTACGTGATGAATTAAAAAGCATAGAGGTAGGTTTGTTTTTACACAATATCGAACAAAATAAACAAGAATTAGAAAAAGTAACTGAAAACGAAAATATTACAAAAGGGCAATGTGAAGAAGAAGAAACTAAACTAGAAAGAGCAAAAAATGCTAAAGAGGAGCTAAAAAATGCTATTGATGAAATTACAAATAAGATAGAAAATATGTCAAATCTTGGGTTTGAAAGTCAAAAAGAAATTGAAATGTTAAACGCAGATATTAGTGTAGCGCAAACAAGAATTACTAACAATGAAGAAAATCAAAAAAGATTTATGCAAGAAATTGAAGAAAAAACACTTAGATTACAAGAACTAGAAGAAGAAGAAAAACAAAAAGAAGAAAAACGTGAAAATTTGATTCAAAACAAGGAAAAATTTGTAAAAGAGTTATCTCAAAAGCAAGCAGAATTAGACAAATTAACTCAAAAACTTTCTAGTAAAGAATTAGAAATAGAAACCTATAAAAAGAAAGTAGAAGAAAATACAGATAAAAAATATGAAAAACAATCACAAATACAAGGAAAAGAAATAAATTATGAAAATGACCAAAAAAGGCAAAAACAAATAGCACAAGATTTACAAAGTACCATATCAGAGTTAGATAATTCTCGTATGCAAAAAGAAGAAATTGCTAAAGAATTTTATGAAGTCGAGGCACAAAAGAATAAAACACGAAGTGAATTAGATAAAATTAACAGACAAAAAGAAGAAACAACAGAAAAAATAAAAGAATATGAAACAAAAATAAAATCTTTAGAAAATGAAATGAGAATTAAAGAATCAAGACAACGTTTTTTAATAGAGACAGAAAAGGAAAAAGAAGGCTATACCAAAAGTGTAAAAACATTACTGAAAGACTGTGAAACTAATTCAGATTTAAAAAAAGGTGTAGAAGGAGTTCTTGCTAATTTAATTGAAGTACCAGAAAATCTAGAAACAGCAATTGAAATGTGCTTAGGGTTATCTTTACAAAATATTGTAACAGATACAGAAGCAGATGCAAAAAAATTAGTAGAATATTTAAGAAAAAACAATATAGGGAGAGCATCATTTTTGCCAATTACCTCTGTAAAAGGGAAGAAAATTGAAAAGATTAAAGGCAATGAAAAGGGAATTATAGGTATTGCATCAGATTTAGTAAAATACAGTAAAAAATATGAACAAATAATATTAAATCTATTAGGAAGAACAGTTATTGCAGATAATATGGATACAGCAATTAAAGTAGCGAAACAAAATGCATATTCATTTAGAATTGTTACTATTGGTGGAGATGTAATAAATCCATCAGGAGCTATCACAGGTGGTGCTGTAAATAAAAAGACAGTTAATATTTTAGGCAGAAGCAAAGAAATTGAAAGGCTTGGAAAAGAAATAAAAAAATTGCAAGATAAAATAAAAGAACTACAAGATAAAAAACTAGAAATTGAAAATTCAATGAAAACTACTTTTGATACGGCAATAAGTTTAGAAAAACAATTGCAAGAAAATGAAATTTCTTATGCAACTCAAAAACAAAAAATCGAAAACTGTGAAGAAAAAATAAATAAGCTAGAAGAACGTATGAAAAAGCTAAAAAATGAACAAGATCAATTAGAAGAAAATAAAAAGCAAGTAATAGAAAAAAAAGAAGAAATTCAAAAAGAAATTGAACTCTTAACAGATGAAACAGAAAAATTAACACAAAAAATCAATGAATTTGCAGAGTTAAACAAAGATGACCAAAAATATATAGATGATTTGAATTTTGATATTACAAATTTAAAAATATCAGTATCTTCTTTTGATGAAAGTGAAAGTTCTATCGAAGAAATAAAAGAAAGAATAAAT
This sequence comes from uncultured Clostridia bacterium, assembly GCA_947627605.1. Classification (GTDB taxonomy): domain Bacteria; phylum Bacillota; class Clostridia; order TANB77; family CAG-508; genus CAG-269. The sequence continues at coordinate 17,202 of CANQWU010000018.1, forward strand.
CAAGAAAAAGAAGTAAACCAGAAAACTATTGAAAATAAAAAAGAACAAATAGAAAATAGCAAACAGGAAAATGTTAATTTAGAGCAATCAATACAAGAAATTAAAGATAAGATTGAAAAAATAAAAGAAGATGTAAAAAACAGTAGTGGAAAGGTAGAAGAATTAAAACAGGATAGAAAAGATAAAAATGAAAAATTAGAAATTCAAGAAGAACAAATTACTGAAAAATTTAGCATAATAGAAGATTTAAAAAGCCAACTTGTAAAATTAGAAGTTAAGAAAAATAAAGCTCAAGAAGAAATTACAGAAATTATAAATAAATTATGGGAGGAATATGAATTAACACCAAATAATGTAGCAGGATATGAAAAACCAAGTAATATTGCAAATACAAAGAAAAGAGTAAATGAATTAAGGGCACAAATGAGAGATATTGGAAGTGTTAATTTAGACTCAATAGAAGAATATAAAAAATTAAAAGAACGTTATGATTTTATGAGTGAGCAACGTTTAGATTTAGAAGGCACAATGTCAAAATTAAGAAAGATTATTACAGATATAACACAAATTATGAGAGAGCAATTTAAAGAAAAATTCAAAGAAATAAATAAGAATTTTGGAGATGTTTTTGCTGAACTATTTGGTGGAGGAAAAGCAGAAGTTAAATTAGAAGATGAAGAAAATCTTCTAGAATGTGGTATAGAAATAACTGCACAACCACCAGGAAAGAAATTACAAAATATGATGTTGTTATCAGGAGGAGAAAAAGCATTAACAGCTATTGCATTGCTATTTGCAATTTTAAAAATCAATCCAGCACCATTCTGTGTATTAGATGAAATTGAAGCGGCGCTTGATGACGTAAATGTATATAGATATGCAGAATATTTAAAGAAATTTGCGAAAGATACACAATTTTTAGTTATAACTCATAGGAAAGGAACTATGGAAGCAGCAGATAGTGTATATGGTGTTACAATGGAGGAAAACGGAATTTCAAAATTACTTTCAATGAAATTAAAACAGTAAAATAAAGTTAATAAATTTTACAAGAAAAGAATTCAACATATGAGTTCTTTTCTTGTCGTTTTTGTTAAAAATGAAAAAAACTATTGCCAAAAATATGAAATAAAATTATAATAAAAAAAGAATTGCATAAAATGAAGTAATTAAATAAACTTTTCTTGAGGAGGATAAAATGTCGTCAAAAAATAAACAAGGCTTCTTACAGGGTGTAGTAACACTGATGTTTTCACAAGTTCTCATTAAATTATTGGGAATGGTATATACTTTATATTTAACAAATAGACAGGGGTTTGGAGACGAAGGAAATGGAATTGTAGCAAGTAGTTATCAAATCTATGCAATGCTACTCACAATATCTTCTATAGGAGTCCCAAGTGCAATATCAAAACTTGTATCAGAAAGAGTAGCAGTGGGAGACCATAAAGGTGCATATCGTATTTTCAAGATTGCATTTGCTACATTTGCAGTAATAGGGCTTATTGGTAGCTTAATGTTATTCTTAGGAGCACATGTTATTGCATATAATTGGTTACAAATTCCAGAAGCAGAAATGACCCTTGTTGCATTATCACCAGCAATTTTCTTTGTGGCAATTAGTTCTGTAATGAGAGGATATTGCAACGGAAGACAAAATATAAAAGCGACTGCTAGGTCACAAACACTAGAACAAGTTTTTAAAACAGCATTAACAATTATAATAGTAGAAATTGTTGCAATTATATCACATGTTTCAACAGAATGGATGGCAGCAGGAGCAACACTTGCAACAACACTTGCAACATTTGCTGGATTTGGATATTTGTATTTATATTATCAAACTATTAGAAAAGAAATTGCAAAAGAAGTAAAATCAACAACAAATTATCAATATGAAAGAGTAAAGACAATTATAAAAAAAGTATTATTAGTGTCATTACCAATTTCACTAACTGCAATAATGTCATCATTAAATAAAAATATAGATTCTTTTACAGTAGTTAGAAGTTTAAAACAATTTTTAACAGAAAGCGAAGCAGTTGCACAATATGGCATATTAGGCGGAAAAGTTGATATGCTAACAAGTTTGCCATTATCTATTAATGTAGCTTTTGCTACAGCCTTAGTACCAGCGATATCTGCTGCAAAAGCAAAAAAAGATACTAAAACAATTACTAAAAAGACATCATTTTCATTATTGATATCTATGCTTATAGGATTACCTTGTACTGTAGGAATGTGTATATTTGCAGGTCCAATTTTAAATTTATTATTTCCAAATGCAAGTAGTGGAGAGCTTATATTACAAATTAGTAGTTTAACAATTTTCTTTACAATATTAGACCAAACTATAAATGGAGTATTGCAAGGCTATGGAAAACTTATGATACCAGCAGTTTCACTAGGATGTGGGGTACTTGCAAAATTGATTTTGAATCTTATATTAGTTCCAAATCCTGCTTTTGGAGCATCTGGTGCAGCATGGGCTTCAGTAGTATGTCATGCAGTGGCATTTACAATAGCAAGTACATCATTAAGAAGGAATGTAAAACTAGATTTACCATTTACCAAGATATTTATAAAACCAGTTATAGCAGTAACAATTATGGGGATTTGTTCATATTTTCTATACACCGTTTTATTAGGAATGATGGCACAAAAACTAGCTACGATTTTAGCAATAATAATAGCAATAATAATATATGGCTTAGCTATAATAGCTTTAAAAATTTTTAGTGAAGAAGAAATTATTCAGATACCTAAAGGAGAAAAAATCTTCAAAATGTTGAAAAAATTAAAAATTTATTAAATTTTTTGAAAAAAAAGAAGGATTTTAAGGAATTTTGGCGAATATTTTTAAATAGAAGTACAAATACCGCTAAGTTCAGGCGATAAAAGTACATAATATTAAATCTTATAGGAGGTAATTTAAATGAACAAAGCTGAATTAATCGCAGCAATGGCTGCAAAAACAGGAGACACAAAGAAAGCAGCTGAAGCATCAGTTAATGCATTCGTAGGTGTTGTAACAGACGCATTAAAAAAAGGAGATAAAGTTCAACTAGTTGGATTTGGATCTTTCGAAGTAAGAAAAAGAGCTGCTAGAAAAGGAAGAAATCCACAAACTAAAGAAGAAATCAAAATTCCTGCATCAAAAGCTCCAGTATTCAAAGCTGGTAAAGCATTAAAAGATTTAGTAAACAAAAAATAAAAATTAAAAAATAACATATAAATATATGAACCCAATTAGATTTTACTAATTGGGTTTTAGCTTTTTTATTCTTTAATTGTAATATGAACATCACGCAATTGATCACGCCTTATATTGCTTGGTGCTCCCATCATTAAATCTTCAGCTTTGCTATTTAGAGGGAAAGCAATAACTTCACGAATACTATCTGAATCTGTTAATAACATAAGCATTCTATCAATACCAGGTGCAATTCCTGCATGTGGAGGTACACCAAATTGAAAAGCTGTATATAAAGCACCAAATTTTGTTTTTACTTCTTCTTCTGTATAACCAGCCATTGTGAAAGCTTGTAGCATAATATTTATATCATGGTTACGAACAGCACCAGAAGATAATTCAATACCATTACATACTATATCGTATTGATATGCCAAAATATCCAAAGGATCTTTACTTTTTAAAGCATCTAAGCCTCCCTGTGGCATAGAAAATGGGTTATGACTAAATCCTAATTTATTTTCTTCATCCATCTCAAACATTGGAAAATCAGTAATCCAAGCAAAAGAAAATAAGTTTTCATCAATTAAATTTAAGCGTTTACCTAACTCTATTCTAATTTGTCCAGCAAGTTCTGTTGCACGTTTTTCATTATCTGCAATAAAGAAAATTGTATCTCCTTTTTCTAAATTACCTAATGATAATAATTCTTGTTTAAGGTTTTCAGGAATGAATTTATCAATAGGTCCTTTATAACTCAAATCTTCTTGTACTTCTAAATATCCAAGACCTGTCATACCTATAGACATTGCAAAATTAAGCATTTTTTCGTGAAATCCCTTTGAAAATTGTCCACTAACTTTAATAGCTCTAACAGTTCTATTTATGAAAGGCTTAAAAGTACATTTTTTAAAGAAGTCAGATAAATCAATGATGATTAAAGGATTTCTCAAATCTGGTTTATCTGTTCCATATTTAAGCATAGCATCTTTATAGCTTATTCTTGGAAAAGGATAGCTTGCAATTTTTTTATTAGAAAACTTTTTAAATGTATTATACATAACTGGCTCAATTACATTAAATACATCTTCTTGTGTACTAAAGGACATCTCCATATCTAGTTGATAAAATTCTCCAGGAGCTCTATCAGCTCTTGCATCTTCATCACGGAAGCAAGGAGCAATTTGAAAATATTTGTCAATGCCAGAAGCCATTAATAATTGTTTGAATTGTTGAGGGGCCTGAGGCAATGCGTAAAACTTACCTGGGTGTAATCTACTTGGAACCAAATAATCTCTTGCACCTTCTGGAGAAGAACTTGTAAGTATAGGAGTTTGGACTTCTAGAAAGCCTCTTTCTATCATTTCTGCTCTTAAATATTGGATAACTTTGCTACGCAATAGAAGATTTTCTTTTAATCTATCACTTCGAAGATCTAAATAACGATATTGCAAACGCAAATCTTCACGAACATCTTGATTTGCATTTATTTCAAAAGGCAAGTTTTTTGTTCTTTTACCTAAAACTTCAATTTTTTCAATGCGAATTTCAACTAATCCAGTTTCTAATTTTGGATTTATTGTTTCTTCATCACGTTTTTTTACTTCGCCATATACACTAACTGTTGACTCAATAGGAATGTGAGAAGCAAAATCTACATCTTGTGAATCAGCAGATGTTACAACTTGAGTAATACCATACATATCTCGTATATCTAAAAAAACAAGACCACCTAAATCACGAATAGTTTGTACCCAACCAGCTATTTTTACCTTTTTTCCAATATCTTCTAATCTAATCTCATTACAAGTATGTGTTCTATATGAACTCATATAAATCCTTCCTTTCCTTTGGGCATCAAAAAACGCCCATGCATAATGCAGGGACGAAATATTTTCCGCGGTACCACCCAGCTTGAAAATGTATAACATTTTCCACTCTCGATTTATGCTCCAATATGTTTCACAAATTAGGTTGAACTCAAAGGGCTTACAGCCAATGACCCTTATTCTCTTACAGTAACTTCTAATCGCTTTGTATTGTACAAACGCATAATTTAATATATTGTTTACTATTTTACAAACTTTATTCAAGTTTGTCAAGTAAAATCGATAAAAATTATTAAAAAATATTGTAAAAAATTTTTTGATGTAGTAGAATAAAAAAAGAGGGGATAAAATGGAAAAAATAACGGTAGATGAAAAAAATAAAAGAAAGATACAAAAGTATATAAAAGCTCAAGGAACTTTTTTTGGGTATGATGAAGATATAAATTTATTAGATAGAGAAAATAAATTAACGGAGAAGCTTGCAAGACCAGTATTTACAAGCTTAATGAATGATGCGAATAGAATAAGAAATATATTAACATCAAATGAAAATGATGAATTTGAAAAACAAATACAAGAAGCATATTCTGAATATGATAAAATTCCAAAACCAGAAGAATTGAAAAAAGATGGTTTCTATGATGGATTATATAAATATATGAGCTTAGAAGAAGTCTACTCTAATATGCAAATAGCTTTTAAAATAATAGAATTAGACAAGCAATATTATGAGTGTAGAGATTTAAGAAATATTGCAGATACAGTAATAAATTCAATTGATGGAATAGAAAAATATAAAATTGAATTAGACTTAGAAGAAAAAGAAACATTGGAAAAAATACAAGAAGAACTAAGAAACTTATTAGAACAAAATGAAACAGATGTAAAATCAATTCAAGATAGAGTGGATATATATAATACTTATGCAATAAATATTTGGAATGAATATTTAACAGATGTAAATAGTACACAAAATGATGAATATAGATGGCTTGTACATAATTTAAGTAAAGGACAGTTAGAAGGGGAATTTAGGGACAAATATATGTCTACGTCTTTAATTACTAATAACATAATGGGGTTATATGGAAGTGCAAACTATGGATTGATAATTAAACCAAAGCATATAGTAAGTGCAAGTTATGATGATACATATACTTTTAATTATAAGGACGAAGACATATTTATTAACAAACCGCCAGTATTATTACCTCAAGAAATAGAAGAAATTTGCGTCAGAAAAACAATAGAAGCAAATGGCGAAATGCTAAATTATGAGAAAAAACCAATTTATCCAGAAATTGTTGTAGATGAATATGAAATTAAAGGAATATATTATATAAGCTATGGAGAAAAAGAATTAGCAAGAGATTACAAAAAAGCTAAAAGTATTGCTGAGAAAAGAGGAATTCCATTAGTAGAAAGAGATATTAGTAAATATAGAGTACAAAATGGATTAAAACCAATGACTGAATTAGATAAAAAAAGCTTCTGTGGAAACATATTGAGAATATGTTGTGATGGAGATAAACAATTACAAGAAGCATTTGATATACATTATCATACATTTGTTGAAGCTCATTATCAAGAACTTTATAAAAAATATATGGAACTAAAACAAAGGGGAGATTTTTCAACAGAAGATATATTAAAAGAATTCTCAAAAATATCTAGAAATGGGCAGTTTAGTAAAATTTTTGAAAGAATTAACCAATTCTATTTAAAAGTAGATGAAGAAGAAAACCAACTAAATGGAAACAATGAAAAAGATATTAAGCGAGAAGAAATTCAAATGCCTAAGATTGAAAGTAATCAATGGATGAATAGATTTAAATTTTGGTATGGAGCAATAGACAGAATATCAGAAAGTGTAAAACCTAAATTTATAACAATAAAATTAGATATAGTAAATGAAATGAATGATATAATGCATAGAAATATATCAAAAGAACAACAAAGAACCAACTAATGAAAAAATAGCAAAGCGAAAGGAAGGTAACTAGCATTGAAGGAAGATTATAGACAAGCTTTTACAGAAGTATATGAAATTTTTAAATTGATGCCACAGGAACTATTAGATAAAATACCTAGTAATTTTTACCGAATGATAGAAGAAGAAAGAGATACATCATATAATCCTAACATTAAAGAACCTATAGAGAATCAAACTTTAAAAAATGAAACAGTGATAATTTTAGGCTTAATTTATAGAGATTTTCTTTGTTCACCAGAGGAAAGAAAGGAATTAAAAGAAAAAGATGCAAAAGATATACAAGAAGTAAAAGAATTAATGCAAAATGAATCAAGACAAAAATATAATCCTGATGATATATTTGAAAAGAAAGAGAAGAAGAGTAAGATTAAAGAAAATTCTATGGTTACACAAGAAAAATGGTATCAAAAAATATTTAATGTAATAAAGAGCCTTTTTGTATAAGGAACGATAAAAAGCAGGGCAGGTAAATATGTTCTGCTTTTAAATTTGTAAATCAGAGAATTTTAAAATATCGTAGAAGCTTGTAGAAAAATGTCGAAAATTGCGATGAAAAGTATGTTATAAATACTTGAATAATCAATTTTTTTATGTTAATATAAAGTCATTCTAATTTTAAAATCTATTTATTTTTATTCGAAAAAATTTCCAAAAACAAGAAAAATAATAAAAAAAGAAGATTTTTTAAGAAACAACAAATATTTACTAGTAAATCAAGTTTGACATATAAGAAAATATAATATAAATAGAAAAGGAGATGTTGTTATACTTAATGAGCAATGCAGAAACACAGGAACAGAAAATATATCAGCCACATGATAAACTTTTTAGAAAGGTATTATCAAACAAGCAGGAGGTGGTAAAACTTTTAAATAAATACTTTAAATTTAATGTGATTTTAGCAGAAAAAAATATAGAAAGATATCATTGTAGATTTGTAAATGCACAGTTTGAGAATAGGGAAGTAGATGTTATATATAAAATTAAAAATATGAACATTTTTTTCTTAATTGAATTCCAATCAACAATTGATTATAGAATGGCACAAAGAATTGCTGAATATCAAATAGAAATAATGAAATTAGAAAATCCAAAAAGAGAAAATAAAAAAGCATTAGTAATTCCTTTAGTTATACCATTAGTCATTTATACAAATAATAAGACAAAATGGAAAGCTAGAAAAAAAGTATCAGAGATGCAACCTAAAATTAAAGGATATAAAAACTTAGAAATAGGAACATATAACATATTAGATATAAATGTAATGGGAATGGAAGAATTATTGCATTCAGAACTTTTTACATACAAATTATTAGCATTAGAAAAAGCAAAGGAAAGAGCAGAAATAGAAAAGATATTTGAATATATATTATATACAGAAGAGGATAACAATAACTTAGAAATGTTAAGAAAAATAGCGATGTATATTCACATAGGAGTATATAAAAATGAGAAGATAAGGAAACAGTTAATAAAAAAGGAAGAAGGTGAAAAAATGAACTTTATAAAAATTCTAGAAGAAGATAGAGATAACATTATGGAGAAAGGAAGACAAGAAGGACTGAAAGAAGGATTGAAGAAAAGCAAAATCGAAATAGCTAAAGAATTATTAAAATCAGGAATAAAGCCAGAAGATATTGAAAAATATACAAAACTGTCAAAACAGGAAATAGAAAAATTAGAATACTAAAGTTAAAAAACATAACAAACAAATTGGACAAATAATAGCAAGAGAACAAAACTTCTTGCTATTTTCTATTATGCAAAATCAAGTTTTGATAATGTTTAAAAGTCAATTTATAGATACATAAGAAAAAATTAAAATTACCCTTTTTTTACTTGTAATTTTTTTCTATTCGTTATATAATATGAAAAAATAAAATCTAGGAGATGAGATTATGCAAGTTAGTAAAGAAGAACTTTTGCACATTGCAAATTTAGCAGATTTAGAAATTAGCCAAAGTGACATAGATAAATATTTATTAAATCTTCAAGATATTTTGAACTTTGCTAATATTGTTAATGAAGCACCAACTGAAGACTTAGATATAACAATAGGAGCAAATGAGGCTCAAAATGTATTTAGAAAAGACGAAATAGAAGTATTTGAAGATAATGAAGCCTTATTACAAAATGCGCCAGATAAAGAGCTTAATATGTTTAAAATTCCAAAAGTAATTAACTAGAAAGAAAGGAAAGGAAAAAATGGAAATTACTGAATTAACAGTTCATGAATTGATAGATAAAATGCAAAGAAAAGAATTAACATCAACCCAAATCACAAAAAGTTATATAGATAGAATGAAAGAAAAAGAGCCAGATGTTAAAGCATTTGTTACAACACTAGAAGAACAAGCAATTGAACAAGCAAAAGAAATAGACCAAAAAAAAGAAGCAGGAGAAATCACAGGAAGATATGCGGGAATTCCTATTGGAATTAAAGATAATATGTGTACAAAAGGAATAAAAACAACTTGTAGTTCTCATATGTTAGAAAATTTTGTATCTCCATATGATGCTACAGTTGTAGATAAATTAAATAAAGAAAATATCATAAATTTAGGCAAATTAAATATGGATGAATTTGCAATGGGAAGCTCAACAGAATATTCTTATTTTAAGAAAACTTCTAACCCTTGGAATTTAAATAAAGTTCCAGGAGGTTCTTCAGGAGGAAGTGCAGCTGCAGTAGCAGCGAATATGGTACCTTGGGCTCTAGGAAGTGATACGGGAGGCTCTATTAGACTACCAGCATCATTTTGTGGAGTTGTTGGGTTAAAACCAACTTATGGCTTAGTTTCTAGATATGGATTAGTAGCATTTGCCTCTTCTTTAGACCAAATAGGACCAATAACAAAAGATGTAGAAGATGCAGCAATATTATTAAATTTAATTTCTGGGCATGACGAAAAAGACACAACTTCAGTAAATTATGAGAAAAAAGACTATACAGCCAAATTAAAGGAAGATATAAAAGGCAAGAAGATAGGAGTTCCAAAAGAATTTTTTGGAGATGGTATTAACCAAGAGGTAAAAGAGAATTTAGAAAAAGCGATAAAAACATATCAATCATTAGGAGCTCAAATAGAAGAGTTTTCACTAGATATTGCACAATACGCATTAGCTACTTATTATATAATTGCGTGTGCTGAAGCAAGTTCTAACTTGGGAAGATTTGATGGAATTCGTTATGGATATAGAGCAAAAGAATTTGGAAGCCTAAAAGAATTATATAAAAAATCAAGAAGTGAAGGATTTGGAGCAGAAGTAAAAAGAAGAATTATTTTAGGAACATATGTGCTATCTTCAGGATATTATGATGCATATTACAAAAAAGCACAGCAAGTACGTACTTTAGTTATGAAAGAATTTGACAAAGGCTTTGAAAAATATGATGTTATTTTAACACCAACCTCACCAGCAGTTGCATTTGATATTGGCTCAAAATCTAACAATCCTCTTGAAATGTATTTATCTGATATTTGTACAGTATCTGTAAATATAGCAGGTTTGCCAGGAATTTCCATTCCTTGTGGAGTAAATAAAGAAGGAATGCCAATAGGTATGCAATTGATAGGAAATAAGTTTGAAGAAGAAAAATTATTAAATATGGCATATGCATTTGAACAAGTAACGAAATTTAGGGAAAACTATCAACCACAATTTATAAGATAAAAGAAGGGAAGATAGCGAATGAATAATAGAAATAATAGAGTAACGAAAAAATTAATAAAAATATTATTGATTTTAATAGTAATTGCAGGAGCTTTAATTGTAAGAGAAGTATTTATAGAAAAAAGAAAAGCAGAGAAGATAGAGACTATGTTACAAAATGAACTTAGCCAAAGTACAGTGGCAGAAACTGAAGAAGCAAAAACAGAAGAAAAAACACAATCAGGAACAGAAACCGAAGAGCCAAAAAAACAAGAATTATTTGAACAATATTATAAACAAGCAGAAGAAAAAATGAAAGAAATGACATTAGAAGAAAAAGTAGGACAAATGTTTTTAGCAAGATATCCAGAATCAAGTGTAGATCAAGAAATAAAAGAATTAAATCCAGGTGGATATATATTATTTGGCAGAGATTTTGAAAATGAATCCAAAACTTCTATAGTGAAAAAACTAGACACAAATCAGAAAAATAGCAAAATCCCATTACTTTTGGGAGTAGATGAAGAAGGAGGAACAGTTGTAAGAGTAAGTGCATATAAGGCATTTAGAAATACAAAATTCCAATCTCCACAAGAATTGTGGAAACAAGGGCAAATTGGTCTTATCTTAAAAGATTCTACAGAAAAGTCAACTTTATTAAAAAGTATAAAATTAAATATGAATTTGACACCAGTTGCAGATGTACCAACAAGTAGTAATGACTTTATTTATGCAAGATCATATGGTAGGGGTGTAGAAAAAACGTCAACATTTGTTGAAGAACTAGTAAAAACTATGAATAATGACGGAATGATATCTACTTTAAAGCACTTTCCAGGATATGGAAATAATGTAGATACACATACAGGAATTGCAATTGATAAAAGACCATATTCTACATTTGAAAGTTCAGACTTTTTACCATTTAAGAGTGGAATAGAAGTAGGAGCACCAACTATTTTAGTCAGCCATAATGTTGTAGAATGTATGGATAAAAACCACCCAGCTTCATTATCTGAAAATGTGCATAAAATCCTAAGGGAAGATTTAGGATTTTCTGGAATTATTATGACAGATGATCTAGCAATGGATGCAGTAAAGACATATGTCGAAAATGGAGAAGCAGCAGTGCAGGCAGTAATTGCGGGAAATGATATGATAATTTCTTCTGACTTCAAAACACAAAAAGAAGAAATTATAAAAGCTGTAAATGAAGGAAAAATTTCAAAAAATATGATAGATACAGCAGTTAGAAGAATTCTGGCTTGCAAGTATGCATATAAAATAATTGAATAAAAATAATCAGAAAGACATCTGGTAATATGTCAAGATAAATTTTAAAAATATTTTAGATTTTTTTAGTACATTGATAATGAAAAGAGCA
>CANQWU010000019.1 GCA_947627605.1 uncultured Clostridia bacterium
GGGTAATACCTGTTCCCATTCCGAACACAGAAGTCAAGCCTAAGTGTGCCGAAAATACTTGCGAGTTACCTTGCTGGGAAGATAGGTTGTTGCTAGATTTTTTTTATATAAAAAAGGAATAATAGATATGGAAACTAAAAAAATAGGTGTTTTTGATTCAGGAATAGGTGGAGTAACAGTATTAAAAGAAATTATAAAACTTTTACCATATGAAGATTATATATATTTTAGTGATTCTATTAATAATCCATATGGTGAAAAAGATGATGATACAATTATTAAAATATGCGATAATATTACTCAAACTCTAATAAATCAAAATTGTAAATGCATTGTTATAGCTTGTAATACAGCAAGTGCAAAGGCAGCTAAATATTTGAGAAATAAATATTCTAATATACCAATAATTGCAATAGAGCCAGCATATAAAATGGTATATGATTATGCATATGATAAGCCAACACTAATAATGGCAACAAAAGGTACTATAGAAAGCGAAAAATTTCATATGTTGTATAAAAAATATGATAATCATAAAACATATTTATTACCATGTGTTGGATTAGCAGATATAATAGAAGATGGAAATCTTGAAAAAATAAGAAAATATTTAGAAGAAAACATATCAATATATAAAGGAAAAGTAGAAAATGTTGTATTAGGTTGTACACATTATCCTCTAGTAAAAAAAGAAATAAAAGATATTTTAGGAGATGTACAGTTTTTTAATGGTGCAGCTAATTTAGCAAAATATCTAAAAGATGTATTAGAAGAAAAAAGATTACTGGAAAATAATAATGGCGATATTAAATTTATTGATTCTCAAAAGTCAGAGAAAAAACAAGAAAGATTTTTTAATATTTTAAATCTATAGAAACCGAGCAAAAGGTTTCTTTTTTGTTTTTGCATTTTTTAGCAATATATGGTATAATAATAAAGAATGGAGGATGATGTTTATGAAATGGGATAACAGAAACTTATTTGAGCAATTAGGAATAAAAACACCAGAGAATTCAACAGAACAAGATATAGAAGAAGCATACTTTGAGAAGATGCTAGAACTATATATTAAAATTAGATTAGTACAAGAAAATACTTTAGGAGAAAAAAAGCTATATAGAGAAGATATGATTAAAGAAGAACTATATGGAAAAATGCGTGGAATGCCTTCAACAAGAGTAAAAATAATGGCACTAGATCAATGGATAGATGACTTAGGAAGAACAAAACAAGAAAAAGTTAATTTTCAAATGCAAATTCAGAAATATGCAGAAGCATATGAATTGCTAAGAAATGAAGATAAGAGAAAAGAATATATAAGAAAAACTGTAGTGAAAAAAGCGGCAGAATATCAGTTGGAAAAATTAATAGAACAAGATGGTGGAGATCCTTCAAAAAAATTAAAAACATATGAAGTGAATGTCGAAAACATTCCAACAAAAGTTAGAAAAAAAGAAAAAGATATTATACCATATGAAGTAATACATGAAGATGAAGACATAAGCTTAAGTTTAAAAGATGCAATTTTATTTCAAAATAATATAGTGGTAGAAGAATTAGATGAATATTTATTAGTTATGAAGTGTGAAGATAATGTTGATATTTGCTGTACAATTCAGGGTGAAATTATATTTCCTAAATTGAGTAATTCAGAATACAGAACAGCATTATTTCAGGCAATACTACAAAATAAAAAAGAAGGAAAATCATATTTTGGAAGCATAGTAAAAGAAGGAAATGAATATATTATAAAGAAAGATAAAGTACATGAATTAGCACTAGAGAAAATGGAAGAAATGGAAGTGCAAAAAAGAAGAGAAGGCAAAGGAGATGATGCTAGATAATGGCAAAAGTGACGTGGAAACCAGGCACATTTATATATCCAATACCAGCAGTTATGGTCAGTTCTGGAACTATGGAAAAATCAAATATTATTACGGTTGCATGGACAGGTATTTTAAATACAGATCCTGCAACTGTATATATTTCTGTTAGACCAACTAGATATTCATATAATATTATAAAAGAGCAAGGAGAATTTGTTATAAACTTAACAACAAAAAAATTAGTTAAAGCAACAGATTGGTGTGGTGTAAAAACAGGAGCAAAAGTAGACAAATTTAAAGAAATGAACTTACATAAAGAAAAAGCTCAATATGTAAAATGTCCAATGATAAAAGAAAGCCCTATATCAATTGAGTGTAAAGTAAAAGATATAAAAGAACTAGGCTCACATCATATGTTTGTTGCAGAAGTTTTAGCAATAAATGTGGATGAAGCATATATAGATGAAAATGGTGCTTTTGATATATCAAAATGCGATTTGATTGCATATGCTAATGGCCATTATTTTTCATTAGGAAAAAGATTAGGAAAATTTGGATTTTCTGTGCAAAAAAAGAAGAAGCATTCTAAGTAATTAAACTTAGAATGTTTTTTTTGAAAATTTCATAAAAAACTACTCGAAAAGCATTGACACAAGGCTAAAAAAGTGATAAAATATTCCAGTATATGTTATTACGGACATATATTCACATCGTTTTAAAAAAGTAAAAAAGAAGGTAAATACGGAGGTGCATGCAAATGGCAGCAAAAGGACCAAGAGAAAATATTACATTAGAATGTACAGAATGCAAACGCAGAAATTATACAACATCTAAAAACAAAAGAAATAATACAGACAGATTAGAAGTAGTAAAATATTGCAAATTCTGTAAAAAACGCACAACACACAAAGAAACAAAATAATTAAAGCAATAATCAAGCTATTTTAAGGAGGAAATAAAATGGCTAAAAAAGAACAAAAAGAAACTACAAAAAATAAAAAAAGTTTTTTCAAAGGTTTTAAAGCCGAATTAAAAAAAGTAAGCTGGCCAACACCAAAACAATTAGTAAATAATACAGTAGCTGTTATTTCAATTGTATTATTAACAGCTGTTATTGTTTTTGTACTAGATATAGTATTTGAAACAATAAATTCACAAGGTATAAATAGATTAAAACAAATGGTTAGCAATAGCGTAGAGGAAAATACAACATCAGAAGAAAACACAGCTGATGATACTTCTGAAGAAGAAGAAACAACTGAAGAAGAAAATGCAGCTGATGATACTTCTGAAGAAGGGGAAACAACTGAATCAACAGAAAATGTAGAAGTAGAAGCAACAAACCCAGAAGCAAATACTAACACTGAAGATACAACTTCAGAAAACACAACATCAAATGAATAAATAAAGAGGAGGCTTTTATAATGTCTCAAAAAAATTATGATATGAATCCAAGATGGTATGTAGTACATACATATTCAGGATATGAGAATAAAGTAAAAACAGACTTAGAAAAAACAATAAAAAATAGAGAATTAGAAGAATATTTCTTTGATATTATTGTACCAATGGAAGAACAAATTGAAATTAAAGAAGGCAAGAAAAAGACAAATCTAAAAAAGGTATTTCCAGGTTATGTACTTATAAAAATGATTGTTACTGAACAAACATGGTATATTGTAAGAAACACTAGAGGGGTAACTGGATTTGTAGGATCAGGAACAGACCCAATTCCATTGACAGATGACGAAATTAGAAGTATGGGATTTGAAGATTCAACTGTTAATGTTGATTATGAAATTAATGATCAAGTAAAAATAATGAATGGGGCATTTGAAAATTTTGTTGGATCAGTACAAGAAATTAACAAAGAAAAACACAAAGTTAAAGTTTTAGTTTCAATGTTTGGAAGAGAGACTCCAGTAGAACTAGAATTTTCACAAGTACAAAAAATAAAATAATACAAAACAAAGAAGGAGGTGCCATAAATAATGGCAGAAAAAGAAATCAGTAATATTATTAAATTACAAATAGAAGCAGGAAAAGCATCACCAGCTCCACCAGTAGGACCAGCACTAGGATCAAGTGGTGTTAACATTATGCAATTTGTAAAAGAATTCAATGATAGGACAGCAAATCAACCAGGAATGACAATACCAGTTGTTATTACAGTATATCAAGATAAATCATTTGAATTTATCACAAAAGTACCACCTGTTGCTGTGCTAATAAAAAAAGCTATTAAAATAGAAAAAGGTTCAGGAAAACCAAATAGAGAAAAAGTAGCAAAAATAACAAAAGAGCAGGTAAAAGCCATAGCAGAACAAAAAATGCCAGATTTAAATGCTGCATCATTAGAAACAGCAATGAGTATGGTAGAAGGAACTGCAAGAAGTATGGGAATAGTTGTAACAGAATAATTAAATAAATTGGGAGAACATATAATGTTCGTTAGAACCAAAGGAGGTAAATAATGAAAAAATTAGCAAAAAGGTACGCAAAAAGCGTTGAATTAGTAGAAAAAGGAAAAGAATATGAAATCAAAGAAGCTTTAGAATTGGTTGAAAAAATGCCAAAAGCTAAATTTGATGAAACAGTAGAATTACATGTAAAATTAGGTGTAGATTCAAAACATGCAGATCAACAAGTAAGAGGAACAGTAGTATTACCTAATGGTACAGGTAAAACACAAAAAGTTTTAGTATTTGCAAAAGGACCTAAAGCTGAAGAAGCAACAAAGGCTGGTGCAGATTTTGTTGGAGCAGAAGAATTAATTCCAAAAATTCAAAATGATAACTGGTTTGATTATGATGTAGTTGTTGCAACACCAGATATGATGGGAGTTGTAGGTAGATTAGGTAAAGTATTAGGACCAAAAGGTTTAATGCCAAACCCTAAATCAGGAACAGTAACAATGGATGTAGAAAAAGCAATAAACGAAATAAAATCTGGTAAAGTAGAATATAGACTAGACAAAACAAATATCATTCACTTAGGTTTTGGAAAAGTATCATTTGGAACTGATAAACTTCTAGAAAATTATGAAACAATTATGAATGCAATTATCAAAGCAAAACCAGCATCTGCAAAAGGTCAATACATCAAAAGTGTAGCTATTACAACGACAATGGGACCATCAATGTTTATAAATCAACATTAAATATTTAGCCAAAGACAGTAGGCATAAAATAAGTCCTACCGAGGTAAAACAAAAATGAGCATAGCCATTTTTATTACCTGTGGTAGGAAATAAAAATGGTTTTTAATTTTAAATATATAAATAATGCAGGAGGTGAAAAAACAAAATGGCAAGTGAAAAAGTATTAAATCAAAAGAAAGAAGAAGTAACAAAATTAGCAAATGAATTTAAAGAAGCAAACTTGATACTTCTAACAGATTACAGAGGAATTACTGTAGATGCTGTTACACAATTAAGAACAGACATTAGAAATGTAAATGCAGAATACAAAGTTATCAAAAACAATATCACAGCTAGAGCTTTAAAAGAAGCAGGAATAGAAGGACTAGAAGAACAACTTGAAGGACCTACAGCTGTAATTACTACAAAAGAAGACTATTTGGAACCTGCAAAGGCAATCTATAAATTTTCAAAAGACAATGATTTTTACAAAATAAAAGGTGGAGTAATTGAAGGTAAAGTAATGTCTGCAGAAGAGATTATTACAATTGCAAAATTACCATCAAGAGAAACTTTACTATCTATGCTTGCTGGAGCATTACTTGCAAATATTCAAAAAGTTGCAGTTGCAATTGATCAAGTAAGAATCCAAAAAGAAGAGCAAGGACAAAAAATAGCAGAGCCAGTTGCTGAAACAGTTGAAACTGCAGAAGCACCAGCAAAAGCTGAATAAAAAAATAAAATAAAAAAGCCATAAGGCTAAAAATTAGGAGGATTTAAAATGGAAAAAATTGAAAAATTATTAGAAGAAATCGATAGCTTAACAGTTGTTGAATTAGCAGACTTAGTAAAAGCAATCGAAGAAAAATATGGAGTATCTGCAGTAGCAACAGCTGCACCAGCAGCTGGAGCAGTAGCTGGAGGAGAAGCTGCTGAAGAAAAATCATCATTTAATGTAGTATTAACAGAAGCAGGAGATCAAAAAATTAAAGTTATCAAAGTAGTAAGAGATGCAACAGGATTAGGATTAAAAGAAGCAAAAGACTTAGTTGATGGAGCTCCAAAAACAGTTAAAGAAAATGTAGCAAAAGACGAAGCAGAAGATTTAAAAGCAAAATTTGCAGAAGTTGGAGCAGTTGTAGAACTTCAATAATATATCTAGAAAGAAGCCAAATTTTATTGGTTTCTTTTTTTATACGCAAATCTCTTCTTGAAAAAAAATCTAAATTATGTTAAAATGCAATTAAATAAAAAAGTATAAGAAGGGAGTGTGTAGAAATATGAAATTTGGTATTATTGTAGCAGAACCAGAAGAATATGAAGCAATGGAGCAAATCATAAAAATAGAAAAGAGAAATCGAATTTTTGAATTGACGTTTGTTGAAGGCACAATAAAAGGCAAATCCTGTGTAGTTGTAAAATGTGGTATAGGAAAAGTTAATGCAGCAAGGGCAACACAATTATTGATTGATAAATATAAACCAGAATACATAATTGATGTTGGAGTTGCTGGTGGACTAAATCCAAGATTACAAATTGGAGATATCGTAATAGGAGACTGCCTTGTGCAACACGATTTTGACATAACAGCTTTTGGACATACAAAAGGATATATAACAGGTATAGGAGATAAAATATATTCAGATGATATGTTAGTTGAAAAACTAGATAAAATGATAAAAAATCCAGAAGATAGAGCATACCAAATTTTAAAAGGAACAATAGCATCAGGAGACATTTTCTGTACTAAAGTAGAAATGAAAGACAAAATATATGCAAAATTTAATGCACAATGTGTAGAAATGGAAGGAGCAGCAGTTGCTCAAGTTTGTTATTTATGCAATGTTCCATTTATTGTACTTAGAAGTATTTCAGACACACCAAATGGTAAAAATGAAAAAACATATGGGCAGTTTATAAAACCAGCAGCTGAAAGATGTTGTAATATTGTAAAGGAATTAGTAGAAGAAATTTAAAAAATATTGATATATCATAAAATTTTCAATAAAACCCTTGCAATTTACCAAAAAATGGGGTATAATATCTTAGTAGACAAGATTAAAGAAGAGTGGGAGCAAATCCCACTCTTTCTAAGATTTATAACCAAAAGGAGGTACTATGTCTAGTATAGTAGAGAAGGTAGAAAAATTAGTAAAGCCAAAAATTGAAGAAATAGGCTATGAACTATATGATATAGAATATGCTAAAGAAGGAAAAGCAAACTATTTACGTATATATATTGATAGCCCAAAAGGAATTGATTTAAATGATTGCGAGACAGTTAATAATGCAATTATAGATATGTTAGATGAAGCGGACTATATAAAAGAACAATATTTTTTAGAAATTTCGTCGCCAGGAATAGAAAGAATTTTAAGAAAAGATGAACATTTAAAAAAAAATATAGGAAAGAAAATTCAAGCAAAACTATTTCAAAAGGATGAAAATGGTAAAAAAGAATATCAAGGAATTTTAAAAGAATTTGATGAAACACAAGTAATAATTGATGAAAAAATAATTAAAAGAAAAAATATTGCACAATTGAAAACAGTATATGATTGGAATAAAGAGAGGGAGGAATAAGAAAAATGAAAGCAATTGATAACAAAGAATTGATTTTATCATTAGAAGAACTAGAAAAAGAGAAAGGAATAAAAAAATCATATGTAATTGAGGCAATTGAAGCAGCACTTTTAACAGCGTACAAAAGAAATTTTGATTCACTAGAAAATGTTAAAATAGATATAGATCACGAAACAGGAGCGACACATATATATGCAATAAAAGAAATTGTAAAAAAAGTAACAAATGATGCAACAGAAATAAATTTAACAGACGCACATAAAATTAACAAACAATTAAAAGAAGGGGATCAAGTAGAAATTGAAATAGTACCAAAAGACTTCGGAAGAATTGCAGCACAAACAGCAAAGCAGGTTATAATACAAAAACTAAGGGAAGTAGAAAGAGACCTCATATTCAATGAATTTAACGATAGAAAAGGAGAAATTGTATCAGGTATTATTCAAAAGGCAGACAAAAATATAGTAGTAATGGATTTGGGAAGACTAGAAGGTGTTATGCCAGGAAAAGAACAAGTACCAACAGAACATTATCACGTAAATGATAAAATTAAAGGATATGTACTAGATGTAGAAAGAGGACAAAAAGGAGCACCACAAGTAATTGTGTCAAGAAGTAATGCAAATTTTGTTAGAAAATTATTAGAATTTGAAATACCAGAAATTTATGAAGGACTTATAGAAATAAAAAGTGTATCAAGAGATGCAGGAAGTCGTAGTAAAGTAGCAGTATATTCTCCAGACCCTAATATAGATCCAGTTGGATCATGCGTTGGACAAAAAGGAGTAAGGATTCAAAATGTAATAAATGAACTAAATGGAGAAAAAATTGATGTAATCGAATGGGATGAAGATCCAAGTATATTTATTGCTTCTGCTTTATTGCCAGCACAAATTATGGCAGTAGATATAAAAGAAGAAGAAAAATTTGCACAAGTTATTGTACCAGATGATCAATTATCATTAGCAATAGGAAAATCAGGACAAAATGCAAGGCTAGCAGCAAAACTAACTAATTGGAAGATTGACATTAAATCTGAAAGTCAATTTAGACAAATGTTATCAGAAACACAAGGAAAAAATGAGGAAACATCAAAGGAATAAGGTGAAAAGCATAATAAAACTCGCAAAAACAGCATACAATAAAGGGGGAAGTTTAGTGAATAAAACACAACCACAAAGAACTTGTATGGCATGTAATCAAAAGAAAGATAAAAAAGAATTACTACGAATTGTAAAAAACAAAGAAAATATAGTATCAGTAGACAAAACGGGTAAGCAAGAAGGAAGAGGAGCATATATTTGTAAAAATATAGAATGTCTAGAAAAAGTAATCAAAAGTAAACGTTTGGAAAAAGTTTTGGATACAAAGATATCACAGGAAATATATGAAAATATAAGAGGTGTCATATTTGATAAATAATAAAATATTAGGTTTTTTAGGACTATGTGCTAAATCTGGTAAATTATGTTTTGGTGCAGATAGTGTGGAACAAGAAATAAAAAAGAAAAAAGTAAAAATTGTTGTTATTGCAGAAGATAGCTCAGAAAGAACTAAAATTAAATTTCAAACTTTATGTAATAATTATGGTATCCCAAATATTATAACAGGTAAAATAGCAGATATTAGTAAGGCAATAGGAAAAAGTAATAAAGCAATAATAGGAATAAAAGAGGAAAATATAGCAAAGCAAATTGAAAAAATCAATTATGGGGGTGAAGGTATTGGGTAAAATTAAAATACATGAAATTGCTAAAAAAATAGGATTAACAAGTAAAGAAATAATAGAGATAGCTAACCAATTAAATATCGAGGCAAAAAGCCATATGAGTAGTATAACAGAGGAAGAAATGGCTAAAATAGAAAAAAAAGTAAAGAAACCAAATACATCAAAAAAAGAAGACAAAAAAGAGGAAAAAAATGAACCTAAAGCACCATTTATTATAAGAAGAGAAGTTATTATAAGTGAAGAAAAACCTAAAAAAGAAGAAATAAAAAAAGAGACTAAGAGAGAAAATGTTGGATTTGTAGAAAGAAGACAAAATGCAGACTATAATATTGTTTATAGAAACAAACCAAATAAACCAAAAACTGTTAGTGAATTATTCGGATTAAAAACTAATAATAAAGAGATTGAAAAAAAGAAAGAAGAAAAAGAAGAGAAACAAGAAATAACTAAAACTAATAGAAGACCAGAGGAACCAAAAGAACATATGCAGACGAAAGAACATGTAACTCAAATAAGAGAGCAATCACAGACTAAAAATCAAAAGCAAAATCAACAAACTCAAAATAAAGACAATTTCCATCATCAAAATAGTAATAATAGAAATAATAATGGAGATAATAAATTTAATAACTACAAAAATAATGGCGTAAACCATCAACAAAATAGATCTGGAAATGGAAATCAAAGACGTCCATTAGATGAAAGAGGAATTGAGAAAAACATCAAAAATATAATGGCTGCTGATATTGGTGAAAAAGAAATAGTAAGAGAATATAATAAAAACATAGATAAGCAAAAAAACAATAATAAATTTGATGAAAATAGAACTAAAAAAGCTAAATCAAGAAGAAATGGAAATGAAGGATTTGATGAAGGCAAACTAAAAAGCTTAAAACAAACTAGTAAATTATCACATATGTTTAATGACCAAGAAGGTGGAATGTTAGATTATTATGATTTAACAACAGAAAGAGGAAGAAAAGGAAAGAAAAAGCCAAATAAAGTAAATGAGGAAAGAACAAAACAAAAAATCTTTAAATTGACAGAAATTGAGATACCAGAAAGTATTACGGTAAAAGATTTAGCATCAGAGATGAAAAAAACAACAGCTGAAGTAATTAAAAAATTACTAGGATATGGAGTAATGGCAACTATTAATAATGAAATAGACTTTGATACAGCTTTTTTAGTAGCTGGAGAATTTGGAATTACTGCAAAGAAAAAGACAACTATAACAGAAGAGGATATTTTATTTGACGATTCAGAAGATACTCAAGATGAATTACAAGAAAGACCACCAGTTGTAGTAGTTATGGGACATGTAGATCATGGAAAAACTTCTTTATTAGATACAATACGTAAAACGAATGTTATTGAAGGGGAAGCAGGTGGTATTACACAAGCAATTGGTGCATATATGGTTAATGTTAATGACAGACAAATTACTTTTTTAGATACACCAGGACACGAAGCTTTTACTGCTATGAGAGCAAGAGGAGCGCAAATTACAGATATAGCTATTCTAGTAGTTGCTGCAAATGACGGAATAATGCCACAAACTGTAGAAGCTATAAATCACGCAAAATCAGCAGGAATCCCAATTATTGTTGCTATAAACAAAATTGATTTACCAGATGCCAATGTTGATAAAGTAAAACAAGAACTAATGAATTATGAGCTAGTACCAGAAGAATGGGGAGGGGACACAATTTGTGTACCAATATCTGCAAAGAAGAATATAAATATTGATCAATTACTAGAGATGGTATTATTACAGGCAGATGTATTAGAACTAAAAGCAAATCCAAACAAACAAGCTAAAGGTGTTGTAATTGAGGCAAGACTTGATAAATCAAAAGGAGCTATTGCAACTATGCTGGTACAAAGAGGTAGATTAGATGTAGGAGATACTATAGTAGTTGGTTCTTCTATAGGAAGAATAAGAGTAATGACAAATGAAAAAGGTAAAAAAGTAAAATCAGCAACTCCATCAACTCCAGTAGAAATTATGGGATTGACAGATGTACCAGAAGCAGGAGAAACTTTCTATGAAGTAAAAGACGAGAAAACTGCAAAACATCTAATTGAAAGAAGAAAACGTCAAGCAAGAGAAAAAGCAATAAATCAAGTAACAAAAGTAACACTTGATAATCTATTTAGTCAAATGGAAGAAGGAAAACTAAAAGTATTAAACTTAATTGTTAAAGCAGATGTACAAGGATCTGTTGAAGCTGTAAAACAATCAATGGAAAAATTAAGCAATGATGAGGTTAAAGTAAAAGTTATCCATAGTGCAACAGGGGCAGTAAATCAATCAGATGTTACATTAGCAAAAGTTTCAAATGCCATTATAATTGCATTCAATGTAAGACCAGATTCAACAGCAAAAGAAATAGCAGAAAAAGACGAAGTAGAAATCAAACAATATTCTGTAATTTACCAAGCAATTGAAGATGTAGAATTGGCAATGAAGGGTATGCTAGATCCTAAATTTGAAGAAAAAGTTATTGGAAATGTCGAAGTAAGACAGACATTTAAAATATCAAATGTTGGAACTATTGCAGGAAGTTATGTTGTAAATGGAAAAGTAGAAAGAAATGCAGGTGTTAGAGTTATACGTGAAAATGTAGTTATCCATGAAGGAAAACTTGCTACATTAAAGAGATTTAAAGATGATGTTAAAGAAGTAACAAAAGGATTTGAATGTGGTATACAAATTGAAAATTATGACGATATTAAAGAAGGAGACAACATTGAAGTATATGTGATGGAAGAGATAAAAAGATAATTAAAGAGGTGTAAACTATGCCAACGAGCAATAATCGATTAAATAGAATTGATGAAGAATATAGAAAAGAATTGAGCAATATCATAGACAGAGAATTAAAAAATCCAAATATTACGGGAATGATAAGTGTTACAAAAGTTAAAGTAACAAATGATTTAAAATATGCTAAAGTTTCAGTTAGTATTTTAAATTCAAAAGACATAAAAGCAACACTAGCAGGACTAAAAAAATCTTCAGGATTTATTAGAACAGAACTAGCCAAAAGAATAAATTTGAGAAATACACCTGAATTAATATTTGAATTAGATGAATCACTAGAATATGGAGCAAGAATTGACTCAATTTTAAAGGAAATTATGCCAAAAAAAGAAGAATAAGGAGGAACAAATGACATTAGATACAATTGTAGAAGAAATAAAAAAAGCAGATACTATAGCTATTCTAGCACACGAATCACCAGATGGAGATGCCATTGGTAGTGTGCTAGCAATGGGAATAGCGCTAGAAAATATGGGAAAAACACCTGATAGAATAATAAGTGAGTTTCCAAGAAAATTCAAATTTTTACCAGGAGCAGACAAAGTAAAGCCAAATAGTAATATAGAAAAATATGACTTAGCAATTTCACTAGATTGTGCAGATTTAAGAAGACTAGATGGAAAGGAATACTTTGAAAATGCAAAAAAAACAATAGTAATTGATCACCATGGATCAAATACAATGTATGGAGATATAAATTTTGTTAATCCTGCTTCACCAGCATGCTGTGAAATTCTAGTTGGAATATTTACATATTTTGAATTAGAAATACATCAAGACTTAGGAAGTTGCATTTTAACTGGAATTATAACAGATACAGGAGGATTTAAACATCAAGGAGTAACACCTGAAACTTTTGAATTTACAGCAGAGTTACTACGTAAAGGTGTAAATGTTTCAGAAATATATGAAAAGGCATTAGAAATAAGAACAAAATCTAATTTTGAGTTGCTAAAAAGAATTTGTGATAGGATGGAAATGTTTGAAGATGGAAAAGTTACATTTACATATATCACAAATCAAGATGAAGAAGAAGTTAATGCAGAACCAGGAGACCATGAAGGACTAGTAGAAGTCGGAAGAGGAGTAGAAGGAGTAGAAGTTTCAATATTTATTAGACAAGTAGATGATGAACAAAAATATAAAATATCTATGCGTTCTACAAACAATGTAAATGTTTCTGATATTTGCTATTTATTTGGTGGCGGTGGACATCCTAGAGCAGCGGGATGCACAATTCAAGGAACAATTGAACAAGTTAAAGAAAAGATTTTAAAAGAAGTACATAATGCAATGAAATAAAACATTGAGGAGGAATGAAAAATGCAAGATGGAATTATCAATGTTTTCAAGCCAAAAGACTGGACTTCACATGATATAGTTGCAGTTATAAAAAAAATCACAGGAAAAAAAATAGGACATACAGGAACTTTGGACCCCTTAGCACAAGGGGTTTTACCTATTTTGGTTGGAAAGGGAACTCGGGGTTGCAAAATACTTAAATAACCATGATAAAACCTATGAAGTAGAACTATTACTTGGGAAAAAAACAACTACATTAGACGAAGAAGGAGAAATTATAGAGGAAAGAAAAGTACCAGAAAAGTTATTTGATGTGGAAAAAATAAATTATGTATTACAAAGCTTTGTTGGAAAAATAAAACAAACGCCACCAATATATTCTGCAATAAAAGTTAAAGGAAAAAAACTTTATGAGTATGCTAGAAAGGGACAAGAAGTTGAAATTCCAACTAGAGAAGTTAATATATATAATATACAACTACAGAATATTGATAAAAATACAAATATTATAAAATTTAAAGTAGAATGTAGTAAAGGTACATATATAAGAACACTATGTGAAGACATAGCTCAAAAATTAGGAACAATAGGCTATATGAAAAATCTAATTAGAACAAGAGTTGGAAACTTTAACATAGAAGACTCAACTTCAATAGAAGAATTGAGAGAAAATAAGGAAATGCTTGAAGAAAAAATAATATCAATTGAAACAATATTTAAAGATAAAAAGAAAATAGTTTTAGATGAAAGAAAAATACAATATTTCTTAAATGGAGTTAAATTATCTAATTTTAATTTAGATGGAATATATCGCATATATCAGAATGACAAATTTATTGGAATTGGCACAATAGAAAAAAATTTGTTAAAGAGAGATATAATTTTATAAAACACTTCATATATTTTGATATGTGAGGTGTTTTTATGTATTATATCTATGAAAATGACAAGCCTAGCTTGTTATGCGAATTATTTAATATAATAAAATTAAAAGGAAATAAAATTATATTACCAAAAGGTGAAAAAAATTATAAAAAGCAAATTCAATTAGCAAAAAAAACATATGAAGTTATAAAAAAAATGAATAGTACAAAAATTGTATTGAGTAAAGAACTATTAAAACAGAACAATTATGCAAATCAATTGCAGACATATCCATTGGAAATATGTGATGGAAAATGGCTATTTTTTATGATACTTCCAGAAATTCTAGAATATATTCTAGAAAAACAAGAAGTAAAAAGAGAGGAAACAACAGTACATATATTAGCAAATGATATTAATGAAAATGTAATTGGATTTATAAAATTACTTACAGAAAATTATAAAACAATATCGATAGTTACTAAACATAGTGAAAAATTAAGAAAAATTGAAAATCAAATTTTAGAAGAAACAGGAACTGCAATTACTGTTATGAATAATAAAAGAAAAAGTTTACTAAAGGCTAAAATTATTATAAATATTGATTTTCCAGAAGAATTTATAAATCAATATTCTATATATGAAAATGCAATTATATTAGATATTTTCGGAAATACAAAGATTACAAAAAAGAGATTTAATGGTATAGTTATTTCAGACTATGATATTTGCATTAAAAACAAAGAAGAATATATGAGTGAAGAAGATTTATTTTATCAAAAAGATTTGTATGAAGCGGAATTTTATAAAAAGCAACCATATTTGTATGTGAGAGAAAAAATAAAAAAGGATGGAATAAAAATATCTGCTCTATATAGCTTAAATGGTGTTATCTTAAAATTTTCTTAAAATTCATCCTAAAACCTTTATTTTTTCTAATAAATGTAATATAATATAGATGTTTAAGATGGAAGGTATATTATACCAGAAAGGGAAGAAAACTATGCCAAGTAATAGAAAAAATGGAAAAAGGAGAGATGAGGCAACTAGACCATATAGAACAAAAAAGAGAAGAGTAACACCAGATGAAGAAGGAAGAACTAAAAGAGTACCAACAACAAAACAAACTAAAAAAGGGAAAAAAAGAAAGAACAAGAATAAGTTTTCATCAAGACATCCAAAATTAATGCTATTTATAAAAATAATTATTATCCTATTGCTGCTATTATGTGTAGTGGGAGCAGGCGTTATTGCAGCGATGTTTTTTGGGTTTTTTGGAGATGATTTTGAAATCACAAAAGAGGAATTAGAAATAACTACAGCAAATTCAGTTGTGCTTGATGCTAATGGAGAACTGATTACAGATTTAAGTAAAGATCAAAGCAGAAAAATTATTACGTTAGACGAAATGTCAGAATATTTACCAAAAGCTTACGTTGCAATAGAAGATAAAAGATTTTATGAGCATGATGGAGTTGACTGGAAAAGAACAAGTGGTGCGATTATGAATACAGTTCTTAAAGGTGGCTCATCTTACGGAGGAAGTACAATCACACAACAATTAGTAAAAAATATTACTAATGAAAAAGAATCATCTGGTATGGCAGGTATTTTAAGAAAAGTAAAAGAATGGGCTAAAGCTTATCAAGTAGAAAGAATGATATCAAAACAACAAATATTAGAATTATATTTAAATATTTTATTTGTTGGAGGACAAGATATTCACGGAGTAGAATTAGGAGCGCAATATTATTTTAGCAAAACTGCAAAAGATTTAGACTTAGCAGAATGTGCATTTTTGGCTGGAATAAATAGTTCTCCAAATAGCTATAATCCATTTGATAAAAAAGAAACAGAAGAAGAACAAGCTGAATTAAATGAAAAGATAAAAAATAAAGTTTTGACAGTATTAAGTGAAATGAAAGATCAAGGACTTATAGAAAATGAAGAAGAATATAATACAGCAGTCGCAAAGGCAGAAGCGGGAATTGAATTTAAAAAGGGAGATGTAGAAGGCTCAGCAAATTATTCATACCATACAGATGCGGCACTAAAACAAATTATCAACCAAGTTATGGAAGAAAAAAATGTAACTAGAGAATTTGCAGAAAAATATGTATATAGTAGTGGATTAACAATTTATACAACTTTAAATCCTGAAATACAGGCAAGAGTTGAACAGGAATTTGCTAAAACAAATTATCAGATAAAGGGTCGTGCAAAAAATAAAGATGGAAGTTATAAAAACGAACATGCACAAGCAGGTATGGTAATTTTAGACCATAAAACAGGTCAGGTTGTAGCAGTTGGAGGAAATCTAGGAAATGCTACTGCATCAGGATGGAATAGAGCAACACAAATGGTAAGACAGCCAGGCTCTTCTATTAAACCAATTGCTGTTGTTGCACCAGCATTACAAGAAAGAGTCATAACAGCTGCAACAGTATATAATGATGTAAAAACAGATTTTGGTGGAGGATATTCGCCTAAAAATGAAGGTAATTTCTTAGGTAATATGAATATAAGGAAATTTATCGCATTATCTCATAATGTTCCAGCAGTAAAGATTATGAGAGAATTAACCGCAAAAAAATCTATGAATTATCTAGAGAAGATGGGAATATCAACTTTAGATGAAGAAAAAGATAATCATTTGTCATTGGCAATAGGTGGAATAACACATGGTATTAGTCCATTAGAAATGGCAGCAGCATATGGAACAGTTGCAAATGATGGAGTATATATAGAGCCAACATTCTATACTAAAGTAACAGATGCAAATGGAAATGTTGTATTAACACCAAATCAAGAGCAACAAAGAGTCTTGACAGAACAAGTTGCATATATAACAAGATCTATTACAGAAGAACCTGTAAAGGCAGGAGGAACAGCAACATATTGTGCAATTTCAGGAAAAGAAGTTTGTGCAAAAACAGGAACAACAGATGGTTCAAAAGATAGGTGGCTATGTGGTATGACACCATATTACTCAGCTGCTGTATGGTTTGGATATGATGACCCAGAAGAAATTGTTTGGAATGCTTCTGCAAATCCAGCAGGAACAATTTGGTCAAATGTAATGAAAGATATTCATAAGAATTTAGCAAGTGCAAACTTTAATACACCTTCAGGAATTACACAAGCAACAGTTTGTAGAAAGACAGGATGTTTAGCAACATCAAGTTGTACAGATACTTATTCAGAAATGTTTACACAAGATAATTTACCAGAAAAATGTGAAGGACATGGAGTTCAAAAACTATGTAGCGAAACTGGAAAAGTAGCAACAGAATATTGCCCATCAACAAGAAATAATAGCTATGGTGGAACAATTCCAAAAGAAAGTCTAAATCTATGGACTCCAAGCCAAAAATCAGCAGGTGGTAGAGTATCAGAAACTTGCCCAGTTCATACAAAACCAACAACTAATACAAACAATACAACTAATACAACTAATGTAACTAATGCAGCAAGTGAAAATAAAACAAATACAGTAGCAAATACAGCTAAACCTAAAAATGAAGCAACTGGGGGAAACACAGCAAATACAGCTAAACCTAAAAATGAAACAACTGGAGGAAACACAGCAGGAACTAAACCAGGTACTAATAATGAAAAAAATGAAAAAAAAGCACAATAATACAAAATATAATTAGCGGATTAGCAACAATCCGCTAATTTATACATAAAAAGGAGGCAAATTATGGAAATATATCTTAGCAACACTTTGTCAAAGCAAAAAGAACTTTTTAAACCAATTAGTGAAGAAGAAATAAAAATATATTCTTGTGGACCAACTGTATATAAAGATGCAACAATTGGAAATATGAGAACAAATATATTCCAAGATGTGTTAAGAAGAATGTTAGAATATAATGGATATAAAATAAAACAAGTAATGAATATAACAGATGTTGGACATCTTGTATCAGATGGTGATGAAGGGGAGGACAAAATGATAAAGTCTGCAAGAGAACAGCATAAATCACCATTGGAGATTGCTAAACATTATACAGAACTATATTTCCAAGATTTAGAGGACTTAAATATACAAATGCCTGAGATTATTTGTAAAGCAACAGACCATATTCAAGACATGCTTGAATATGTAAAAGAGCTTATGGAAAAAGGATATGCTTATGAAACCTCGACAGCAATCTATTTTGATATTTCTAAACTTGATAAATATCCAATATTATCAAACCATAATTTGGAAGAACAAAAAGCAGGAGCAAGAGTAGAAATAGATAAAGAAAAGAGAAGTCCATATGATTTTGCTTTATGGATAAAAGCACCTCAAAACCATTTAATGAAATGGGATAGCCCTTGGGGACCAAGCTACCCAGGTTGGCATATAGAATGTTCAGCAATGGGGCAAAAATACCTAGGGGAACAATTTGACATTCATACAGGTGGAATAGATTTAATACCAACACACCATGAAAACGAGATAGCACAAAGTAAAGGAAAATGTGGAAAAATCCCAGCAAATTATTGGATACATGGGGAATATTTGTTAATAAATGGTGGCAAAATGTCAAAAAGTTTAGGAAATGTATATTTACTAAAAGACATTAAAGAAAAAGGATATGATCCTTTAGTGTATAAGCTATTTTGCTATTCTTGTCATTATAAGAATAAATTGAATTTCACATGGGAAGGAATTGAAGCAACTTCAAAATCATTAGAAAGATTACGTAATAGTTATCAGACTCATTTAAATGGTGAAGAGATATTAGATGAAGGGGACAAACAACAATTATTAGAATTAGAAAATAATTTTCATAAAGCTATAAATGATGATATGAATATGCCATTAGCTTTAAGCTTTGTTTGGGAGGTTGCTAAATTTGCAAAGAAGTCAAAAGATGTTGCAAAAATTTTAGCTAAATTTGATACAGTTTTAGGAATAAAAATTGATAAAGAAGAGAAAAGTCAAGAAATACCACAAGAAATATTGAATTTAGTAGAGGAAAGACAAAAAGCAAGAAATGAAAAGGATTGGGAAAAATCAGATATTTTAAGAGATAAAATCCAAAAATTAGGATATGAAGTAAAAGACACTAAAGAAGGAGCAGAAATTATTAAGATATAGGAGGGAAAAATATGGCAGTACTATTACCAGGTGGTGCAGGATATATAGGAAGTCACACAGCAGTAGAATTATTAAATTCAGGGAAAGAAATTATAATTATAGATAATTATTCAAATAGTAAGCCAGAAGTCTTAGAAGAAATCAAAAAAATTACAGGAAAAGACTTTAAGGCATATGAAATGGATTACAGAGATAAAGAAAAATTAGAAAAAGTATTCCAAGAAAACAAGATTGATGCAGTTATCAATTTTGCAGGATTTAAAGCAGTAGGAGAATCTGTTGAAAAACCATTAGAATATTATGACAATAATATTGGTGGAGCAGTTGCTTTATTAGAAACAATGAAAAAATATGGAGTAAATAAATTCATATTTAGCTCATCAGCCACTGTATATGGCGATCCAGAAATTATACCTATTACAGAAAATTGCAAAACAGGTGGAACTACAAATCCATATGGTACTACAAAATTATTTATTGAGCAAATTTTAAAAGATACATATGCATCTGATAATAATTGGGATATATGCATTTTAAGATATTTTAATCCAGTAGGAGCACATGAAAGTGGAAGAATTGGAGAAGAACCTCAAGGAATTCCAAATAATTTAATGCCATATATTGTAAGAGTAGCGGCAGGTAAATTAGAACAATTATCTGTTTTTGGAAATGACTATAATACTCCTGACGGAACAGGTGTAAGAGACTATATTCACGTAGTAGATTTAGCAAAAGGGCATGTATTAGCATTAGAAAAATTAGAAAAGGAACAAAAAGGATTATATATATATAACTTAGGAACAGGAACAGGATATAGTGTTTTAGATATGGTAAATGCTTTTGAAAAAGCAACAGGAAAAAAAGTACCATATAAAATAGCACCAAGAAGGCAAGGAGATATTGCAATATGCTATGCTGATCCTAAAAAGGCAAAAGAAGAATTAGGATGGGAAGCAACAAAAACATTGGAAGATATGTGTAAAGATTCATGGAACTATATAAATAGTCGAAAGGATGGATAGAAGTGATAGATTTCAAGCAAGAAATAGCAAAAATGATTTCAAAAGCAGTAGAAATCGATGCAAAAGAATTAAAAGAATATATAGAAATACCAAAAGATGTTAAAAATGGAGATTATGCATTTCCTTGCTTTAGACTTGCTAAGGAACTAAAAAAAGCTCCTCCAGTTATAGCACAAGAACTAAAAGAAAAGATTGAAATAAATGAAGAATTTGTTGATAAAATAGAAATAATAGGAGGATATTTAAATTTCTATATTTCAGCAACTAAATTAACTGAAGAAGTATTAAATGAAATTGAAAAACATCCTCAATATGGTGCAAGTGAAATAGGAGAAGGAAAAAATATTGTAATAGACTATTCAGCACCTAATATAGCAAAACCATTTCACATTGGACACTTACGTTCAACAGTAATAGGTGCAGCATTATATAACATATATAAATATTTAGGATATAATGTTATTGGAATAAACCACTTGGGAGATTATGGGACACAGTTTGGAAAATTGATTGAAGGATATAAGTTGTGGGGAGAAGAATATGATATTGATAAATCTCCTATTGAAGAATTAACAAAGATATATATTAGAATAAATCAATTATGCAAAGAAGATGAAAATGTTTTGCAAGCCTGCCGTGACAATTTCAAAAAATTAGAAGATGGAGACGAATATTGTGTTTCTTTGTGGACAAGGTTTAGAGAATTAAGCTTAAAAGAATTTCAAAAAGTGTATGATTTATTGGGAAGCAAATTTGATTCTTGGAATGGAGAGGCATTTTATTCTGACAAAATGCCAGAAGTTATAAATATACTTGAAAAAACAGGAAAGTTGACTGAATCACAAGGCGCGAGAATTATTAATTTAGAAGATAAAGGTATAAATACACCTTGTATAATTGAAAAAACGAATGGTTCAACAACATATGCAACAAGAGATTTAGCCGCTATATTATATAGAGCAAGAAATTATGATTTTGATAAAGCTTTGTATGTTACTTCATATGAACAAGTATTACACTTCAAACAAGTTTTTGAAGTAGCAAAATTATTAGGACTAGACGAAAAATATATAAAAGGATTAGAGCATGTACCATTTGGAATGGTATTATTGCCAACAGGAAAAATGTCTACAAGAGAAGGAAATATTGTAAAATTAGAGGACTTACTTGGGGAAGCTATATCAAGAGCTAAAGAAATAATAGAACAGAAAAATCCGAGCTTGCCAAACAAAGACGAGGTTAGCAAAAAAGTCGGAATTGGTGCAGTTATATTTAACGATTTGGCTAATAGTCGCATTAAAGATGAGATATTTGATTGGAATCAAATATTAAATTTTCAAGGAGAAACAGGTCCATATATTCAATATACTTATGTACGTACACAAAGTGTATTAGAAAAGACAGGAAATGTAGAAGTAGAAGATGTAAGAGCAGAATTATTACAAGATATTTATTCACAAAATATTATAAAATTATTATATAATTTTACAGATACTTTAGAGCAAGTGACAGAAAAAAATGAGCCTTCAATTTTATCACGTTATTTGATAGAATTATCAAAAGCTTATAGCGCTTTCTATAATGAAAATAAAATTATGGTAGAAGATACTGAAATAAGAAATAGCAGAATATATTTAACATATGCGGTAGGAAAAGTATTAAATGCAGGAGCAAATTTATTAGGTATTGAAATGCCAGATAAGATGTAATAAAAAAAATCCAGTGATTCACTGGATTTTTTATATAAATTAATTATTCTTTTTTAGAATCTTTTTTGTCAGTTAAAACTTCTTTTACAGCACCTAAACTAGCAAGAGCTTTTGTTGCTTCAAAAGGAATAAATACTTTATTTGCATCACCTTTTGCAACTTCTTGTAAAGCTTCTAAAGATTTTAATTGAATAAGTTTATCATTTGGGTTAGCATTTTTCATTGCATTATAAACCATTTCAATCTCTTTAGCCTTTGCTTCTGCAACTTCTTTAATAGCTTGAGCTTCACCGGCAGCTCTTCTTATTTGAGACTCTCTATCAGCTTCTGCATCTAAGATAGCAGCTTGTTTTCTACCTTCTGCAATAGTAATAGCAGATTGTCTTTGAGCTTCGGATTCAAGAATTAATGCTCTTTTATTTCTTTCAGCATTCATTTCTTTTTCCATTGCATCACGGATATCAGCAGGTGGAGTAATATCTTTTATTTCTACTCTGTCTACTTTACATCCCCATTTATCTGTTGCTTCATCAAGAACTACTCTTAATTGTGTATTAATACCATCACGAGAACTGAATGTCTCGTCTAAATCCATTTTACCAATTATATCACGAATTGTTGTAATAGCTAGGTATTCAATACCTTTCTTTAAATTTTGAATTTCATATACTGCTTTTGCTGGATCTGTTATTTGATAGAATACAACTGTATCAATTGTTATTGTAACATTATCTTTTGTGATAACTCCTTGAGGTGGTACATCCATGGTTTGTTGTTTTAAACTAACAACACTTCTAACATGATCAAAGAAAGGAATGATTACAGTAAGACCTGCATCAGCGACTTTATAAAATTTACCTAACCTTTCAATAATGTATACCTCAGCTTGTTTTACGATTTTGATAGAGCTAAATGCAATTATCAAAATAATAACAAGTAGAACTAATAAAAATCCCATAATTTCAACCTCCTTTTATATATTTATATATATAAATATAAATAACTAATTTTGTTTTGCAACTTCTTTTATTGGTTGCACAATAGCTTTTACACCTTCAATTTTTAAAATTTTTACTTCTGTATTAACTGAAATAACAGCATCTTCTTCACATGTAGCAGACCAGGTTTCTCCTCCAACTTTGATTTGACCAGTACCTTTTACAGTATCAATTTCTTGAATTACAAGTGCTTTTTTTCCAACTAAAGAAAAAGCGTTTGTAATTAAGGTTTCTTTTTCCATGAATTTTTTAACAAAAGGTTTTGTTGATAAAATAAGTATAACAGAAGATATAATAAATACTGTCATTTGGATAATTATATTAGATGTAAAGAAACTTACAACCATTGCAATAAGACTTGCTATACCTAACCAAAATACTAAAAAACCTACTGTTAATATTTCGCCTATAAAAAATACACCTGCAGCGATTAACCAATATTGCCACATATTAAAAACCTCCCGGAAACTTACTACACTTCTATTATACTACATTTTTATGTAAAAATAAAGAGTTTTATGAGAAAAAGTGCTATTATATCACTAAAAAATAAGAATTTATGAGGGTTAAAAGATAAAAAATATAGGTGAAGTTTAAAAATTAAATTTTTTACTTGTATTTATCCTAAAAAAATGATATATTAGGAATAACTGGAAAATAATATAATTTGTTTATTCGGGAGGGGATGCATAATAGTGCAGATTCAAAAATTAATAGAAAATGCAAATTTGCATATACCAAAGGATAGAATAAAATATGAAGAACCAATGAAAAATCATATTAGTTTTAAAGTGGGTGGACCAGCAGATATTTATATAAAGATACAAAGCGAAGAAGAATTACTAGAAATAAAACAATTTGCAACTAAATATCAAATACCAATGTTTATATTAGGAAATGGAAGCAATGTTTTAGTAACAGATAAAGGAATTAGAGGAATTGTTATTCAAATAGATATAAAAAAACAAGAAGTTAGAAATTTAGAAAATGGACAAAAAAATGTAATATTGGGAGCAGGAAATAAAATTTCAGAGGTAGCATATAGCTTATGCAAACAAGGTATTACTGGATTTGAGGAATTAGCAGGTATTCCAGGTACAATAGGTGGAGCTATTAAAATGAATGCAGGTGCTTATGGAAAAGAAATAAAAGATATACTAAAATGTGTTAAAGTTATAACTGAAGATGGAAAAATAGAAATATGGGCAAAAGACAAACTAAATTTAAGTTATAGAAATAGTATTTTTTCTACTAATAAAGCTATTATTATAGAAGCAGAGTTTATTTTAAATTTTGGAAATACAGATGATATAAAGAGTAAAATGAATGAATACATGAATTTGCGCAAAGAAAAGCAACCTATAGAATATGCAAGTGCAGGGAGTACTTTTAAACGAGGAAACACATATGTTACGGCTAAACTTATAGATGAGGCAGGATTAAAAGGATATGAAATTGGAGGAGCACAAGTTTCAGAAAAACATGCTGGATTTATTGTAAATAAAGGAGATGCTACATCAAAAGACATACAAGAATTAATTAAATTTGTGCAAAAAACAGTTTATGAAAAAAGTGGAGAAAAAATCCAATTAGAAATAGAAATAATAGGGGAGTAATTACTTTAGAAAGGAAAGAGCAAATATGAAAGGATTTTTTAAATGGTTTCAATCAAGTTCAAAAATGAAAAGATGGATGTTTTTAATTGTAGTAGGTATTATATTAGCTTGTTATGGCATTGCAAAAATATTAGTTTCAAATGATATGTCATTTACATTTGATGGGTTAGGAAAAATTATTATTGCATTTGTTATTGGATTTTTAGCAATTGTAATAGGCTTAGTAGGATTAAACAAAAGAACTTTAGAAGTATTAGTAGAATCTACTGATGAAAGAATGGAAGATAAGAAAAATGTCAATGTTAAATCTTTAATTTTTAACAAAACTGTATATGATCAAGGACCAAATATTGTTGTAATTGGAGGAGGAACAGGACTAAATACAGTATTATCAGGATTAAAAAAATATACCAATAATTTGACAGCAATAGTTAGTGTTTCTGATTATGGAGAACAAATTTCTAATTCCAGAAAAGAATTAGGAACAATGCCACTAGGAGACATTAAAGATAGTATAATTGCTTTAGCTAATCAAGAAGATACTATGAAAAAGTTATTAAACTATAATTTTGAAACTGGAAAATTAAGAGGGCTATCATTTGCAGATATATATTTTTCAGCAATGGATCAAGTGAGTCATGATTTTTCAAGAGCTATAATGGAAAGTAACGATATTTTAAATATTGTGGGAAAGGTAATTCCTGTTACATTAGATAGAATGAATATTGAAGCAGAACTTGATAATGGATATGTTGTGAAAGAAAAATCAAAACTTCCAGAAGTTGTATATGATAAAGTTACAAAAATCAACCGTATTTATTTAAATCCTTCAAATTGTAGACCAGCACCAGGGGTTATTGAAGCTATTAAAAAAGCTGATTGTATTATCATTGGACCAGGAAGCTTGTATACAAATGTAATTCCAAACTTATTAATTTATGGAGTAGCAAAAGCTATAAAAGAATCAGCATCAATAAAAATATATATTAGTAATATTATGACAGAACCGGGACAAACAGATAATTATACAATTGCAGATCATATAAATGCTATTGAGGAACATTGTGGAAAAGGAGTTATTGATTATTGTATTTATGATACAGGTGAAATTGTACCTGAAATGATAAAGAAATACAATACAGAAGGACAAGATTTGGTTGAACAAAATATAGATAAAGTTAAGGGAATTACTTTTTTGCAAAGAGAATTAGCAAAGGTAACAGATGGTTATATTAGACATGATCCTGCTTTAGTTGCTTCTTCCATTATTGAACTTATTTGTGATGATTTAAAATATCAAGATAAGCAAAATGATCCTCAGTATATGATGCTAAATAATAAATTGAGGGAAGATAAGCGTATTCAAAAAGTTCAAAAGCAAATGAAGAAAAAAGAAAAAAGAAATAGTAAAAAACCAGAAGAAAAATTAAAAAAGGGAAAGAGCAAATTTAGTAGTAAGTATAGTGATAGGATAGCATCTATTAAAGAAGCAGATCAAAAAGCTATTAAAAAGAAAAAATCATTAGAAAAACAAAGAGAGGAAATGAAAAAACAGTTAGAAAAAAGTAAATTTGGAAAGTAATTGATAATAATAAATATAGAGAGAAAGGAAAAATTTTATGAAATATACAAAGGAAGAACTTACATTGGAGAAAGGATTAGAGAAAGAATGGATAATAACAAATGGAATTGGTGGATTTGCAAGTTCTACAAGTATTGGCATTAATACAAGGAAATATCATGGGCTATTGATTGCACCATTAACGCCACCAGCAAGAAGATACCTTATTTTGTCTAAATTAGATGAAAGTATACAAATTGAAGATAGGAAATATGATATTTTTTCTAACATGTGTGAAAATCATATTTCAAAAGGATATGAATATCAAACTAGTTTCGAAAAAGAATATTTTCCTATTTTCACATATTGTGTGGAAGATGTGAAAATAACTAAGACAATTTGCATGGAATATGGAAAAGATATTGTAGGTGTGCAATATAAAATAAAAACAGGAGACCAACCAGTAAAATTAACTTTGGCACCAATTATGAATTTTAGGGATTTTCATACAATGAGTACTAACCATGAATTTGAAATAAAGCAACAAGTAAAAAACAAAAAAGTTAGAGTTGTTATAGATAATATGATACAATTTCCTATATATATGAATATATCTGATGGAATTTATATTGAGCATTGCAATGATATTTTTTCTCATATGTTTTATATAGAAGAACAAAAAAGAGGATTTTATCCAGAAGAAAATCATATTGTTGCTGGAAGATACGAAGTAGAAATTCCAAAAGATACTTGTAAGGAAATCTCATTTGTATGTTCATTTGAGGAAAACATAGATGAAATTGATGTTGAAAAGATGATTCAAAAGGAAAAAAGAAGACTTCAAACTATTATTAAAAAAACAGGTCTAGTTGATAACATAAAAGATGAAGAAAAAAAGGAATTTATTAAAGATTTAGTTATTGCAACAGACAGCTTTATTGCATATAGACCAACATTTAGATTACATACAATTATAGCAGGATATCATTGGTTTCTTGACTGGGGAAGAGATAGTTTAATTGCTTTTGAAGGACTACTATTAAAAACAAAGAGATTTGATATAGCAAAAGAAGTTTTACTAACAATGGTAAGAGATATTAAATTTGGATTAGTTCCAAATGGATATTCTGGTTTCGACAATCGACCACTATATAATAGTGTAGATGCTTCTTTATTATTGTTTGAACAAGTTCAAAAATATATAGAATATACAGGAGATATAGATTTTATTAGAGAAGAAATATTTGAAAAGCTAGAAAATATTATTGGCAACTATATTAATGGTATTGATGTTGATAACAATAATATTTATTTAGATACAGATAATTTAATTGTGTCTGGAACAGAAACCACACAAAATACATGGATGGATGCAAAAATAGGAGACTTTGCTGTAACACCAAGAAATGGAAAAGCAGTGGAAATTAATGCAATGTGGTATAATAGTTTAAAAATTATGGAAGGCTTATGCAAAAAATTCAAGAAAACTGCAGAAGCAAAACGATATGGAATGCAGGCTCAGGCAACAAAAAACACTTTCGAAGATAAATTTTATAATCCTCGTAGAAAATGCCTATATGATGTACTAGGAGATAGTAAAATTAGACCAAACCAATTATTCAGTTTAAGCTTAACATATCCAATCATTGACTTGAATTCTGAAGTAGCCGAAAATGTAATTCAAACTGTAGAAAAAAAATTATTAAACCCATATGGATTGCAAACATTAGCAAAAGGAGAAAAAGGATTTGTAGCAACTTATGAAGGAACACCTCAAGAAAGGGATAGTAAATATCATCAAGGAATTACATGGCCTTGGCTATTGGGTCTATATTTTGATAGTTTGAAAAATATGGAGAAGGCGCAGAAAAACAAAAAAGAAAAAGATATATTAAAAAAGAAAATAGATGATTTAAAAAAGTCTGTTATAGAAACATTTTCAAAAGAACTTTCGCAAAGGGGTTGTATAGGTAGTATTGCAGAAATTTATGATTCAAATAAACCATTCCTTCCAAAAGGTACTATATCACAAGCTTGGAGTGTAGCACAAATATTAAAAATTGTTATATAAACCTATAGTTTTTATGAAAAAATGGTAAATTAAAAAATACCATTTTTTTTGTAATGAAAAATATAAAAATTATGGAATAAAAAGGTAACATAAAATCCTAAATAATGAGGAGATAATCTAAATTTTGATAAATATAAAGAAAAAATACAAATGGAATTTTTTAAAAAAAGTAAATGCTTTACGGAGGGTACGACCGTTTATGCGCGCCAATACGACTCAGATAAGCAAGGACAGTCTTTTGAGGCATCTTTAACCATAAATAACATAGATAAAGCAAAGCCAACAATATCAGCAGTAGTTCAAGATCCAACAACATGGAAAAATGGAAATAAGAGAATTAAGATAACAGCATCAGATACAGGAACAGTAACAAGCGCAATAAATGGCTGGATGGTAAAAGATTCAAATACAGCGCCTTCTGCAACAGACTCTGGTTGGACAAGTATTGAAGGAAGTGGACCATGGTATACAGGATATAGCTATTCAGCTAAGACATGGTATGTATGGGTGAAAGATGCATGTGGAAATGTATCAGCATCAAAATCATGTGTAGTAGATAAAATAGAAACAACAAACCCAACAATATC
>CANQWU010000020.1 GCA_947627605.1 uncultured Clostridia bacterium
AAAGTTGACAAAATTTTAAGCCTATATTTCAAGACTTACAGAAGATATTTTTATTAAGTTAATGTCAAACTACGGAAAACATCATAAAAAAAGAAAGTAGAAGTTTTATGAAATTTTTGTGAATTTTATTGATAAAATATAGCTAAAATGATATATTATATGCGTAATATAAGGGGGATATGTATATGAACAAAAAATTAGTAGTATTTTTTATACTTATTATCATTATAGCAGTTGTAGCAATTATTTTTTTGAACTTAAATTCTCAAGAAAAACCACAAGACATATTAAATAAATATGTCGCTTTATTAAATGAAAAAAATTATGAAGAAATGTATCAGCAAATAACAAAAGAATCACAACAAAAAATTTCACAAGAAGATTTTATAACTAGAAATAAAAATATTTACGAAGGAATTGATGCAGTAGATATAAAAAATGAAATAAAAGAAGTAACAAAAGAAAATGATAGCACTAAAATTTCATATACACAAACAATGTCAACTGGAGCAGGAGAAGTAACATTAGAAAAAATAACAACATTAAAAAAAGAAGATAAGACATATAAAATAGAATGGGCATCAAGCCAAATTTTCCCACAATTGCGTGAAACAGATAAAGTGAGAGTTTCTACGATTAAAGCGACAAGAGGAAAAATTACAGATAGAAATGGAGTTCCTTTAGCAGAAGATGGTAAGATTTCTTCTGTTGGAATTGTACCAGGAAAATTAGGAGAAAATAGAGAAAATAACATTGCTCAAATTTCAAAATTAACAGGTGTATCAGAAGAATATATAAATACACAATTACAAGCATCTTACGTAAAAGATGATACATTTGTGCCAATAAAGAAAGTAGCAATGAATGCAACAGAATTAAAAGAACAATTATTAAACATCCCAGGAGTAATGATAAATTCTATTGATGGAAGAGTATATCCATATGGTAAAGAAGCAGCACATATTACAGGATATGTTCAAGCAGTTAGCCAAGAGATTTTAGAGCAAAAAGCAGGGCAAGGATATAATAGTAAT
Organism: uncultured Clostridia bacterium; assembly: GCA_947627605.1. Taxonomy (GTDB): domain Bacteria; phylum Bacillota; class Clostridia; order TANB77; family CAG-508; genus CAG-269. The sequence goes on from CANQWU010000020.1 coordinate 1,035, forward strand.
AGTGTTATTGGAAAATCAGGAATTGAAGCAGCTTATGAAGAAGAAATAAGGGGAATTGATGGTGTAGAAATATATATTGTAGACGAAAATGGAAATAGAACATATGAAATTGCAAAACAAGATAAAAAAGATGGAAAAGATATCAAATTAACAATTGATATGGATATACAAAAACAAGCATATAAAGAACTAGAAAAAGACAAAGGCTTTTTTGTAATCATGAATCCAGAAACAGGAGAAATGCTAGCTCTAGTTAGCACACCAACATTTGATGCAAATGATTTTGTAGTTGGACTAACAAATAAAGAGTGGGAGGAATTAAATAATGATACAGCAAAGCCACTATATACTCGATTCTTACAAAGTTATTGCCCAGGTTCAACATTTAAACCAATAACAGCAGGAATTGGTTTGACAAATAATATTATTAACGAAAATACAACTTATTCATATAATAATTTGAGTTGGCAAAAAGATAATAGTTGGGGAGATTATCATGTAACTACTCTAACTGCATATTCAGGAAGCAAGAACGTAACAAATGCACTAATTCATTCAGACAATATCTTTTTTGCACAAGCAGCATTAAATATTGGAAAAGATAAATATGTAGAAGGACTAAAAAAATTAGGCTTCCAAAAAGAAATGGATTTTCCTTTATCTGCAAGAAAATCTCAATTTTCAAATGGAGAAACAATTGAAAGAGAAATTAAATTGGCAGATACAGGATATGGTCAAGGAGACTTGCTAGTAAATCCAATACATATGGCATCTATTTATTCAGCTTTTGCCAATGAAGGAAAAATGGTAAAACCATATTTATTGTATGAAAATGAAAAAGTAGAATATGTAAATGAAAATGCTTTTTCAAAAGAAGCATCAGCCACTATAAAAAATGCACTTATTCAAGTAGTAGAGAATCCAAGTGGAACAGCTAGTGATATGAAAATAAATGGATTAGAAATTGCAGGAAAAACAGGTACAGCAGAATTAAAACAATCAAATGACGACAAAGAAAGTGGAACATTAGGATGGTTTGATTGTTTTACAACAAATAGAAAAGGTGGAGACTTACTTATAATTGGTATGGTAGAAAATGTACAAGATAATAGTAGTGGAGGTAGCCACTATGTTATTCAAAAAATTAAAAACATATTATAATATAAACAAGGAGGAATGTAATGTTAAAGCTAAAGAATATAACTAAAGACTATATCGCAGGAGATAGCATTGTACACGCTTTAAAAGGAATTAACATAGAATTCAGAAAAAGTGAATTTGTATCAATTCTAGGACAAAGTGGAGGAGGAAAAACAACATTATTAAATATTATAGGTGGTTTAGACAGATATACAAAAGGAGACTTGATTATCAATAATAAATCCACAAAGCAATTTAAGGATAAAGATTGGGATGCATATCGTAATTACTCTATTGGTTTTGTATTCCAAAGCTATAACTTAATTCCGCACCAAACAGTACTTGCAAATGTAGAACTAGCACTTACTATTTCTGGAGTATCACGAAAAGAAAGAAAAGAAAGAGCAATAAAAGCATTAGAAGATGTAGGACTAAAAGAGCAAATTAATAAAAAACCTAATCAATTATCAGGTGGACAAATGCAGAGAGTAGCAATTGCAAGAGCATTAGTAAACAATCCAGATATTATCTTAGCAGATGAACCAACAGGAGCATTGGACACACATACAAGTACACAAATTATGGAGATATTAAAAGAAATATCAAAAGATAAACTAATTATTATGGTAACACATAACCCAGAGCTAGCAGAAAAATATTCAACTAGAGTTGTTAAAATCTTAGATGGAAAAATAACAGATGACTCAAATCCATATACTAAAGAAGATGAAAAAGACGAAACTAGTCAAGCAAAAACTGGTAGAACAGTTATGAAATTCTTTACTGCATTACGTTTGAGCTTAAATAATTTAATGACAAAAAAAGGAAGAACAATATTAACTTCATTTGCTGGAAGTATTGGAATTATTGGTATTGCTTTAATTTTGGCAATCTCAACAGGGGTTAATAATTATATTCGAAAAGTAGAAGAAGATACATTATCATCTTATCCGATTACTATTGAAAAATCAACAATAGATATGGCTAGTATGATGGAAGTTATGATGGGAGAATTAGAATCAGACGGAGAATCTGAAGAAGGAAAAATTCGCTCAGCAGATATTATGAACAAAATGATAGCTACACTTTCTAACAAGAGAGAAAATAATAACCTAACAGAATTGAAAAAATATTTAGAAGAAGAAAATAACCCTATAAAAGAAAATAGTAATGCAATTAAGTATGGATATGCTTTAAATATCAATTTATACAAAGAAGATACAACTGATGGAATTGTAAAAGTTAATCCAAGTACAGTTATGAATGCTATGGGAATGGGAGACATTATGGAGGCACAGGCTAATAATCAGTGGGCAGATATGATGGGAAGTAGCTCTGTAATGGTATCAAATACAGATGTGTGGACAGAACTTTTAGACAATGAAGAATTAGTACATTCACAATATGACTTAATAGCAGGAACTTGGCCAGAAAAATATAATGAAGTAGTTTTAATTGTAGGAAAAGACAATGAAATTAGTGACTATACTTTATACTCTCTAGGTTTAAAAGATCAAGAAGAATTAAAGAAAAAATGGCAAGCAATTCAAAAAGGTGAAACAGTAGAAGATGAGGAACAAACAACTTACACTTATGAAGACTTATTAAATTTATCATATAAGTTAGTTTTAAATACAGATTATTATGAAAAACAAAATGGAATATGGCTAGATAAAAGTGATAATGAAGAATATTTGAAAGAAAAAATACAAAATGCAGAGAGTATTAAAATAGTTGGTATTATAAAGCAAAATGACCAAAGTGTAGCAACAAATTTACAAGGAATGGTAGGTTATACTAAAGACTTAAAAGAATATGTAATAAATAAATCAAATGAACAAGAAATTGTAAAAGAACAAAAAGATAATCCAGAATTAAACATTTTTTCAGGACTAAAATTCCCAACAGAAGAAGAAAACCAAAACTTTAACTATAACCAATTAACAGAAGAACAAAAACTTGCTATGAGTAAATTAAGTGCAGAAGAAATTGCTAAAATGATGGAAAACTATACACAAAATCAAGATTCAAGCTATGAGAAAAATTTAGAAAAACTTAGTGCTATAGATTTAACTACACCAACAACTATTAGCATATATCCAAAAGATTTTGAATCAAAAGATGTTATTACAACTGAAATTGAAAACTATAACACAAAACAAAGAGATGAAGGTAAAGAGGAAAATGTAATTAACTATACAGATGTTATTGGGGTTATGATGAAATCTGTTAGTCAGATTATAAATACAATTAGTTATGTATTGATTGCATTTGTTGCTATATCATTAATTGTTTCTAGTATAATGATTGGAATAATAACATATATTTCTGTACTAGAAAGAACAAAAGAAATAGGAATATTAAGGGCAATTGGTGCATCTAAAAAAGATGTTTCAAGAGTATTTAAAGCAGAAACTTTTATAATTGGACTTATATCAGGCTTGCTTGGAATTGGAATAACTGTACTATTAACAATACCGATAAACAGTATTATATATAAAGTAACAAATGTTATGGTACACGCAATGGTGCCACCAGTTGCAGGAGTTATTTTAGTAGTAATTAGTATGGTATTAACAATTATTGCAGGACTTATTCCTTCAAAAATGGCAAGCAAAAAAGACCCAGTAGAAGCATTAAGAACAGAATAGAAAATAGAAAAGGAACTCTAAAAGAGGTCCTTTTTATTTACACAAAAAATAAACATAAAGTATTTACAAAACATAAAAAGTGTGATATACTCCAAATATAAAAATGGAACGGGAGTGAATTTTAAAATGAAAGAATTAAATTTTCAAAAACAAATGAAGATAGATTTAAAAGAACGAGTTAAAGAAGAAATAAAATCGCTATCAAGTAAAATTCCAGATTATGAAGAACTATCTTTAATGGAAAAGGCAATGGTAGAAAAATATATAGAACAAATAGACTTATCAAATCCAGAAACTATAAACAAATTGGGTGGAAAAACACCAGACGATATACATCAAGAATTAAACGAATTACTTGATATGATACAAAAACATAACACAGATGCTGAGAATATGTTTGTTGAAATAATGGTTAAAATTGATGAAAATACAAAACTTAGAAAAACATCAGAAAAAAGCTTTATACAACAATTTAAAGAAACACCATTAGCAGCATTTGCAAAATTTAAAAGTACATCTAAAAAGACAACTATTGGTGATAAAAGAACAGAAATATTAAAAAGTATTGAAGAATTAAAGACAAAAGTAGAAGAAATTAGAGATGAAGCAAAATCAAATACTAAAACTTTAGAAAAAATGCTACAAAATTTAAAAGAAGAATATTCAAATATTCAATGCCAAATAATTGCATTAGAAATAATAAAAGGACAGATAAATAATGGACAAAAAGAAAGAAAATCAGAGCAAAAAAATTTTAATCAAATAGAGGAAAAATTACAATTATTAGCATTAGAAGAAAGAATTGAAAGAAAAATTGAAGAATGTAAAAATGCAAGTATAAATGTAGCAGATAAAGCAATAATGATAAGACTATTAATTCAACAAAATGAAAAATGTATAAGTAAATATGATGAGGACTTATTAGTTTCTATACCAAAATTAACACAAAATGTTATAATTTCAGAAGCTAATGATTCTTTAACACAAGATATAGAAATATGTGATGTAGTAACTGAAAAATTAAGCACAAAAAACATAATTTCTAGAGAAGAAGAAAAAAATGAAACAGAAAAAACTAATGAAGATATATTAAAAGTAGCTACAAGCAATGTATAAAATCAAGAAAAAATAAAAATAAAGATAAAAAAATCTTGCTTATCGTCGAAAAATATAATATAATAAATATGCATTTCATTTTAAAAGAAAGGATGAAAAAATTATGGAAAAAAGTTTTAGCGAAAGCTACAAACAAGCAGGAGTAGACGTAACAGCAGGATACAAATCAGTAGAACTAATGAAAGAAGCAGTAAGAAGCACATACAATAAATCAGTCATATCAGACCTAGGCGGGTTTGGTGGACTTTTCGCACCAGATATTAATGGAATGAAAGAACCAATTTTAGTTTCAGGTACAGATGGAGTAGGTACCAAATTAAAATTGGCTTTTTTGATGAACAAACATGATACCATAGGGCAAGACTGTGTAGCAATGTGTGTTAATGATGTTATATGTTGTGGGGCAAAGCCACTATTTTTCTTAGACTATATGGCACTAGGAAAAAATGTACCAGAAGTTGTAGCAACTATTGTAAAAGGTGTTGCAGACGGATGCAATTTAGCAGGGTGTAGCTTAATAGGTGGAGAAACTGCAGAAATGCCAGGATTTTATCAAGAAGGAGAATATGATTTAGCAGGATTTAATGTTGGAATTGTTGACAAAGAAAAAATTATAGACAGTAATACTATTGAAATAGGAGACAAAGTAATAGGTATTGCATCATCAGGTGTTCATTCAAATGGATTTTCATTAGTAAGAAAAATTTTCAATATAAATGAAGAAACAGTAAATAAATATTACGAAGAACTTGAAATGACTTTAGGAGAATGTTTATTAACACCTACAAGAATATATGTAAAACCAGTTTTAGAAATATTGGATAAAATACAAGTTAAAGGGATATCACATATTACAGGTGGTGGATTTTATGAAAATATGCCACGTATGCTAAGAGAGGGTGTAGCTTTAAATATTTATAAAAATTCATATCCAATATTACCAATATTTAATCTAATTCAGAAAACAGGAAATATTCCTGAAAGAGATATGTATAACACATTTAATATGGGAATTGGAATGGCAATTATTGTAAAAAAAGAAGATGCAGATAGTACAATTAAAATTTTAAATTCATATGGAGAAAAAGCATATGAAATTGGAGAAGTTGTAGAAGGAAATAAAGAGATAAATATTATGTAGGAGGAAGTCTATGGAAGTAAAAAGAATCTATGTAAAAAAGAAAACAGGATTTGATGTTGAAGCAAAAGGTTTACTATCAGATATAAAAGAAAACTTGTTAATTAAACAACTAGAAAATATCATAATACTAAACAGATATGATGTAACAGGTATGACAGAAGAAAATTTCAAAAAGGCTAAATATACTATTTTTTCAGAACCACAAGTAGATGAGACATATGAAGAAACATATCCTTTTTCAGAAAAAGATAACATATTTGGAGTTGAATTTTTACCTGGACAATTTGACCAAAGAGCAAATTCATTAGAAGAATGTTTACAAATTGTAGCAGATGGAAATAGACCAATTGCTAAATCTGCAAAAATATATATATTACAAGGAATTTTATCAAAAGAAGACGTTGAAAGAATAAAAAAATATATTATAAATCCAGTAGATTCTAGAGAATGCAACCTAGAAAAACCTGAAAATCTAGAACAAAAAATGGAAGAACCAGAAGATGTAGCAATTATAGAAGGATTTACAACTATGACAGATGAAGATGCAGAAAAATTCTATAAAAAATATGGATTTGCTATGGACTTAGCAGATTTAAAATTCTGCCAAGCATATTTCCGTGACACAGAAAAAAGAGACCCAACTATGACTGAAATGAAAATGATTGATACATATTGGTCAGACCATTGTAGACATACAACATTTTTAACAAAATTAGAAATATTAGACATTAAATGGGACCTATTAAAAAATATATATGAGCAATACCTAAAGGGCAGAAATATGATATATGAAAATCGCAAGGCAAAAGATATTTGTTTAATGGATATTGCAACAATTGCAGTAAAAGAATTAAAAAAAGCAGGATATTTAACTAATTTAGACGAATCAGAAGAAATAAATGCTTGTAGTTTTAAGGCAGAAATTTTAGTTGACGGAAAACCAGAAGAATATTTAATAATGTTTAAAAATGAAACACATAACCATCCAACAGAAATAGAACCATTTGGTGGAGCTGCAACTTGTTTAGGTGGAGCAATTCGTGACCCATTATCAGGAAGAGTATATGTATATCAGGCAATGAGAGTAACAGGATGTGGAGATCCAAGAAAAACAGTTGCAGAAACACTTCCAAATAAATTGCCACAAAGAAAATTAACAAATGAAGCTGCAAGAGGATATAGCTCATATGGAAATCAAATAGGTTTAGCAACACGGACAAGTAGTAGAGCTATATCATCCAAGATATGTTGCAAAAAGATTAGAAATTGGTGCATTAGTAGGAGCTGCACCAAAAGAAAATGTTGTTAGAAAAAGACCAATCCCAAGTGACATTATTATCCTATTAGGTGGAAAAACAGGTAGAGATGGATGTGGAGGAGCAACAGGCTCTTCAAAAGCACATACAAGTGAATCACTAACAACTTGTGGGGCAGAAGTACAAAAAGGAAATGCTCCAGAAGAAAGAAAAATACAAAGACTATTTAGAAATCCAGAAGCTACAAAAATGATAAAAAGATGTAATGACTTTGGAGCAGGAGGAGTATCTGTTGCAATAGGAGAATTAGCAGATGGACTAATAATTGACCTAGACAAAGTACCTAAAAAATATGAAGGCTTAGATGGTACAGAACTTGCAATATCAGAATCACAAGAAAGAATGGCGGTAGTTGTAGCAAAAGAAGATGTAGATAAATTTATAGAATTAGCAGAAACTGAAAATATAGAAGCAACTATTGTAGCAAAAGTAGTAGAAGAACCTCGTATAAAAATGTATTGGAGAGGAAAAGCAATTGTTGACTTATCAAGAGAATTCTTAAACACAAATGGAGATGTAAAAAATGCGCAAGTCAAGGTAGAAAAGCCAGATGAAGAAAAATCATATTTCAAAAAAGAAGAAATAAAAGATATTAAAACAAAATGGGAAGAAACAATTTCTGATTTAAATTGTTGTTCACAAAAAGGCTTAGTAGAAAGATTTGATAGTACAATAGGAGCAAATACAGTATTTATGCCATTTGGAGGAAAATATCAATTAACTCCAACACAAGGAATGGTAGCAAGAATTCCAACATTAAAAGGATATACAAATACAGGAACAATTATGACATTTGGATATAATCCATATATTGGTGTATGGAGTCCTTTCCATGCTGCTATTTATGCTGTTGTAGAATCTGTATCAAAATATGTAGCAATTGGTGGAGAATATAAAAAGGCATATTTAACTTTGCAAGAATACTTTGAAAAATTAAAAGATGATCCAGTAAGATGGGGAAAGCCATTTGAAGCTTTACTTGGTGCATATTATGCACAAAAACAATTATGTATAGGTGCAATTGGTGGTAAAGATAGTATGTCAGGTTCATATAACGAATTAGATGTACCACCAACTCTAGTATCATTCTGCATTGGGGATGTTGATACAGAAAAAGTAGTATCAAATGAATTTAAAAAATCAGGAAATAAAATAATGCTTTTAAAAACAAAAATGGGACAAGAAGACGTTATTGACTTTGATGACTTAAAAGAAAACTATGAAATAATACATAAATTGATTGAAAGTGGAAAAGTATTATCAGCTAGTACAATTAAAAATGGTGGAATTGCAGATGTTATTACAAAAAGTTCAATGGGAAATAAAATAGGATGTAAATTATCTACTAAAGAGGATTTATTCTATCCATATTATGGCTCATTTGTAATTGAAGTAGATGGAGACATAGAGGAAGAAAAATTAGAGCAAATTGGTGAAACAATTGATGAAGAAAAAATTATTGTAAATGAAGAAATAACATTTGAATTAGATAACTTAATAAAAATATGGGAAGAACCATTAGAAAAAGTATTCCCAACAAGAGTAAAAGAAGAAACAAAACCTGTAGAAAACATATTAAGTGATAAAAAATGCACAATTACAAGAAAAATGCCAATTACAAAGCCACGCGTATTTATACCAATATTTCCAGGAACAAACTGTGAATATGATTCTAGCAAAGCTTTTGAAGATGCAGGTGCTATTGTTAGTACAAAAGTGTTTAAAAACTTAAAACCGGAAAATATTCAAGAATCAATTGATATATTTGCTAAAGAAATTGAAAATGCACAAATTATAATGATACCAGGTGGATTTAGTGCAGGAGATGAACCAGATGGCTCAGGTAAATTTATAAGTGCAGTATTCCGTAATCCAAAATTAAAAGAATTAATATATAACCACTTACATGAAAAGGATGGATTGATGTTAGGAATTTGCAATGGCTTCCAAGCATTAGTAAAACTAGGATTAGTACCATATGGAGAAATTAAGGAAATGGATGAAACTATGCCAACATTAACATTTAATACAATAGCAAGGCATATGTCTAGAATGGTAAATACAAAAGTAGTATCAAAATTATCACCTTGGTTTAGTAGTGTAGAATTAGGAGAAGAATTTACTATTCCAATTTCTCATGGTGAAGGTAGATTTATAATATCAGAAGAATTAAAGAAAAAGCTAATTGAAAATGGACAAATAGCTACTCAATATGTTGATTTTGAAGGAAATGCAAGTAGTGATATCCTATATAACCCTAATGGATCTGTTTCAGCAATTGAAGGAATTACAAGCCCTGATGGTAGAGTATTAGGAAAGATGGGACACTCAGAAAGAAGTTATCGTGAAATAATGAAAAATATGCCAGGTAGACAAGACCAAAAACTATTCGAATCAGGTGTAAACTACTATAGGTACTAGTTAGAAAGGAATAAAAAAATGGAAAATGATAAATATGTTACACCGCTTTCTGGAAGATATGCAAGTGAAGAAATGAATTCATTATGGTCAAATAATAGTAAATATACCACTTGGAGAAGATTATGGATTGCATTAGCAGAAACGGAAAAAGAACTAGGAATAGATATTACAGATGAACAAATACAAGAAATGAAAGACAATGTAAGTAATATAGATTATGATATTGTAGCACAAAGAGAAAAAGAATGCAGACATGATGTTATGGCACATGTATATGAATTTGGGCTAAAATGTCCAAAAGCAAAGCCAATTATTCATTTAGGAGCAACTTCTTGCTTTGTTACAGATAATACAGATGTAATTTTAATGACAAAAGCTTTAGGTCTTATAAAAGAAAAACTTATAGTTGTTATAAAAAATTTAAAAGAATTTGCTTTAAAAAATAAAGATGTAACTTGTTTGGGATATACTCATTTTCAACCAGCACAATTAACAACTGTTGGAAAAAGAGCAACCTTATGGATACAAGATTTACTAGAAGACCTAGAAGAATTAGAATTTGTAGAAAGCCATATGAAGCTATTAGGATGTAAGGGAACAACAGGAACACAAGAAAGCTTTATGAAACTGCTAAAAGATGAAGAAAAAGTAAAACAAGTAGATGCTAAAATTGCAGAAAAAATGGGCTTTAAACAAGTATATAATGTGTCAGGACAAACTTATACTAGAAAATTAGATACAAGAGTATTACATATATTGTCTCAAATTGCACAAAGTTGTTCAAAATTTGCAAATGATATGAGATTATTACAACATGAAAAAGAACTAGAAGAGCCATTTGAAAAAGGTCAAATAGGATCATCAGCAATGGCATATAAACGTAATCCAATGAGAAGTGAAAGAATAAATTCACTAGCAAGACATGTGATGGTACTTAGTATGGATCCAACTATAACTAGTGCAACACAATGGCTAGAAAGAACTTTAGATGATTCTGCAAATAAACGTATTTGTGTTCCAGAAAGCTTTTTAGCAGTAGATGCAATTTTAATACTATATGCAAATATTTCAAAAGGAATTGTAGTATATGAAAATGTTATAAAAACAAATATGATGCAAGAATTACCTTTTATGGCAACAGAAGAAATCTTAATGAATGCAGTATTAAAGGGTGGAGATAGACAAGAACTACATGAAAAAATCAGAGTATATTCTATGGAAGCAGGAAAACAAGTAAAAGAATATGGAAAACCAAATGACCTAGTAGATAGAATTGCAAATGATACAAGCTTTGGACTAACAAAGGAAGAAATTATGAAAGCTCTAAATCCAGATAATTTATGTGGTAGAGCGACAATACAAGTAGAGGACTTTATTAAAGAAAGAGTAAACCCTATACTAGAAAAATATCAAGATTTAGGGGCGAATGTGAAAACAGAAGTAAATGTATAAGAGGGAGAAAAATATGAAAAAATGTTTGTTATTAGGAAATGGTGGCCGTGAGGCGGTTTTAGCAGAACAAATCAGCAAAGGATATATGCTATATTCAATTATGCCATATGTAAATCCATCTATCTCAGAATATGTAGAAAAATCAAATGGAAAATACCTAGTAGGAGATTCATTTGATAAAGAACTTGTAAAAAAATTTGTGCAAGAAAACAATATTGAAGCATGTGTTGTAAGTCAAGATAATTTATTACAGGAAGGACTAATTGATTTAGCTAAAGAACTTGGACTAGAAACATTTGGACCAACCTCAAAAGGTGCAAAGATTGAATGGAGTAAAACATATGCATTAGAAATTGTAAAAAAATTAGCACCAGAAATGATTATAAAAAATGAGGCAATAACAAATCAAGAGCAACTAGATAAAGTAATTGAAGGATATCAAGATGATAGCTTTGTTGTTAAACCAGAAGGTTTAACAGGAGGAAAAGGGGTTAAAGTTGGAGGCATCCACTTTAAAGGAAAAGAAGAAGGATACCAATATGCAAAAGATTGCCTAGAAGAAGCGGGAAGGGTTATAATTCAAGATAAAGTAGAAGGTAGAGAATTTACAGTTATGGCTTTAACAGATGGTGAGCATATTGTAGTAACACCAACAACATTTGATTATCCATATCGTTTTGAAGAAGATAAAGGACCAGGAACTGGAGGAATGGGATGCTTGAGCTTTGAAAATGGCAGATTACCATTCTTAGAGCAAGAAGATATTGATAAATGTGCAGATCTTATTCAAAAAACTATTTGTGAATTAAATCGTGATAAAATAGAATTTAGTGGAGTTATATATGGAGGATTTTTCAAATGTAAAGATGGTATTAAATTTATTGAATTCAATGCTAGATTTGGAGACCCAGAAGCAATAAATGTTTTAAATGCATTAGATACACCTTTTACAGAAATTTTTGAACATATCCAAAATAAGACATTATCTAAAGAAAATTGCAAATTTAAAAATAACTATACATTTACTGTATATGTAGTTAGCCCAAATTATGCTATAAAATCTACTAAAGAGCCTTGTGAGTTTATTTTAAATAAACAAGATATATTAGATAAAGGTGTAAAAATATATTTTGCAAGTACAAAACATATAGAGGGAAATAAATATACTTCTGTTGGAAACTCAAGACTATTTGCAGTAAGTACAACAGGAGCAACATTAGAAGAGGCAAAACAAAAAGTGTATAGTGCTATGGAAAATAATATAGATGATATATTAAGTTATCGTAAAGATATAGGTGAAATTTATGAACATTAAAAAAGACCTAAAAAATTAGGTCATAAATTACCATTTATGAAATCATTTATTACATTAACTAATTGAATTTTTTCAGCGCGCTGAACTTTAGCAGACAAACTTTCAGCAGTATCTGTTTTGTCTACTGCAACCTTAGTTTGACTTATGATCGTACCTTTGTCATATTCAGAATTAACAAAATGAACAGTAACACCACTATATGGCTCATGTGCATCAATTACTGCTTGGTGTACATTCATACCATGCATACCTTTGCCACCATATTTAGGAAGCAAAGATGGATGTGTATTGATTAAAGTATATTTTTCTAACAATTTAGGACCAATCATTTTTAAATATCCAGCAAGAACAATTAAATTGATAGGAATTTTTGACAAAACTTCTGATAATTCAATATCTCTTTCTTTAAAAGTTTTAGCTTTTATTACATAAGTAGGGATATTATGTGCTTTGGCTCTTTCCAAAGCATAGGCATTTGGGTTATCAGAGACAACTAATCGAATATTGGCAGAAAGTGTGCCATTTTCAATATTACCAATTATGGCTTGCAAAGTAGAGCCATTACCAGATGCAAAGACAACTAAATTATACATATGATAAACCTCCATTATTAGGAGAAATATATCATAAAACTAAAAGTATGTCAAGGAAAGAGAAATATATATAAAAGGAAGATAGAAATGTTTAAAAAATTAAAAGAAGAATGTGGAATCTTTGGAATATATTCCAAAGAAGAAAAAGAAGACTTAGTAGGGACTGTATGTATTGGACTAACAGCATTACAACATAGAGGTGAAGAAAGTTGTGGAATAGCAATAAATGAAGATAGAAATATATATTTCCACAAGGATGTAGGACTTGTTACAGATGTATTTACAAAACACGTTCAAGAAAGTTTACCACAAGGGAAAATGGCAATAGGACATGTTCGCTATTCTACAACAGGAATGAGTAGAAAAGAAAATGCACAACCAATGGTAGTAAAGCATAAAAAAGGATATTTAGCAGTTGCTCATAATGGAAATTTGACAAATGCACTAGAGCTAAAAAAAGAATTAGAAGACCAAGGTGCAATTTTTACAACAACAAGTGATACAGAAGTTATTTGTCACATAATTGTTCGTGAAAGACTAAAAACAGGATCTATAGAAGAAGCAGTAAAAAATACAATGAAGATAATTAAAGGTGCATACTCTTTAGTTATTATGTCACCAGAAAAAATGATGGCAGTTCGTGACCCACAAGGATTTAGACCATTATGTATGGGACATACAGAAAAAGACATTATTTTTGCATCTGAAAGTTCAGCTTTAGATACAACAGGGGCAGAATTTGATAGAGATATTGAACCAGGAGAAATGGTAATTGTAGCTAATAATGAAATAAAAAGTGAAAAAGTATTACCAAATGAGAAAAAGGGATTATGTGTCTTTGAATATATATATTTTGCAAGACCAGATTCTACAATAGATGGACTAAATGTACATATTTTCCGTGAGAATGCAGGAAGATATTTAGCAAAACAAGCTCCAGTAGATGCAGATATTGTAGCTGGTGTTCCAGATTCAGGTATTGATGCAGCATTAGGGTATTCAAAACAATCAAAAATACCATATGATATTGTATTTATAAAGAGCAAATATATAGGTAGGACATTTATTCAAAATACACAAACAAAAAGAAAAAAATTAGTTGCCTTAAAATTAAATCCATTAAAACATACTGTAAAAGATAAAAAGATAGTACTTATTGATGACTCAATTGTTAGAGGAACAACTATTACAAAGATAATAAAAAGTTTAAAAGATTCAGGAGCAAAGGAAGTACATGTTAGAATTGCTGCACCACCTTTTATAGATGTTTGCTACTTTGGAACAGATATTGATAAAAAAGAAAATTTAATGGCTAACAAGAAAACAGTAGAAGAAATACGTCAAGAAATTGGTGCAGATACTTTAGAATTTTTAAGTTTAGATAGTTTAAAAGAAATTACAAAGGGATGTAAAGTATCAGACTTTTGTGAAGGATGTTTTACAAGCAAATACCCAATAGAAGTACCAGACAGTATTGACAAAAATAGATTTGAATAAAAAAATAAGATAAATTGGTAGGAAATTTTTCCTACCAATTTAAATTTTTTAAATCAGTAATTTGTGCTATAAAGAAAGACAAAGCAACTAGAAGCATAAAGCCAAAAAATATATAAGCAAAATAATAACCAAATTTTAATGTAAAACCTGTAAAATAACAAAACCATTTAATAATAGTCATATGTATGCTATTATATGACTTTTTTAGACTGATCTCTTTAGCATTTAAAAAATCTTGACTAGATACAAAGAATAATTCAGATAATTTATAAATCATATCTAAATCAGGATAAGCTATTCCTAATTCCCACTTTTTTACAGTTTTTTCATCTACAGTAACTCCAATTTTATATAACTCAAGAGCTACGTCTACATATTTCCATTGCTTTTCAGTTCTTAAATCAAAAAACAATTCCTCAAAGGTTCTATCTTTTGGATTTTTTTTCATATTTTCCATATAAATTTATTCCTTTCAGAATAATTTAAAACTTTTTACCAGTTAAAATTTCATAAGCTTCAATATATTTTTTAGAAGTTGTATCAATTACATCATTTGGAATAGGTGTGCCAGATTCAGGGTCATAACCAGTAGATTTTATCCAATCTCTGATATATTGTTTATCAAAACTTTTTTGACTTCTACCAACCTCGTAATCATCAGCAGGCCAAAATCTACTAGAATCAGGAGTTAAAACTTCGTCACCTATAACTAAGTTACCAGACTCGTCTAAACCAAATTCAAATTTTGTATCAGCAATAATTACACCTTTAGTTAAAGCATATTCTGCACAAGTTTTATAAATTTCAATTGCTTTTGAACGTAATTTTTCAGCTAAATCTTTTCCAATTAAATTGCAAACTTCGTCAAAAGAAATATTTTCATCATGTCCTTCAGAAGCTTTTGTTGTAGGTGTAAAAATAGGCTCAGGCAACGTTTGAGATTCTTGCAATCCCTCTGGAAGTTTAATACCACAAACAGTACCATTTTCTTTATAGCTTTTCCATCCAGAACCAGTAATATATCCTCTAATAATACATTCAACAGGAATCATTTTTAATTTTTTAACTAACATACTTCTTCCTTCAAATTCAGGTGTTTGAAATTCCTCTGGAAAATCTTCAATGTCAGTTGATATAACATGATTAGGAATGATGTCTTTTATATAATCAAACCAGAATTTTGAAATTTGATTTAAAATTTTTCCTTTGTTAGGTACCATACTTGGTAAAATATAATCAAATGCAGAAATTCTATCTGAAACTACTAATAAAAGTTTATCTTCATCTACTTCATAAATTTCACGAACTTTTCCACTACTAATTTTTTTCATACTATTTTCCGTCCTTTCTATTTAAATATACTTCATATCCTAATTCTTGTAATTCTTCATTTTTTTTAGAAACAGCTTCTTTTAGAGATTTTTTGTAATCGTTTAATTTTGCTTTAACATTATCATTTCCAACAGCTAAAATTGAAGTGGCTAAAATAGCAGCATTTTTTGCACCATTTATTGCAACAGTTGCAACAGGAATACCAGATGGCATTTGTACAATTGAATATAAAGAATCAATTCCACTTAATGTTTTTGTATGAATTGGAATTCCTATTACTGGAACAGTTGAAACCATTGCAGCAAACACACCAGGAAGATGTGCAGCACCTCCAGCACCAGCTATGATTACTTTAACACCACTTTCTTCTAATTGTTTTGCATATTCCATTGCCTTTTCAGGTGTCCTATGAACAGACAAAATTTTCATTTCATAGGAAATTCCCATATCTTCTAAAAATTTTGCAGAATCTTTCATAATTGGTAAATCTGAATCACTACCCATAATAATTGCAACATCAAATTGTTTCATAATATCAACTCCTCTTATAATTTGATTTGATTATATTACAAAAAAGTTCATTATGCAACAAATTTCTTTAAAAACTATAATTAATATGGTATATAATGTGTAACGAAATTCAATTTTAATTGTCATATAAGTAGAAGGGGAATAAAATGGAGAATGTAGATATAGGAAAAATATATAACGAAAACTTCATAATTGTATATAAATTCCTAATTTGTCTTACACATAATAAAGAAATTGCAGAAGACCTAACTCAAGAAACTTTTTGCAAGGCAATAGAAAATATAGACAAATTTAAGGGAAATTGTAAAATGTCAGTATGGCTATGTGAAATTGCTAAAAATTTATGGTTTAATGAGCTAAAGAAAAGGAAAAAGATAATTTTTACAGACTTAGATACAATTGAAATATATAATCAATATAGTATAGACGAAGAAGTTGAAAATAAGAAAGAAATAGAAAAATTAAATAAAAAAATTTCAATGTTAGATAAAGAAGTACAAAAAGTAGTATATCTAAAACTATATGGAAATATGACATTTAAAGAAATAGGTAATGCCTTAGGAAAAAGTGAAGTATGGGCGAGAGTTAATTTTTATCGAGCTAAGCAGAAAATAAAGGAGGTGGGAGATAATGTATAACTTTTGCAAAATTGTTCAAGATCTATTACCAAATTATATGGAAAAAACAACATCTGATGAGACAAATGCATTTATAGAAGAACATTTGGAGCAATGTGAAGAATGCACTAGAGTATATAATAGTATGAAATCAGACATAGAAGTTCACACAGAAGATATTGAAGAGGGGGTGGACTATATGAAAAAATTTAATAAAGAAGTAAAACACTTAAAATTTTGGAAAAGAATATTGATAATAATAATTTTAATATTAGCATTACTAGCAGGTATTGTAATGCATAGATATTTTATTTTATCAAGGCTACAAGAATTAGACGAAAAAACAGCTGAAATAATAAAAAATTATCATTTAACAGAAGAAACTATTGAAGGAGGAAAAACTAGTTCAATAAAAGATGTATGGAAAAAAGGAGATATATCAGCTACAAAAAGAATAGACTCAAATGGACAAGAGTCAAGAGTATGGCAAAATGGAAGTACAGAAGAAGGATATATGATAGATGTGCAAAAAAATAAATATTATAGAATGTTTGAAATTGTACCAACGATAAATTTCCCACCACTTTCTAATTTTGTACCTAAAAGTGGATATGTATTGCTAGATTCTGAAATAAAGAAAAGTATGTTAGGAATCGCAATAAATCCAAAAGTTTCAATGGATAGTATTGAGTATGAAGGAAAGCAATGTTATACAATAAAAGAAAGCAATAATAGTTTTAACGATTATAGTTTTGATTTAGAAACAATTTTTGAAAAGGAAACAGGTCTTGTTTTATATACTTGCGATGGAGCTACAAAAAATGAAGATGGAACATATGACAAAATAGAGAAAAAATACAAATATGAATTTGGAACAGTAACAGATAATGATATTACAAAACCAGATTTAAGTCAATATGAAGACATTACAAATGAAA
Organism: uncultured Clostridia bacterium; assembly: GCA_947627605.1. Classification (GTDB taxonomy): domain Bacteria; phylum Bacillota; class Clostridia; order TANB77; family CAG-508; genus CAG-269. Next base: position 19,095 of record CANQWU010000020.1, read on the forward strand.
ATGATAAAATACCAGGAAATGTAAATAGTATAGAACGCTAAGTGTATTAGCCAAAAAATCACACTATGATTTTTCATAGTGTGATTCTATTTGACATAAGTTTTGTAATTATAAAGTTATAAAAACCATTTATCATCAAATACAACCGTTTATCCTTAATTGCTGGAATCTAAATAAAATTTTTAGTATAATGTAAAAAAGGGGAGAATTATGGAAATATTTATAAATAATCTAGAAAATAAAAAATTAAGTGAAGAAAAGATAAAAGTTACTATTGAGCATATGCCAGGAAAAGATATTAAAAATTTTATAGAATATATAAAAGATTATGAAAAGCAAACAGTAATAGTAAAGCAAGATAATGAATTAGTGCAAATAGATTTACAAAATATTATATTATTTTACAGTTATAAAAAAAGTATATATTGCAAAACAAAAGATGCAGAGTATAGGGTAAAAAACACTTTACAAGATATACAATTTAAAAATCCAAATTTTATTAGAATTTCAAGGAGTCATATAATAAATATAAAGCATCTAGAGAGTTTTGATATAGGACAGACAGGGACAATAATAGCAAAATTAACAAATGGAATAAAAGTAAAAGTATCTCGCAGAAAAGCTAGAGAAATTATGAATTATATAGAGAATAGGAGTATCTAAAAATGGAAAAGTTTAAAAGTTTTATGAAACATGTTATTTATTTTGTCATTGGATATTTGATTTTTATTATATTTTCAGCATTTATACAAATGATTATTTTTAAAGACATAAACTATATTTCAAGTGTTTTATATGCAATAAAAAGTGGAACATTTTTATATATTTCTATATGGTTTCTTATTCTAATAGTTAATATAATAGGCAATATCAATTTAATACAAAAATTAAATGAAAACTTAAAAAAAATGAGAAAGGATAAAGAAAAAGAATTCCCAAAAGAAAAGGGGGAGATAAAAGTGAAAAAGAAAATATTTATAACAATACTACTAATTATGATTATTATTGTAGGAACGTTATTTACAAATATTGCTAGAAAAATCATCATAATAAAAGACTTGCAATCTAAAATATCTAAATATCAAGAAAAAGATAATTTTTATGTAAAAATAATAACAGATAATTTTACATCTGAAAAATTTGTTAAAGGCAATAAAATAAAAGAAGTTCTACATAGAAATATTGACTCAGGAGATATTTATATAATCCAAGTTACAGAAGATGATGAAATAAGAACTTATACGATTAGTTCAAACATAAAAAAATTATATATACTGAAAAGGGAAAAAAATAATGAAAGAGTAAAAGTAGGAAGCTATGTTGATGCAGAAAATATTAATGAAGTATTATATAATAGTTTAGTATCAAAAATATATGAGGAAGAACTTGATGGAGAAAAATGTTATGTAATAGATAGTCTAAAAAATACTAATATAGGTGCCTATTCTAGTGAAACTACGTCAATAAAGATTTATTTAAGTAAAGAAACAGGATTGACTATTAAAATTCTTGAAACAGAAGAAAATGGTAAAGAAAGTATAAATGAACGATTAGAATATAAATTTGACTGTGTAACTGATGAAAATATGGAAGAACCAGATAGAGAAGGATTGACAATTGAAACTCATGAATAAAATTATTTATAAAATGGCACTATAAAAATATTTTTATAGTGCCATTTTAATATATCTTTATTTTTTTATACGACTTCCTACTTGAGATAGAACATCTCTTGAAGCCTTGTTTGCAATTTCAAAAGTTTTTGTAACAAATTCAGTATCAATTTTATCTGAATATGCATATTCACGCAATGTCCTAGAAAAGAAAGCATCTCCAGCCCCAGAAGAATCAACAACAGTAGAAATAAATTTAGGAGATAAATCAATAGTTTTTATTTCACCATTTTCACAAAAAACATATGTAGTACCTCGTTTACCTTTAGTTAAAACAAGTAAATCAAATGAAAAATGCTTAAAGAAGTCTAACAAATCAGATACCTGAAGCCTTTGAAATAGTAAATCAGTAACAGTTTCATTTAACTGAACATAATTTGCCATCTCCAAAAAAGAAGAAATATATTGTTTAGTAAAATGTTCAAAAAAGCGAATGTGACCGAAATCAAGACATACTTTATGACAACCTTTTAAATTTTTCAAAAATCTTAAATTAACAGGTAAAAACTTATCTAGTATAACATATAGCTCTTTTGATTCTAATTCTTGAGGTAGAATACAAGGAAGATTATTTGAAAATGACATAGTATATTCTAAACTAATAGGTGAATACCAAGAATGAATAACATCATTATCATTTAAATCTTTAGAAGGAATAATAATATTCATAATATTTGTTTTTTTATTTTCTGTTATTACATAGTCAACATTAACGCCATTATCTTTTAGAGATTTTAGAGCAATATTTGCTTCAGCATCATTTCCAACAGAGCCTATTGCATAACAAGTTTCTCCCATAATGGATAAGTTATATAAATCATTCCAATTACATCCACCACCATCTTGTTTTAGAAGGTTTAAATCAGCATCATAAATTTTATCTACTATTAAATCACCATGAGATATAAAGACTTTATTATTCATTATTTCCTACATTCCTTTCCATAATTCGACTTAATTATATTACAAAAAGAATAGCTATGCAATAAATTTAAGAAAAAACATTTACAAAAATATTTCATAATGATATAATTTTTTGGTGTTATATCTACTTTGGAGGAATAAAAATTGGAAGGTAAATTATATAAAGAACAGGGAAAAGTAATAAAACAAAAAAGATTATCAGAATATATAGAAGAATTAGAAAGCATATTAGAAAGATATGAAGATTTAAAAGAACTTTCAGAATTTGCACCAGAAATTAGAGAAGAAATATCTAAACATGATACAAAAAGTGCTAATAAAACAATGATGATGAAGAATTTAAGAAAAACTGATGAAAAAACCCAGCAAAGAGAAAGTCATCAAAAAAATGCAACATCAATAGCAATTCAAATAGCAAATGGCATTAACAAAAAACAACGTAGTAATGGACAACCAGAATTTAATGTGAAAATTGTAGCAATGATTATGAGACATCATGATATTGGTCATACTTTTTTAGGACATAGTGGTGAATGGTGGCTTTCAAATATCGGAGAAGACTATGGGATTGGATATTATGTGCATAATGCTTTAGGACCAAGAGATCTAATTTATAGATATAGGGTAGAGGAAGAAATTTCAAAAAAAATTGAACAAAATCATCCAGAAATTTCTAAGAAAAAATTGGCAAGAATAAAAAATAGTTTATGGATGGTAATGGAAGGAATAAATAGTCATAATGGAGAAACTCCACAGACTGAATATTCTCCAGAATTATCAAAAACAAAAAAAGATTTTGAAGAGGAAAACTTAAAATGCCATACAAAAAAAGGCTTTGATAAAACTGTAGTTCCAGCAACACCAGAAGCATGTCTTGCAAGATTATGTGATAAAATATCATATGCACCATATGATATGGTAGATGGTTTAAGAGAAGGTTTTATAACAGAATTAAATGAAGAGTATATATCAATATTAACAAAAATAGGAATAACAGAAGAAGAAATAAAAACAGCTAATCAAAATGGAATTTATGATGGAATAGCAAAGAAAATTCAACAGATTTGGATTCAAGATACCATTAAAAATAGCTCAAATATGTGTATAAAAATGTCTAAAGAGCAAGGAGATTTGCAAAGACAACTTGTTGCACTAAATAATAAAAAAATTGTTGATTTTGTTGTTTTACAAGAAGATAATCAAACATATCCAAAATGCTTAAGAATACTAATGAATGCTTTTGGAAATCTTCTATTAAAAGAGAATTTTTTAAGTAAGTTACCAGAAATATATATAAATCCAGAACAAAAGAAGGAAATAATAGAAAAATATGAGCATACACCTTTTTATGAATTTATCAAATATACTTGTGATAGTAATGTAAAAGATTTAGAATATACAACTAAAATTGTAGAAGAATCAACAAAACAAGGGATTTTAGATGAACAAGAAAAAGCAAGACAAATTGTATCAAATGGAGAAGATTTTAAAATATCAGAAGAATTTAAAAATAGAGATATGAGAATAAGTGAATATATTGAATATTATAAAACTAAAAATTTAGAAAATTATTCTGAACAGCAAAAAGAACAAGATATGATACAGGTATTAGAAAATATTAAAAATCCGAATAAAACAAGTCCTCTATATTTCAGCCCAAGTAAAAGAATAGCATTAGAATTAGGCAGAAAATATTTAGCAACATTGGATGACTTTGAATTTATACAATTATTAGTAAATACTAATTTGATAACTGACGAACAACATAAAAGCTTAACAAGAAAATATAAAGACTTTGACTTTAGAAAAGAACAAGATATGCAGGCAAATTGGATAGCAATTTCAAAAAAAGCACGAGAACAAGGAGGAGCAAGATGATATTTGTAAAAACTTTAGTAATTAAACTAGAGTTTTTCTTTATTTACTGCGTAAAATTACATTGACATTACTTACAGGCTTATGATATAATGTGAGCAATAATTAACTAGAAAAATTAGAAGTTTTTCTAGAATAAAGAAGATGGAGGTAATTTATGAAAGCATTAGTTAGTGTATCAGATAAAACAGGAATTGTAGAATTTGCAAAAAGATTGGAAAAACAAGGAGTAGAGATTATATCAACAGGTGGTACATACAAAAAATTAAAAGAAGAAGGAGTTAACGTAAAAGAAATATCAGAATTAACAGGTTTTCCAGAATGTTTAGATGGAAGAGTAAAAACTTTACATCCAATAGTACATGCAGGAATTTTGGCAAGAAGAGATAAAGCAGAACATATGAAACAATTACAAGATTTAAATATTGATACAATTGACTTTGTAGTTGTAAATCTATATCCATTTAAACAAACAATTCTAAAAGATGGAGTAACAAGAGAAGAAGCTGTTGAAAATATTGACATTGGTGGACCTACTATGTTAAGAAGTGCAGCAAAAAATTATCAAGATGTTACAGTTATAACAAATCCAGAAGATTATGAAATAGTATTAAAAGAATTAGAAGAAACAGGAAGTGTTTCAATAGAAACAAAATTTAGATTAATGCAAGCTGTTTTTGAACATACTGCTAATTATGATGCAATGATTGCAAATTACCTAAAAGAACAAAGAAAAGATGAAAGCTTACCAGAAAAACTTACTTTAACTTATGAAAAAGTACAAGATATGCGCTATGGAGAAAATCCTCACCAAAAGGCAGCATTATATAAAGAAATCGGAAAATGTGAGGGGTCTTTAACAACAGCAAAACAACTAAATGGAAAGGAATTATCATTTAATAATATAAATGATACAAATGGTGCATTAGAATTATTAAAAGAATTCGAAGAACCAACAGTTGTAGCTTGCAAACACGGAAACCCTTGTGGCGTAGGAAGTGATACTGACATTTATAAAGCATGGAGAAAAGCTTTTGAAGCAGATAAAACTTCAATATTTGGTGGAATTGTTGTAGTTAATAGAGAAGTAACTACTAAAATGGCACAAGAGATGCAAGAAATCTTTTTAGAAGTAGTTGTTGCACCTTCTTATGAAAAAGAAGCTTTAGAAATATTAGAAACAAAGAAAAATGTTAGAATATTAGAATTACCAAGTATTTCTGTAAAACAAAAAGAAAGTGCATATGATATTAAAAAAATCAATGGTGGTGTTATTGTACAAACAATAGATTCAAAACTACTAGATGAATATGAAGTTGTAACTAATACTAAACCAACACCAGAACAATTAGAAGATATGCTATTTACTTGGAAAATTGTTAAATATGTCAAATCAAACGGAATTGCAATTGGAAAAGGAAAACAATCAATAGGAATTGGACCAGGACAAGTAAATCGTATTTGGGCAACAAAACAAGCAGTAGAACATGGAGAAGAACTAATAGAAAAAGGAATTACTAATGGAGCTGTACTTGCATCAGATGCCTTTTTCCCATTTTCAGATTGTGTAGAAGAAGCACACAAAGCAGGAATAAAAGCAATTATACAACCAGGTGGTTCAATTAAAGACCAAGATTCTATTGATAAATGTAATGAATATGGAATTACAATGATATTCACAAAAATGAGACATTTTAGACATTAATAAAAGAAAGGATGAATTTAATTATGCAAGAAGAGCAAGAATTAGATATTAATCATTTAATGCAAATAAGAAGAGAAAAATTACAAGAATTACAACAACAAGGAAAAGACCCTTTTGAAATAACGAAATTTAATAGAACAAATACAGCAGGTGAAATCAAATCAAATTATGAACAATTTGAACAAAAAGATGTCACTGTTGCAGGAAGAATTATTGCTAAAAGAATTATGGGAAAAGCATCATTTTGTACAATACAAGATAGTGACGAAAAAATACAAAGCTATGTAAGTATAAATGATTTAGGTGAAGAAAGTTACAAAGCTTTTAAAACTTTTGATATTGGAGATATTATTGGAATAACAGGTTTTGTATTTAAAACAAAGACAGAAGAAATTTCTGTTCATGCAAAAGAAGTAACATTGCTTTCAAAATCATTAAGACCATTACCAGAAAAATTTCACGGATTAAAGGATCCAGATTTACGTTACAGACAAAGATATACAGATTTAATTGTAAATCCAGAAGTAAAGCAAACATTTCTATTAAGAAGTAAAATCATTGGAAAAATAAGACAAATTCTTGAAGAAAAAGGATATCTAGAAGTAGAAACCCCTATTTTAAATACAATATCAGGTGGAGCATCAGCTAGACCATTTATTACTCACCACAATACACTAGATTTAGATATGTATCTAAGAATTGCTTTAGAGCTTAATTTAAAAAGATTGATAGTTGGTGGATTTGATAAAGTATATGAAATAGGAAGAGTATTCCGTAATGAAGGAATGGATATTAGACATAATCCTGAATTTACTGAATTAGAGTTATATGCTGCATACGAAGATTTCCATGATATGATGGATATTACTGAAGAAATATTTTCAAGAACAGCTAAAGAAGTATTGGGAACAACCAAAATCACTTATCAGGGACAAGAAATAGACCTAACTCCTGGATGGAAAAGAATTACAATGATAGATTCAATTAAAGAAGTAACAGGAATTGACTTCAATGAAATTGAAACAGACGAAGAAGCATTAAAACTTGCTAAAGAAAGAAAACTAGAAGTTCCTGAAATTAAGCAAACAAGAGGAGATATTATAAGTATTTTCTTTGACGAATATGTGGAAAAAACATTAATACAACCTACATTTATCTATGAATATCCAGTAGAAATTTCACCACTTGCAAAAAAATGTCCAAATAATAAAAAAATGACAGAAAGATTTGAAGTATTTATTGGTGGACGTGAATATGGAAACGCTTTTTCTGAATTAAATGACCCAATAGACCAATATGAAAGATTCAAAAAACAAGTAGAAGCAAAAGAAGCTGGTGACGAAGAAGCTAGTATGATGGACGAGGACTATATTCAAGCCTTAGAAATTGGTTTACCACCAACAGGTGGATTAGGAATTGGAATTGATAGACTTATTATGCTTCTTACAGATGAGGCATCAATTCGTGATGTTTTGTTATTTCCAACAATGAAACCATTGGCATAGAACATTTGAAAATTTTAATTACAGTATTAATTATAATAGTAGTTACTATTTTAGTAATATTTGTATATAATCTTAACTTAAACACTTTTTAAAGGTTAAAAGCTCTCGATTTACTTAATATCAAGGAAATTGAGAGCTTGTTGATTAGATAAAAAATGCGTAAGCTTTTTTAATTTTTTTTAATGATTTTTTTATGTTTTTTATATTCATAACTTCAAAATCAGTTCTGACGCCAAATTTATCATGAAGAGTATCAGTTAAATCAGTTCTAATGTAGTTTGGAAAATACGATTCAACATTTTCAAATTTAACTTATCTAGACAAGAAGTTTTCTACCTCTAAGGTAGTGAGATGAATTGCAATTTCTATGTTGATATATTGTAAAAAATGTATTTATTATGTTTTCACTCTAGTAAATAACAAGAGAGAGATTCTTTATGAAACTAGATAGTAATGCACATTCAGTATTTTTGTTACATTATCATCTTGTGCTTGTAGTAAAATATCGTAGAGAAGTATTTGATAATAGTTATATCAAAACGTGCAAAAGAAATTCTCGAGTACATTGCACCTAATTACAATATTACATTACAAGAATGGAATCATAATAAAGATCATATTCATATACTTTTCAAAACACATCCAAAAACAAAGAATTTAAGCATTAGAGAATGGAATTGCCATAAATTTGGAATTCACCAGGATAGAGATATAAATGTTGCAAAAAATATAAGAAAAGAAGGAATGAAACTAGCAATAGCATGATAAATAAATAAAACCGTGGGACACATGGAGATAGCTCGTTTATGCTCAGCATATTAGTGTTGTCGAGCGAGAAGCCCCCACTTCTTAAGTGGTGGGAGTATGTCACGTTCAGAATATGTGTATATTAGAAAAATGCCTTTTATAATCAGATTAAAGATACAAAAGAAAGTCAAAAATTAAAGAATGAAACTTTTCCAAAAAAATTTAAGAATATTTGAAAAAAAATTGTAAAAAAAAAGTTGTTATGGTACAATGGTAAAAGAAAGAGTATGTTTATATGAAAAATCCTATAAACACAGAGGAGTAGTATATTATGAGTGATTTTACGTTCTTGACAGAAGAGCAATACTTTGGAAGTGATAAATTAGATATATTAGAAAAAAGAGGAACAAAAGCAGTAATAACAGATTTTTCTATTTTATTAGGTGCGTATGTTTCTTCTAATTATCATATTGATAATGATAATTCTTTAGAAGGAAGAACAGGCTATTATTGGACAAAGTCAGATGATGGAGATAACAATGCACACGTGGTTGACGTCTCTGGTTTTAGTCGTAGGGGCAATGTTGATGAACGCACTGTTGGGGCTCGCACAGCTTTACCGTTCTCATCAATCGACTCAATCCCCACGAGCGGAGAGAGTGGGAAAAGAGCAAAGGATGGAATTCTTGAAGTAGAGTATGGATATTATCCACAAAAAGCAGCATCAAGAGATATGCAAGAAAAGTTAGAGAGAGCATATAGAAGTGGAATTATATCAAAAACAAGAAACAGTTATACAACGGATTCAAGAAGATATTATCAGTATGATGAAAAATTTGCTCCAAAACAACACGAAGAATACAAATACAATGGAAAAAGATATGTAAGAGTTGAGGCAAATTTTGATTTGGAAGGTGAAGGTTTAACACTTTCAAATGGAGAAAAATACAGAAATGGAGATTATGTATGGGTAGAAGTTTCTCCAGTTAAGTGGTTGGTTGATGAAAAAGCAAAAGTTATGCTGACAGATAGATTAATTTTTTCTGGAGTACAGTTTAATAATACTAGAGATCACCACCAAATAGATTTTAATAGAACAGATATAAAAATATTTATGGATAGATATTTATCAAGAGATTTAACGCAGTCAAGAGGCATAGCAGAACAAGCAAGGACAAGTATAAAAGAGGCAAATAAAAATGAAAATCCATATAATTTAGATTTTTCTGAAACAAGTGAAGCAGATATAATAAGAGAAGCAATACAAAGCAA